>JBIJBT010000016.1:0-39437 GCA_044345055.1 Bdellovibrionota bacterium
ACCGCCGTTTCCGTATTATGATGTTACCCTTCTCCCGTATCTCCAACACTCATTCTGGTTTTTGCCCGATGTTGCGGCATGTCATGCCATGAAGAACCTCTTGGAGGAGAGGCATAATACGTTTTGGCATGATTACACGGCGGTCGTCGCCGCAGGAGCGGCAGCAGGGATAGGCTTGGAGGCCCTTCCGCCGGTGCGTGCTGCTATCGGTAGTGGTTTTGATACCAAGACCATAACGCTGTCGTGCGGCAAGCTCACGACTGGTGTGACGGTGCCGCAGTGGTCATCGATCTTAATGCTGCGCAATCTGAAGTCCCCTGAAACCTATTTCCAGGCGGCGTTTCGAGTTCAATCCCCGTGGTCGATAAAGAACCCAAATGGGAACGACCCTAATGAGGAGGAGATACTGAAGCCAGCATGTTTCGTATTTGACTTCGCGCCGACACGGGCCTTGCGGCAGCTTTCAGAGTACGGCATTGGGTTATCTCCGGGTGAACCGAACCCAGAAAATGCGGTTAAGGACCTTGTATCGTTTCTCCCCGTGTTGGCATACGACGGCGCGAACATGACCCAGATTGATGCTGGGGGTGTGCTCGATATTGCGATGGCGGGAACATCGGGTACGCTACTGGCTCGCAAGTGGGAGAGCGCACTGCTCGTCAATGTTGATAATGACACCCTACGCCGTGTTCTCGACAATCCCGAAGCGATGTCGGCTGTGGAGCGAATCGAAGGCTGGCGTTCGCTCGGTGACAATATCCTGGAGGCGATCATTAACAAGAGCGAGGTTGTTAAAGATCTCAAGAAGAAGGCGAAAGAGGGCAAACTATCCAAGAAGGAGATGAAACAGCTCACGGCGGAGGAAAAGGAATTCAAATCCAAGCGTGAGCTAGTTCAGAAGAAGCTCATCAAGTTTGCGACGCGCATACCAGCCTTCATGTATCTCACTGATTTTCGGGAGAATACCCTTCAGGACGTGATCACCAAGATTGAGCCTGATCTGTTCCAAACCGTTACGGGCCTGACAGTGAAGGATTTTCATCTTCTAGTGCGCCTCAAGGTTTTTAATACTGAGCAGATGAACCAAGCGGTCTTTGCTTTTCGTCGTTATGAGGACGCTTCGCTGAGTTATACCGGTATCGAGAGCCATGAGGGACTAACTCGCTATGGGCTTTATGATACGGTGGTTGCTAAGGCGTAGCATTTGTATTCAGGGAAGTATCTCTCCCCTACAGTGGAAAAAGTATTCTCTGCTTCGCTCCTTTTCTTCTCATTCTCTCAGAGGCTTAGAAGTCTAGGCCATTAAGGTCAAACATAGCGGCGGACATCAGGGAACTTATTTTAGATGGACTTAGGGCGAATCAAATTTTATATGATGCTCAGTCAATATTTTTCGGACAAGATTACTCTCGGTCGCTGAGAGGTTTATCGGTGGGGCTTGAGCAATTGGTTTCTGATGTTTGAGAAATTCCCCCGACAAGCAGTGGGCCACCGTATTCTTCTTGCAGATCGGAAAACCTTATCGATCCATGCTGAGGAATATTGATTGTCACATCGATCGAACCGCCCAGTGCGTGGACGATTCGAGCAAGAGTTGCCAATGTTGTATTGTTACGCCGCTCCAAACGCGAGATGTAGGATTGACCCACCTCGAGCCTTGTCGCAAGCTCTTCTTGCGACATACCACTCCGCTCTCGAATTGCGCGAAGAAGGCGAAGCTCTGACCGTATTTGGTCGGCACCAGCACTGATACGAACTTGAGCCTCTGGAGAAAATTCTTTTCTCTTTTCTTTATATGATCGCATCTGTTCCTCTTTTTTACCTGCGCTTCATTTTTTCTAAGTGCTGCTGAAACCGCTTGTCAGCAAGGGGAACATTTTCCTTATACCACCTCTTGTCTCCACCCTTATCCCCGCCTACAAGCACTACCGCCTGTCGAAGAGGATCGAAGGCAAACAACACTCGCCATGGCCTTCCCTGACACTGAACTCGAATCTCCTAGCTCTATTTCTCTGAGCTGAAGATGTCCCAATAATGTGAAGTTTCCCTGCATGACCCCGATTGACTGCCAAAAGGTTATGAAAGAAGGAGAGATGTTGAGAAGAGAAGGAACAAAGATCCAGTGAATATATCGAGCCATCCAGATAATGCTTGAACTGCCCTCATGAGAGGAGGCCAAGAACAGAGAAGAACGAACGATCCATAACTTACGATCACTGCCGACACGATTCCGACAATAGCTCCAATGCGAATCAACGCAGAGGTGTTGTTCTGGACGAGAACGGTCGAGAGGGAGAGAAAATAAGATGTGGACGAAGGATTAGTAAGGGATGTCATACAACCGGCTTTCAAACTATCACCGAACTCTGCAATAGCGAGTTTTCCACGGCGGCCTGATTCTTCGTTGCCGTAATCACCTACTCTCACCTCAACAGGATTAAATCCCGAAACCTCACCCTTCTTCTGCCGATTAAGGGAACCAGATCGAATAGCTTTAACACCGAGCCATCCAAGATACACGGCAAAAATTATCTTAAGCGCTTGCCTTACAACCTCACTCAAAACGGTTATTTTTCCGACTAAAAAGAGGGTTGCACTAAACAAGAGGATATTCGAGACCGCTATACCCCCAACAACAGCTAGGCCATGCGCTCGGCTCCGCAAAGATCGCGATATAACCAACAACATGCTCGGCCCTGGAGTAAAGTTAGCCGCGACATCGGCCGCTATGATAGCGAAAAGAAGGGTCAGTGAGGGGGAGAGGGACAGCGACAGAGGGAGCATTTTTAGGTTGTGACTAATATTGCTTGAACCTAACTCGACTATGTCAGAGCTGAGTTTGCTAGTGGAGCCGGATGAGGGTTGGTGGAGCTGACGGGACTCGCTTTGTTTTCTCTTGCTCACTACGTGAGCACAGGGTTCGAATCCCTAGAATCAACTAATTGAAAAAATGGCGGAGCTGACGGGACTCGAACCCGCGACCTCTCGCGTGACAGGCGAGCGTTCTAACCAACTGAACTACGGCTCCGTATCGGGAAAGCGCTTTTTGGGACGGGACAGAGGAGATTCACAAGCTGCCTGCTCGATTATTCCGGGTTCTGCGACGTCTGGGCTCTCGACTCTCAAGTTACCACTACTACTCGATTATCACAAATATCTGATACCTGTCGGAGGTAATCTGGAGTAGGTTGTTCTCAAGGAGTCTCGTGGCTGTTTGGTACCTGTACGTTCCAAACAGCGCTGCGCTTGACGTTGGGAAGATACTCTATATCGATTGGCTGTGCAAGTGGTTGGCGAAAAAAGCGGACCAAAAAATGAGCTTGCTAGGGCGTCGGTGAGGAGGTGTGCGATGGAGGGGGAAGTAACCGCGATTGGAGAGGCCTCTGAGCTGCCGGAGAGAGAAGCTTTAAGTAGCTCGGTCTCGCTTATTCCTACGATTAATGTATCGGCTACACACATCTCCCCTGCTTCCTCGTTGCGAGTCGATGTTTTGTGGACTCTTGCAGGAAGTGTCTTTTATACAGGTTGTCAGTGGGGATGCTCGATAGCGATAGCAAAACTTGCAGATAGCGAAGCACTTGGTCAATTTTCTTTGGGTCTTGCAGTTGCAGCACCTATTTTTTTAACCGGTAGCCTTCAGCTGCGTGGTGTTCAGGCGACCGATGCTCGCCGAGAATATTCCTTTTCTGATTATCTTTCACTTCGAATAATAACAACTGTACTGGCAGTTACTCTTGTCTCCCTTATTACATTCGGCGGTTTCACCATCGGAAGCTTTACCCGAACAACCGCGCTCGTTGTGCTGATAGTAGGTTGTGCAAAAGCTGTCGAATCGATCAGTGATATTATTTTTGGCCTACTTCAACAGCGAGAGCGGATGCGGATGATTGCGCTCTCGATGATCACAAAAGGGGTCGGATCTCTCATCCTAGTGGTCGCAGTTCTTTCTCTCACCAAAAGTATTGTGTTGGCAAGTAGTGCTATGTTGCTCTGTTGGAGTGTCGTGTTGTTTTCACGAGACATTCCAAATGGAGTTGCGATTCTTCGGGATGAGAAAAGATCATCTGATTGGTTGAGTACTGATACCGCGCGAATAGCTCAATTATTTCGCTCCTCATTTCCCCTCGGAGTAATGCTTCTCCTGATATCGCTTGGGCCTGCGATACCGAGATTTTTTCTTGCATCTTCGCGAGGTCTCTCCGAACTCGGTATGTATTCAGCAATCAGTTATACGATTATTGCTGGTCAAACCGTCATCGCAGCGATTGGTCAGGCGGCAAGTCCCCGATTGTCACGATTATTTCTTAAGGGCGATCTCTCTGGATATTATCGCCTTATGGTCCGGCTATCAGCTATTGCGCTGTGCTTAGGTATTTTGGGGATTGCGGTTTCAGTTATTGGTGGCGGAACTATCTTGCGATTGATGTACGCACCTGATTATGCACCGTACTCTCCGTGCTTAGTGGTCGTCATGATCGCGGCTCTCTTCCAATATCTTGCAACGGTCGTCGAGTATGGAGTTACCGCTGCACGAGTTTTTCGCGAGCAGGTAGCTCCTGCAGTAGTTGCTCTTGTGGCAACGAGTGTGGCTGCGGCTATTCTCATTCCACCGTATGGTCTAATGGGAGGATGTTTGGTCCTTTTAGTTGGCCAAATAGTTACCCTGATCGGCCGACTTTTCGTTCTTTGGTGCGCGATTCGAAACGGAGTAGGCTAAGGAGGAGAAAAATGGTAGCGCGACTATACTCTCAGATTATTCCGTTACCACCCGCCGCAATTCGACGAACTGGCCCTCTCTTCATCGTACTGTGCCTCTATATCACTGCTCACTCGTTTATGATTCCGATTGCAGCGGTCGGGCCATCTTGGTCGGTTTGGCCAACCCTAGCTGACATAATGATTGTACCTCTTATCGGTATAGCGATACTCGGCTTCCGTTCTACCACTGCGTTAACGTCACTTCATCGCCGATGTCTCCGATCGTTCGGGGTGCTTCTTGGAATCGCCCTCTTTGCCCTTCTTCACACAATAGTATTTACGACAGAGCGCGAAGCGGTAATGTATGGACTCTATTTTTTTTATCGATTTACCGAATTCTTTCTCCTTTTTTGGGCCGTTTCTCAGGTAGCGTGGAGTACAAAACGGCTCACCATAATTGGATGGGTTGTTGATATAGTTCTTCTGATTACCTGTGCGGGAGTTCTCCTTACTTTTTTTGGAATTATTCCGCTCAGCAATCTCGTTGCGCATCTTCCTCAGTCGCCCGATCTTGCCGGGCCATGGGTAGCATATCCTCTAAAGGAGAAGTTCCCCGATGATGGTCGTGGCGTTGGATTTGTTGGATACAATCACGCGTATGCGGGGGTACAAATACTTGCTCTGGTCGCTCTTAGATGCGCACTCACTCAATCACGGGTGACGATGGGAGCTATTTTGTTGTTGATGATTGCGGTTGTATCTTCGTTTGTGACAGAGTCTCGCGCCGGGTTCGCCGCGCTTATATTTTTCCTAGCAACGCAGTTTGCTCGCAATCCAAAACTACTTGTAGCGGCGATGCCTCTTGTGCTCACTGCAGTGGTGATGTTTGGTCGAGATATGGGCGCTGTTTCTGAGACGGTTGCTCGCCAACAAACGATCCTCTCAGCTACAGATGGAGATAATCTTAGTGGTCGGCCCGATATATGGCATGCATACACCGAAGTATTACTTAACAATCCAGCCTTTATACTAGTTGGTGCAGGTCTGGGAGCTTCCTATCCGGTCACACCGAATAGAAGTTGCCATATGACGCCGTTACAATATCTCTTCGAGTTGGGCTTGGTTGGTTTTCTTGCATACTGGTTTATAGTATTTCAGATAGCTTTGTTACTCTATCGTTTCGAGAGTGGGACAAAACCGCTTTTTTTTGCTCTAGTCGCGCTCCAGGTAGCATCGTTCACTATGGAAACGTTTTATCCGATTCCGTATTTGGGACATTTTTTAGGTTTATGTCTTTTCGCTATAGCGGTTTCTTTTTCAATATCTCAGTTGCGATTGCTCAATAGTCATTGAATTAAATAAGAGGTTTTTTGGGAACTTTTTCCCCTCTTTTTCTCTCTCCGCTCCAAATTCATCTATCAGTGACCTATCATCACTTTTTTTGCATTAGACGACTAGGCAAAAAAGGTGAATCAAAAGGTCTAGTCCTGAATCTTACCTAACTCATCCGACCGATCATTCGATTCGACAATGTTTTATCTGTACATTACCTCTAGTCGGAGGGGGTTCTCGAGGGGAGGAGTGAGTATGAAGTGTCGTTTGTCTCGAATCGCCATCCGAACGGGGAGTGTGATTCTAGGAGTGGTATTTTCGGTGTACAGTTTTGGAGGGGAGGCACAAGCGCAATATCGTCCAGCACTCACAAAGCAGAGTAGTTGGTCGGTCTTGAATAAAGTAACTCAGGTCGATGGAAAAGATTTTTTACCAATCGGCATTTATTACGTGTCGTACTATACCAATCAGGATGCACAGCGTCTTTTGGATCTAGAGAAGATAGCTGCCAACGGTTTTAATATGGTTGCAACGCCAATTGATTCGGGAGATAAGGCGTTTCTCGATAAGGCGGCACGGCTCGGAATCTACACGACGATTGAGTTTAATAGTGACCCAAATGGTGTCATATCAATGGCTCAGGGGCATCCGACTCGATCGTGGTTTCTCGCGTTTGATGATGTAGATGAGCTAAAAAGTGATGGGACACGATGGTTCCCGGTCAGTCAGGTTGCAACGGAAACACCTATCTTAAAGGCTAAAGTTCCCGGCGCAATGACACTGATCACGGCGTTTAGTACTGCTCGCTCGAAGGAGTACATGGGTTATGCTGATACTTATTGCTATCAGGTATACCCGATTCCCTACGAGCCTGAGAGTTCGGTTACCTATAACTTAAAGCTCCATCTCGCTTCTGATTCGCTCTACAACAATCAGGTCCCGCTCGGATGCTTGCAGTCATATCGCTACCCGAATCAAAGGATGCCAACGAAACTTGAGTTTCGGAGTATGACCTATCAGGCATTAGTGCTTGGCGTCAAAGGTCTAATGTACTACACCTTTTTCGACGAGACGACGAACCTGAACAATTATCCTGATCTCTGGGCGGAGATGGGACGAACCAATAGTGAAGTTGAATCGCTCAAAGGATTCTTCCTGCGGGGTCAACGAACGGCGCTCTCAACGGGGAACGGCCAAGTGTATGCTGCGCAGTTTACCTGGAATGGGCGAACCATTGTGGTGGCTGTAAACGCATTCGGATCAAACTCGTATCCGATTACGTTGCGACCAACTGTAACGGCAACTGGAGCTCGAAACGTATTCACCTCGCGACCGGGTACCTTGACGCTACAAAACGGTGCGTTAGTGGGCACGCTAGGTCCAAAAACTGTGAGTGTGTATGAGTTAACGACAGCAACCTCGACCTCTGGAAAAACTCTCTTCTCGGTGCCATCGAGTAGCACGAGTGGGAGTGTCAAGGGTGGTTCGAAAAGGAAATTGACGGCGGCTCAGATCGCACGGCAGAAGCGGATTGCTCGGGCAAAAGCGCTCGCGTTCAAGCGCTTACGCAATCAGAAACTAGTTCGATAAGGTTTGGTTTTAAAGAAGAGTCGGTGAGTTGCGTGAGTAGTAATATTCGCGCACCTGCCGACTCTTTTTATTTGTTTTTCGATTTAGCATGAAAAATAATCTATCCGAAAACTAGACCGTTTTATTTACTCCGAATCAATATCTGATACATTGATCCCCTGATTGCTAGGCTTGGAATAATTTAATCCTGAGTCACTCGTCCTTTGATCACCATTACTCTTGGCTACAGGTGAAATCTCTTCGAGTGAGATAATCTTTGGAGATCATTTATGACTACTTATATGAATTTTGATGAGGCGATTCGACAGATCGTTCTTGGGATGCCGCCAGCTGAAGATGCCGGTTTGCTCGGAGTTTCTCTCGATCCAGCGGATTCGAGCCTGGTTATTATTCCGGTGCACTGGGAAGCTACAACTTCGTATGGTGGAGGAACCTCACAGGGGCCCGATGTAATAGTTCCTGCTAGTCATCAGCTCGATGTAGGTGATGCGGCATTTGGTGAGCCTTTCAGGGTGGGCATAGCCATGGTTCCAGAGGACCCTATGATAAGAAGCCTAAGCGAGGAGGCAAAGAAAGCGGCAAAAGTAGTTATCCAAGCGTGCATGAGTGGTGGAGAAGCGACTGCAGAGCAGGCTTTTGTAAATGAATCGAGTCGCAAAGTTAATGATTCGGTTTACAAAACGGCAAAGGATTGGTTGTCCAAGGATAAGTTTGTAGCAGTTCTTGGTGGCGATCACTCTAGTCCTCAAGGTCTTATTAAGGCACTTTCGGAAAAAAATCGTGACGGTTTTGGGATTCTACAGTTCGATGCTCATCAAGATTTTCGTGATGGATACGAAGGATTCACACACAGTCATGCATCAATATTTTTTAATGTAATGACGAGCTATCCTGAAGTTAGCAGAATAACTCAGGTTGGAATTCGTGATTACAGTATTGATGAGAAGCGATTTATGGAGTCTCTAGGTGATAGGGCTTCATGTTTTTATTCTAGAGATATTTTCCGGGAAAAAGCTGAAGGGCGTACCTTCAAAGAAATTACATCAAAAATTATTGATACTCTTCCAGAAAAGGTCTACGTCTCGTTCGACATTGATGCTCTTGACCCATCGTATTGCCCCTCCACCGGAACTCCTGTACCTGGTGGACTTTCGTTTGATGAGGCGTGTTACATCCTAGAAGCCCTCGCATCAAGTGGCCGAAAAGTCATCGGCTTTGACCTCAATGAGGTATCACCTTCGGGTAAGGGCGATGAATGGGATGCAAATGTCGGAGCGAGAATTCTTTATAAGCTGTGTGGGTGTTTATTGAGGTCTCAGAAGTTGTGCTAAGGCTTAACGGGTAGTGCCTTTGATCTCAATGGTAAGCGGTCTAGTGTTTCGGCGAATTATCCTCTTTTGTGGTCTTTGTCATTTTGGTCCGAATACCTTCGGCGTGACTCTGTAACCGTTTCAAAAACGCTTTAGCCCACGCAAATTCTGTCCCAAGAATCGCAAGACCGATTGGAATTACGATAAATGCTGGGCCGGGAAGAATTAACATCACTGTCCCGATTGCGACGACACTTCCGCCTATCAGAAAGATAATAAGTTTTTTTGCCGTTGAGAAAAGCATATCGGAGAGGAATATCGGGCAGGAATAAAGTGCAGCTCCTGTCCTTTATGATACTTCGGCTAGATAAAAAGGCAAAATCGAATCCTCTTGGGAGCCCCTCTCACAACCTTCGTGATATGGCTCCTATCTAAAGCCGAGACCATATTCCCGATTGTGAATCATTTCTCAGCTAGCACTTCGCCGTTCACTGAGCTTTCCATCACTAGACGCAATAACAACTCGATCACACAATCCGACAAATATTCCGTGCTCGACTACTCCCACTAATGATTTAATCTTGTGAGGTAGGAACTCGTCGATCTCATCAAAACGGGCATCAACGATAAGATTTCCCGATTCAGTTATCGCTGGGCCATGTTTACCAGAGAGCCCCGATCTCAGCTCGATCTCTGTCGCGCCTAAACTTCTTAAGCTGATCCGGACCAGTGTCAGCGCTTCAGGGATAATCTCTATTGGAACTGCGAATCGTTCACCGAGCCGCGAAACCAGCTTTGAATCATCAGCAAGTATCGTAAGGCTCTCGCAGTGGCTTGCGATAATTTTTTCCCTCAGCAGCGCTCCCCCACGGCCCTTTATAAGCCTGAGTGAATCATCTATTTCGTCAGCACCATCAAAACCCCAAGAAATCCTTTTAGGAATTGCGTGCAACGATAAGACCGTACACCCAACGGCGGCGCAAAGGGCTGCTGATTCCATCGAAGTTGGAACAACCGTTACTCCAAATCTCTCCTTCGCCATTCGGTTACCTAATGCTCTAATAACCGCATCGACCGTTGACCCGGTCCCGACCGCGATAATACTCTCGGGAATAATCTGCGAAGCGATAAAAGAGCCGAGCAGCTCTTTGGGGTTTGGTGTGTCTTGATTCATGATGGCGACTTGGGGTGAATCTATGAGAGGTTCAAGGGTGATACGTCACCTGCTAAAAGGCAAGTTCAGATACACAAATTCAGATACAAGAGTTAGGGACACAAACCAACTAGCGATCCCTAAAAAAATATCTAATGTCTCATTAAGGCAACGCTATCTACTCTGCACCTGAATTCTTCGGATCTTCTTCAAGAAACCACTGCGCTTCGTGTTCTTCCCGAATTCGCGCTTCTTCCTCTGGAGAAATTCGCTCAATTGCGATTCGACTTGCTAATCCGACAGGCAGTTTGAGTGAGAGCGGTTCTTCATCTGTCATTGGATCGGGATTTATCGACGATTCATCTTCGAGCCCGCGATCTTCATCATCAGCTGAGAGAATTGCTACATTATCATCATCCTTTTCTTCGTCAGGCTCGCCCGGATCTCGCTCGAGGGAACTTGCTTCCCGGAGAGATGGGAGATCAGTCAGGGCACCGAGACCGAATATCGTTAGGAACGTGTCGGTAGTTCCGTAAAGTGAGGGATGACCTACTGATGAAGCCTGTCCGACTACCTTGACAAGACCACGCTCAAGAAGTGTCTTTAATGTAGGGGTTGAATCAACACCCCGAAGTTTGTCGATATCGCTCTTTGCAACCGGTTGTTGATAAGCAACGATCGCGAGAGTCTCGAGTGCTGGAGCGCTGAGTCGGCGAGGACGCTCCGCTTTAAGGGTTCGAATGAATGGTGAAAATGCAACCTTGGTGCGGATCTGAAATCGAGAGCCGACCTCAACGAGTTCAATACCGCTACTATCGACGGCAAGAAGAGCTCGCAGCTCAGAGAGGGCCGAGCGAATTTCATCCGGTGTAAGGTGCGTTGTTTCGGCTAATTGTTCGAGCGATACGGGATCGCTGAAAGAGATAATAAGCGCTTGCAAGAGGGGCGCTCTTTGACTCTCGGGGATTGTTGGTTGCAGGATTTCACCGGCGGAAAGTGAGCTATCGCTCTGATCAGAAGGTGAGCTATCGTCCTGATCAGACTGAGTGTTTATTATTTCAGATTCACCGATCTCGCCATCCGATGGAGCGATGTCACTCACAGCTGCTTCGAATTGAGTATCATCGTCCTGGATTTCGTTGTCGCCGTAATCACCACTCATGCTGTCCCCCGCGCTTCGTTTTCCTCAATACCCTCCCGTCCCTCCTCGCCTCGGTCTTCCTCGGAATTAGTCTGGTCAAATTCTGAGATGAGTTCTTCAGCCGGAAGGATGCTCGTTTCTCCTGTCGCCGATGCGGCGAGTGAAATCGTAATTTCTCCGAAAACCGATGCTTGTTCTACGGTAATTGCCTGACGTTTGCATAGCTCCAAGAGCGCAAGAAAGGTCGCAATTATTGAGGGTACCGTTATGAATTCCCCAACAAGATCATTAAAGCCGAGACCGGAAGGGGAAATAGAGAGCCGTTCAATCACCTGCATCATCCGCGCGGCTATTGGCACTGAATCGGTTGTAATGACAAGAGATCGAAGCTCGGCGGGAGTGCGATCGAGAAGTCGCCTTAGTGCTCGCCCGAGCAACAGAGCATCGTGATCACGAAGCACAGGGGGGCCTGGAGCAAAGGGCTCCGGCGTGGGGGCAAATACATCGATACCGAGCATGGGGCGCTCAGCAAGTTGTTGGGCTCCAGAACGAAATCGTTCCAGTTCGCGGAGCCGACGCAGAAGCTCTTCCTCCGGATCTGGCCCATCGGCTTCGGTATCGAGCTGCACCTCAACCGGTTTATTGAGAAGGATTGACGATTTAATCGCAAGTAGTGTTGCGGCTACGACAAGGTATTCACCCGCGAGCTCAAAATCGAGCTCAACCGCCTCATCGAGAATCGCCATATACTGCTCGGTGACAGCTGCAAGCGATACCTTCTCAATCGGAAGTTCATGCTGTTTTACAAGATGTAACAGCAGGTCCATCGGACCATCAAAGAGGTCGAGATTGACGGTAAAGAGGAACTGGGCCGGATCTTCCTCACTACGTATCGTCATTCCTGTTGCCTGAGAAAGGTCGTTCATGGAGTGAAACTATTCATTTCGAGAAATCGCCGTAACCTTACACAACTAAGCAAAGGTTGTAGGCGAAATCCGCAAAAGGGCAAAAAAGCCAACTGCGCAGTTATAGTTTTCGTAATCGATATAACTGCAGAGTTAGCTGCGAAACAGGAGACGAAGGTAAGCATCTGGTAGGAAACAGAGCCGTGAAACGAGGTTACTCGATAGCGGCGTGTGTTGTCTATGGGTTAGCTTCACGCCATTGTAACTCTTACTCCGGTCGTGGATTCTGCGATCGATAGGCGTGACACAAAATTGCCGTTGCCTGAGAAACATTGAGAGAATCAATGATGCCACACTGCTCGATAGCAACGAGATGATCGGATCGTTTTAGCAGGAGTGGTTGGATGCCATCTCCCTCAGATCCGACAATAAGGAGTGTGCGGGGAGGAAGGGTAAAGCGCGAAAGAGGCTCAGCGTTGGATCCGCAGGCGGCGGAGACCACCCAAAAATTGTGCTGTTGGCACTGCCTGAGCGCATGATCAGCATTTGCAACCTCGATGAGTGGAACAAGCTCGGTAGCTCCCACTGCAGATTTTGTAACAACTGGGGTAATTCCGCAGCCCCGATTACGATTAAGAATAACACCATCAGCACCGAAGCACTCTGCGGCGCGGATTATCGCGCCGAGATTTTGGGGATCAGATATTGCATCGGGTAGAATGAGAAGCGATGGAGCATCCGGCGGAATGGCAGCAAGGAGATCGGCAAGGCTGACTGCGGATCGAGGCGCAACCCAAGCTGCGATTCCTTGATGACTCTCGGAGCCAATAAGGGCGGTCAATCGCTGCCGATCGGTATCGGAATGGACTGGCGCTGCGAATTTAAGAGACTTAATTAGAGGCGCAGAGTCCGGGGTACACCAGATCTCGAGCACTCGCTCGGGAGTAGCGCGGAGCAATTCACTCACCGCATTCCGACCCATAACCCAATAACCAGGTCGCGTTGGCCCCCGAGCTGTCGACGAGTTCGACTCTCTCCGAGTTCGCACTGGTGCGACAGGTGAAGAATGTTCTCTCGTAGCACGCGTCTTTCCCGAATCTGAGAGCTGTTTTTTCATTAAGTACTCCGAATAGGTGTTCTGCCCCCAAAAATCGCCTCCATTAAACAAGAGAAACGCCTTTGTTGGGGGCGGCCATTGTAGAACAGCCCACCTTTTTGTCACAATGGCACCCGAGACCCCCTGTCACAAGTCGGCAGAAAGGCGTTGAGAGGTAAGTAGCTGGTGTTAGCAAGCCGTTTTAATTAGCTAAATGCGCAGGACCGATATGGGAGAAAGCCGAGACAAAGGTGCTGACGAAGGAACGATAGTTGCCATCCAGTGTCCATCATGCAAAACAAAATTTGGAGTCGACTCCGCCGTGCTCGGTCAGGTAGCTCGCCCACGTTTTCACTGCTCGAAATGTGACACAACCTTCTCCAAATCACTCGCCTCAATTATGACAGCGTTGTCGCGCGCCTCTGGAGGGTCGCAGCACGGTATGGCGCGTTCCGGTTCAAGAATGCAGCCGAGAATCCACCCTCCTTTAGAGCGAACCGATAATTTTGTAGCGCCCCGTGTACCCGAACGATATCGTGATAGCGCGGCAGAGATTGTGGATAAAGCAGTCGCGGTCGAATCAGAGAAAGCGCCTTTAGCTCAAGGTGAGTTAGATACGACAAACGAGCAGAGTTTAGAGGCGATCAATCAGCCCTCACCTACCTCCATAGTAGAAGCGGGGATTTCAGAAACATCGGTCAAAGAGCAAATAGATTTAGAGACAGGGTCAGTCGAAAACGAAGTGGCTCATCGGGACGGCCGTCGTGAGGAATCGCGACTCGCCTCAGCAGACGACCACCTATCCAAGACGATTCAGGGCACCGATAAACGGACCGACAAAGTTGGAGAGAAAAATACTACTACGGTTCAACCACCCATCTCTCAATCGAAAGGCTTCTCTCGTTCACCAAGCTCACAGATAGTCATAGCACTGTCGCCCGCAATAGTTCTGCTTCTCATTCTGGCTGGATTAAGCATCGCGATGATTCAGTCCCCCCGACAAATTGTGTCGCAGTATCCCGGAGTGTTTGAAACAGCTCTTCAGTTTCCCCCGGCGGAGCTTCAGATCCAACAGCCAGCTTTAAAGAGCTTGATGCTTGATAGCGGCGAGTCGGTTTATGTGGTGACCGGTCGGGTAATAAACCGCTCCACCGATAACTTTTCCCGCATACAGGTGCAGGCCCTTACCTTCGATGATCAAGGAACACCTCTTCAGTCCGCAATTGCAGGGGCTGGTGGAATGTTCAGCGCAGCGAGAATAAGCAGCTTTTCCGCTGAAAAAAATGCGGAGCTTCAGAAAGAATCGTTAACAGAAAAGATGTCGGCCGAATCACAAAAGGCAGCGGATTTCAGGATAATCCTTCCGCAGCACACTCCTCTCCCAGAATTTTTCTCGGTGCGAGTTTATGGTGTTGTTAAGGCTGGGTGAATCTAAGAGGCTGCGGGCAAACTAAAAAATTCTGGATGTTGCAGCTCAAAAATTACCTCTCCAAAATCCGCCTATTTCGCCTGTTTTTCACCCTCTGAGGCATTAGCCTTTTTATCGGTTTGGCCTGCATCTTTATCGGGGGTCACATCAATCGCCATGCCATCTCGATACGCCTTGCGAAAATTGCTAATTCCCAATCCGAGCCCAGAACCGAGTTCCGGGATTCGTTTAACCCCAAAAAGCAGCACAGCAAGAAGCGCAATAACTCCTAACTCTAATCCACCAAGATTGAACATGATGTAGTCCCCGAATTTAAGAGGTGAGGCTCTGGTTGTATATGGCTGCTCACTGCAGACAGGCGTTACGAGCCAAGAGCCGTACTAAAAACCGATGGATCCGTTTTTAAGGACCGACTTAATTTTTACTTCAACAACCCGCCGTATTGTGCGCCCTTTATCGGTTCAAGACAAGAAAGCAGGTAGATCCAAACAACGATACTGTCAGCTGGTGTGTCTAGGGAAGAGGCGTGATACTCTTTCAGCACAGATGATGTTCCAACTTTACTCGTCACTACCATCGCTCCTTACTGCCTGAACGGTTACGATCCCATGCACTTAGCACTCCCCTCCTCATTGGGTAATCGATCTACAGGAGAGCCGATTGGGGGGGCTGCATTAATTGGGTCAATACTCATCCACGGCGTGGTCCTTATTCTTTTTGCGACAGCTCATCACGATTGGATACCTCGTAAAGCAGCTCAACCTCTTGAGGTATCCATTGTTCGTCTTCCAGAAGAATCAAAGCCTTCAATATCCGCTCAACCACCTCGTCAACAAATCATTAGTGAACCGGCTTCACCAATATCTCAACCTCCACCCGAGACTCAGCTTCGCGCGGAACGCGACCACCGTGCGGAACGAGAACAGATAGCTCGTGGAAGCGAAAATTCAGCAACACGAGGGAAGGCAGCTCCCCCAACACAAATAAAACAGGAAAAAGCGAGACAAAGCGCAGCACGCCGAGTCGCTAATTCGGAGAAAATCGAGCGAAAACCCATTTCTCCGCAACCTGCTAAACCAGCGTTGTTACAACGTAACAAGCAAAGTAGCAATCAGGGGGAGAATCAAAAACCATCCGCGAGACCTATCGGGCAAAGCTCTCCTAGTAAAACTGAACTTCGACTCGATCCATCCTCAATGCTCTCCCGCTTTGCGACGGATCAGGGGGGTCAGAAAGCTAAAGCGCTCTCACCGGCCGGCTCATCATCACCAGCTCGTGCAACAACGAATGACCGACTCGATGCTGCTCTTTCAATCGCAACCGGCGCTGGATCTGCGGATAATCTTTCCCGTGTGCCCGATGGTTCGGTGACAATGTTGAATGCCAAAGCCGATAGATTCGCGGTCTTTGTTCGACGAGTTGCCTACAGAGTCTTTGCGACATTAAGGGAAACAGGTTGGCAGTCCCTCTCAGCTTCTCATATTCGCGCAATTGGACGACCCGTTATCGTCATCGCTGAACTAACGCCAGCTGGACGAGTAATTAGCACCACTATCCAACAACCATCCGGTAGTAGTCGGTTCGATGGATTAGTTGAATCCGCCGTTAAGCGCTCAGTGAGCGATCCGAATCCACCCGAGGGCGCCCTCGCTGCTGATGGTCGAATTCGGTTCATTTTTCAATCACGCAGCACTGTATCGGTCGCCCCCTCCGGCGGCCAAGGTGGTCTCTCCGAGCGACGCTGGCTCGAACTCGGCACCGGCCTCGACTAGGCTCTTTTTAAGAGCGATTCACGAGTCGATCTATCGGACCACCCACCTTGTTTTTTAGCGATTTCAGTATCTCTAAAAAAATTTCGAATAACATTCTGCTAAACACCAATCAATTTCCCTCTAAACGTAGACTCCAGTGATTGAATCGTGGATGAAGGTTCGACATATCGACCAAATAAAGCTAGTCTGAACCTATTAATTTTTCTCCTTCCCATGTTCAAACTCTCCCCTTTTCGCTCATTCTCGAAACAAAAGCGCGAACTCCTCGCTGCAACTGAATTTGCTCCAGTACCGCTTCATCGCGCCGTAGAACGACAGCTTCGTTTAGCTGATACCGCGCATGAGCACCCATCCCTTCGCGCTAAAAAACCGTGGCACCTCTTTTGGTATGCCCTCTCGGAGAATCGAGAGCTTATTTTAGAGGCGGTTCTTTGGTATGGGCTGAGCGCTATTGCAGTTTTGGGGGCGGTTTTTTTTGCGCGGGACACCATTCAACCTTCAACCAATATCTGGACCGGTGTTGGCTTGGCAATTGGGTATCTGCTTCTAAAATTATTTCAAGCCGGAATCGATTACCGGAACTCAAACCTTGAAAGACAGATTCATCGAGGGCTCCAGCTTGCGCTGTTTCGATGCTTGAATACAAAGCTGATCCGTATTGGGCCTGCGGGCCGAGCGAAGTTCACGAAGGGGCAGTTAAAGACTTTGGTGGGATCGGATGTTGGAGCGATTGAGGATTTCCTGAGCAGTGCGCTATACCAGTTCGTTCCCCTCTTCGTCTCCTCGATAATTCTAATTCCGATGCTCTATATTATCTCGGGAACAATAGGGCTAATCGGGCTTGGAGTCATGTTTCTCATTGTGCCGATGGCGTCTATTGGCGCGTGGATTATTGAGATGATTCAGAGGCGATCTTTAGCGGAGCAGGACCAATTATCAACGACCGTCGGTGAGTGGGTTAAAAATATTCGCCTAGTCCGATTTTTGGGTTGGAGCGATGCTGTCGAGCGAAATGTCGGCGAGATCTTGAGACGGCTAGTGCGATGGACCGG
The DNA here is from genome assembly GCA_044345055.1 of Bdellovibrionota bacterium. Taxonomy (GTDB): domain Bacteria; phylum Bdellovibrionota_C; class UBA2361; order UBA2361; family OMIW01; genus OMIW01. The sequence goes on from JBIJBT010000016.1 coordinate 17,479, forward strand.
TTTGCGTGGAGGTGTGCTTGCGGGGGTGTATGCAATCACTCATTCGTGGTCGATAATGCCTCTAATTACTATTATTTCTATTTCATCGCTACAAGAAGTTCCCCTTAATCTCGTCGATGTTTTTTCCTCTTTTTGGCTCCTTGAGCCAATTTATGGACGAATTCAAGGAATTCCAATATCTCTTACCCGATTCGGCGCAGCCGTAGCAGGAGCGCATCGCCTGATCGCTCTTCTAGCGGAAGCTGATATTGAGGAGTCGATAAAAGGAGCACCATCGGATGGTCCAATACCACGACAACAACCAAATCGAATCAGCCTCCGTAACCTGTCGGTAAACTTTAACGGCACAAAAGCTCTTGATTCTATATCCCTAGAACTCCGGTTAGATCAACGCACCGCAATCGTTGGTTCGGTAGGAGGGGGCAAATCAACCCTTCTAGAGGTTCTCGTTGGCGAGCTACCACCAACCTCCGGGGAGATACTAGTCGGTTTTCCGAGTCGATTGCACCCACTGTGGCGCACCGATATCTATCACTGTTGGCGAAGTGCCGTAGCCTATTCACCGCAACAGCCGTTCCTCTCAAACACATCTCTTCGCGACAATCTCGATATCTCCGGCCACCACTCCGCAGAAGAGGTAGAGATGGCAATAGCTGCTTCGCAGCTTCATGACGATCTCATACTTTTTCCTCGCGGCCTCAGCGAGGAGATCGGCGAATCGGGAATAAACCTATCGGGCGGACAAAAGCAAAGGGTAAGTTTAGCACGCGCCTTCATATCGCAGCGCTCGGTGATGATTCTTGATGATCCCTTGAGCGCGGTTGATCCCAAAACAGAGAATCTACTCATGGATGCGATTCTCGCCCACGGCAAAGGGGTTATCTTAGTATCGCACCGACTCGCGGAGCTTGAACGGTGCGATCGGGTTCTTGTCCTTGAAGAGGGACGCATCGTCGAAGATGGGAATCCACAAACACTCGCGGCTGATCCTGAGTCACGTTTCTTTGCGTTTTTAAAGGCGGTGGAGGGACATGGAGGCTGAGGGATTTACTACAGAAGAAAAGGCCCAGAGAACGAGCGCTACATTCTCTGTGTTGCTACGCTTTCTGCGCGCGGTACCCTTTTATCGTCGAGCGCTTTTTCCGATTGCTCTGCTATCGGCGATCGGCTCAGTCTCACATCAACTTATTGTATGGATGGTGGGAAGATACGCTGAGTGTCACGGTGCGGCTGAGTGCACACTGCCAAAGTCTTTAGATCGAATCGGCTTAACCGTCTCTCTTGGTGCCTTATTCCTCCTTGTATTGTTAGGTTTCCTCTCGCGTGTTTTCTTGTGGGTCACCTTCGAGGCGCTTGGTCCGTTCGCGTCTCTTCCTCTATTTCGGCGGATGATCGAGAGTCTTGCTAAAACCCGCACCTCATTTTTCGATGAATACCCCTCGGGAAAGATCATCAATCGTCTCACCGGCGATGCAGAGAGAGTGCGGGTTGATCTTCCGATAATGATTGAGGATTCGATAATAAGTATTACTGAATTTTTTATAATTTTGATCGTAATCTCTCTCGCCACTCCCTTTGCCGCTCTTCCCGCGATACCAATTCTCCTTCTGTTTCTCTTCATCCAAACCAATTCCGCTCCTATGTTGCAACATCTGAACATGCTCCGATCTGCCCGTTTCGGAGAGGTGCTTCACCGTGAGTCAGATATAATCGAGGGAGTGCGATGTTACGACCTTTATAATGCCCTCCCGCCCCTTCTAAATAGATTTTCTCAAGCTGCATATCGCTACATGCAGATGCACTTTCTTCGTGGGCACGTCCAGATGCTCGCTCGACTATGGTGCGATATCGCAGTTGCTTTTTACGGTGCAACAGTTCTGTGCGCCATCTCAATCTGCATCCACTATGGGCTACTCTCAGCCGTTCTCGGCGCCGTAATTGTCTCTGCAACCTTTAGAATCGGTGGGCTTCTCGGGTGGCTCTCAGGCGCACTCGTCAGCCTCTATGAATGTCTCGGCATAGCCCGAAGAGTCTTCGAATATGTAGACCTACCCCCAGAGACCGCCGAAGAGGGAAACACCCCTCCAACTACAACAACCAGCGCGACTCTCCTCACCGGCGATCTTATCTTCACCAACTACTCGATGAGCTATCGCGCCACGACGCCGCAGATTCTCACAAACCTCTCTCTTCGCATCCCCCACGGCACAAAGGTCGGGCTCGTCGGCAGAACAGGAGCAGGAAAAAGCAGCCTCGTGCAGTCTCTGTTTCGGATGGTCTACGTCCACGGTGGCGATATCAAGATCGGCGATCAGTCAATCCTCGCCCTCCCGATCGAGCAAGCGCGCGCCCACTTTGCCATAGTCCCTCAAGACCCGTACCTTTTCGAGGGTACTCTCCGTTCAAACCTCGACCGCAACGGCGAACACTCAGACGAGCCTCTCAAGCAAATTCTTAACACCTTAAATCTACCCATAGATCTCTCAACACCCCTCACTGAGGGCGGCGCAAATCTCTCCCTAGGGGAGCGCCAGCTCATATGCCTAGCCCGCGTTATCATTTCAAACCGCCCCTTCGTAATAATGGATGAACCAACGAGCGGCGTCGACACAATCACCGACGCTACAATGCAATCGGTATTACGCTCAGCCCTAGCAGATCGCACCATAATAACAATAGCCCATCGCCTCGAAACTCTCTCCGCAATGGATCGGATAATTGAGCTTTCAGGGGGAGAAATCGTAAGAGATGGGACTCCGGAGGAGGTGCTGCCGATGTTAAGTGAGGCGGAGTTGGGGTAGCGCGGGGGCGCTATCTGAACCTAGCGAACATCTCAATCCAAAAAATCGCCGATATGGGGAACTTCATGGTGTAAATAGAGCAGTATAATTTGGATTTTTTGTTAATAATTGTGTTAAGGTTGTCATTAGTGACAATTAATCTAGAGAGTTAGTAAATCTATCCAATTTCGCGCCTTCATATGGCGGGCGGGTGTTTTTTAGCTGTACTGAGGATTGAGATGGGGAGTTTTGCGTCGAAAACACAGAGAGATAATCCATTAAATCAAGCAACGCTCTCTTCGACGCCGATTTTCGGGATTCTTAAATTAAAAGGTGAAAGAAATTATCAATTTTTTCCGGATGACGTTACCAAACCTCCGGCAATCAAGATTAACGAAATTAATTTTATAAAGGACGAAATCCCTCCCTCGCGGAATGCACTGAATCTCCTTATGGCAAATTTCGATTTGCCGGTAACGTTGAAGATAGAATCTCACTCACGGTATTTTGCTGAACCACTTGATGAAGATGACGAACATACCCCATCCATCAGAGCGACCGTAGTCGGGATACCCCCGATTAACCCAACTCCAGAAGATATTTTATCTCTAAATCAAACAGTACTTCTACGAGGTACGATTGCGATTCAGGAGACAGATGATGGGTTTCAAGTCACCCTAAGCCACAAAGACAGAAGCTACGTTCTGAAAACTGACACCTATCCCCAAGTAATAAGAACTAATCCAGTCAGCGGAAATCGAGATTCAGCCGAAAAAGCAGTTCCAAATTCCGGCCCTAATAGTCTGGCAATTGACGGCGATCGGGTCATTGTCCCTTGTACGGTAGGTGAAGATGGCTACCTTGAAAGCCCGAGGATTATGGTGGTCGAGTATTCGTCACCAAACTCCTCTCAACAATTGGCAGAACTAGGCCAGAACCCCGCTGACAAGATCCGGAACATTCTCAACCAGCCGCTGACAACAAAGTCAGCTCAACATTTTTCGAAGGTAATGAGCGAGGTTGATAAGTTTCACCCGTCGCAGAGATACGATCTTCTCGTTACAACCATGGCGGTGCTTACTGAAACTATGTCTAAACATATTGCAGCGTTGGGCGAACGCGAATTAAGCGATCAACCAATAGACATTTTTAACGCATTCGTTGAGTTGACAGATATCACGAACTCCTCGATTTCAAAATTGCTCCAATATTTCGGTAAAGTCTCCCCAGAAACTCTTGAATCGGCTCGTACTGAGGCTGCAGAAGTAAAACAATCTATTCAAACTGTTATCAACATATTAGAGAGTCCCTCGTCATTCAATTTGAATGAAATCAATCCAGCCGAAAATACAAACATAGCAGGCGAGATTCGCGAGCAGTTCCTCACATCGTTGCGTCGAGCATCATTTAATTTTGCCTTTTTTGTTGAATAAAACACTTTGACCACCAAAACTTACCCAGCCCCTCGATCGAACACCATTATCCCCTTGCTGGAAGCAGGTTTACGCCCAGGGAGAGGCAAGAGTGATGGATGAAAAGGGAAAGTCTCATGTTGGGTGACAGCAAGGATTGATAAATCGCCATCAGGATTTATGTACGGAACGAACAAAGCTCCCGTTCGCCAAGCTCCAGAGTCTGCTCCTAAGATAAGACCTTTGTCGCCATCTGAAATGGTGTAGCCCTCAAAGCCCGCACCCGGACTGTGTCCTACAACTAATGCACGCCCATTAATTTGGGGTAAGAGCTCAGTCACATTCCTCTGCGACAACGAGGAAGAGTTCAGCGGATTAGCGTTGCATACTGCTGATATAGTGTTCTCAGAAGCTCCATCTGCGCCCGATTTAAGTTGCTGACACAATTCTTCCAGCTGTGCGTTGTCGGACGGAAGACCACCATGAGCAAAAACCCATTCTCCAAATTTCGCGGCTACATTGAGGCGATTGAAAAATTCTGCGTGCCCTGATTCTGTTAATATCTTTTGCCAAAGGGTGCTGAAATCTTTGAAGAATGAAAGAGCGTCTTCTTTATTGTTGATTTTTTGCCCATTATTGCTCCAACTCCAACCACTTTCCCCATCACGAACAGGATAAACTCCCACGAACGAAAGTAGTGCATTTTTTTCCTCTTCTCCGAGACCCTCCCTCTTCACATACGATCGCACCGTATCTCCAAAACCCTTTTCGAGCGCTTCGGCAAAACGTTGTGCGTACTTCACCACTTCTTCATCGCTACAATCGGCAGCAAGACCGCGCAGATGGAAACCGATCCCTTCGACCTCTTCGTGATTACCTCTTGAAAATTTGAAGGTTACACCCGAGAGCCCAATCTCTGGCGAAGAATTAGTACTCACATCGATCAATCTACTAACAACCCTCTCCGAATAGGGCCCTTTGTTCAGATAATCACCAAGGCATACGATTGTCACGTTGTTTGGTTCGAGTCCTTGCCCCTGTATTTGCGCTTTTATAACCCCAAGAACCCCTTCCAATAGTGCCGATTCACCGTGTAGGTCTGGAATTACAAAGATATGATTTCCATCGGTGGGGATACCAGTTTGCAACACAGCTTTCGCAGGACTCGCTGCGTCGGTTTTCCACTGCTCTGTAAAAATTGAAGCTATTTTATTGAGACCTTCTGAAGAAGGTTGCGGAAAGTAAACTGGAGAATGTGAAGCCCTGCTCGCTAATCCATCTGCCTTAAGAGGGGTCATCAATGCAGATATAAAAACCGAACGGTCATCTGTTCGATATTCGAACAGAGATTCGACTTCTGGGTCCTGTGAATTATTAGAGGGACTAGCCTGTTCCGGTCTTGGACAAGCTGCTATCAGCTGCTTTGTCAAATCCTGAAGATATTCCCGAGGTCAATTAGCGAGTACTTCTGGTTCATACCTAGTAACAGCGCAAGCAATTTCAGAGATGGTCTGTGCACAGGTCCTATCGGATCGCGCCGACACCTGACTGCTACTAACAGCAGCCCCGCTCACTAAAATCGCCGAAATCGTCTCAAATGAAAAAGTAAAATTCGCACCAGAAAGGCCGATTTCCTCTGAGACCGCAGGAGCTAACATCTCAAAATCAAGTAACTCAAAATTTCACACCAAAGCAACAGCCACTTCAGACCCCAAAGCCTCTGCTCAACCGCAGCTCACTTTCTCCGGGAAATGCAATCCTTCGAGGGGCCACTAACCAACCCCTCGAACATCCTCGGTCGTTTTAGTCTGCCGACGCGCAGTCGTCATCCTGCTTTAATCGGGTCACTGTGTTTCCTGATTCTCGCTTCAACCCTTTAAGCTCAACACAAGCTCCTGCCTGCAGGTCTTCTTTCGAAAAACCAACTCCGACAAATTGAGCCGAAGAGGAAACTGTGTATGTCGCTCCGTTCACTTGAATAACTGGATCAGAGAAACTTTCAATGAATCCTTTTACCTCGAATTCGGCCAAACCATCGTCCGAACCCGGTGAATCTTCGTTGGAATCACTTTTGTCATCAAAACCGTCATCATCGGAATCGCTGTCACACCGATTGCTTCCAATAGCACCCTCGACGATGTCTGATACTCCATCGGAATCCGAATCAACTCCAACCTTTTTCGCCTTAACTCGAATACGCTCCGACGGATTTAAGGACGACAATTTGCGGGCTAGTCGCTTTTCGGCACGGCTAATATTAACAACCTCTCTCTGGACATCATTTAATCGGGGGCCCGCATTCGCTGAAACCATAAGGCTACTAACTACACAAATGGAAAGCCCTAACTTTTCTCGAAACTTCATGATTCCCCCAATCTTCAAAACTAGACACTCGATGAATCTCAGAAACCACCGAGTCCACCACCCTTTTCAAATTTTACCACACCAATCCAATCCCAAGAAAAGATCTATGTTACCAGTCAAAAAAAGGGGGGCTTAATTTAAAACCTATTCCCACCCATTCAATTATGTTGTCCTTTACAACCTTGACCTTTTCTCGTAAGGCTGTCATCCTCCGACCGTTGGTGGATGGCAGTAGCTCCCAGTCGTATTTATTAGCCATCAGAATTCAATTTCTTGCACCGACTCATTTCCGGTTTGCACCGAATGAGGTAGTCATTGAAGGTAAGGGACCGGCTGGTGTCAGCTTTCAGTAGACACGGTCCGCAGTTAAAGCAGACTCGCCACGGAAGCAGACCAAGGCTTCGATATTGGAGTGTTTTATGTCTCACAAATGTTCATTCTCCGGAGTGTGCCGACAGGTTGGAAACCGTGTAAGTCACGCTAATAACCGTAAAAGCCATGTATTTCGCGCAAACATCCAGACCCGACGCCTCTACATTCCTGAGTTAAAGAGCTTTCGGCGAATTCGTTTGTCGACCAATGTTCTAAGAACAATAGACAAGATAGGACTCAATCCTACTCTTAAAAAGTTCGGTATTACCCTCGAGCAAGTTCTTGCTTCGTAACTAGTTGGGCCGGATTTTGATTTTAAGAAATTCAACGGGCACCTCGCAGCTATTTTTAAGCGAAGATGCCCGTTATTAATGAAGGTCCCCTTTTCGCTGAGCATTATGGCGCTCGGCATTTAGCCGAACCGCTGAATATGATTCAAATAGAGGTTCTCCGGTTTCTTTTGAATCTTGCTCCACGGCCAATTTCAACTTTGGTCGGTCGATAATTCCAAGCCGTTGATTAATAGGCACGAAAACCTCGGAACATTTCCGGCATTGCAGAACTACAACGATTCCCTCAAGAGTTACCCGCGTAAGCTCAGTTCCAAAATCTGCATCATCACCACTAGTTAGTCCGCACCCTGGACAGTGTATCTGTTCGATGAATGTCTCTGCGAGACCTCGCAATCTAAACCGTACTGCCATGTCATCTACCCCCTTTACTGCCAGGTTCAATGATATTCCACCCCATCTCAACAACTCCCTGCTTTTTGAAAACTAACATAGCTTTTTTCCGTCCCGCCTTCTTAACTACAAGGCCTGGACCAGCCTTTTTCTAAGCTCTAAAAGCCGCCCCCCTTCTCTGATGTCGACATCATCCATAAAATGTCGGATCAACTTTAGCCCCCGTCCGTGCGATGCTGAATCGGATCCAGTACTAGACTCCCTTAACTCAACCGGATTGTAGCCGGGGCCGTCATCTCTGACCTGTAAAACGACAAAAATTCCATCAAAATAGAGCTTTACCCTCAACATTCTCTCTGCGTATCGAGAATCCTCAAGACGCCTTTTCTTTATTTCGCTGAATAGATCCAGCCCATCTATCCCCGGCTCATCACGCCATTCCGACTTCAACTCAAGATTCCCGTGCTCGTGAGCATTCACCAAGGCTTCGTGGAACGCGACCGTTACACGCTTTTTCTCATCAGCTATTAGAAGACCGTCCAGCTCTAACTTGAGCAAAATAGTTAATGATATTCCTTGCTCAGAGAACTGACGGGAAGATATTAGGAATTCTTCCGATAAATTCTCCGGCCCGATTCCGACAGTTTTTCTCTCTCGGTTCGCGTCAGAACTCATACAATACTGCCCCAAGCCTCGGCAATTGGGCCTTGAAATAGCTTAGGCTCTGTCAGTCGGTATCAACTTATCGAGCATCAACAGCTCGAACGTCTCCTTGACGAAACCTTCCAATGGACGAACGTAAAGAACCCCCCCCTCTGCTTTCAACTGTTTATAGCAGGTTAAAACCTTCCCTATTCCATAGCTGTTTATGATCTGGACTTTACTAAGATCGAGAACTACCGTGCGTTTTCCTCTCTCTCGGAGCGAATTACACGCAGAACGAAGCGCCTCGCCCGCTGCTTCAGTATCGAGGTCGGCATCAACGATGACTACCCCTTTCTCTCCAACCAATTCCGTCAAGAACTCCATCGTCTTTCCCCTCTCGGTATTTAGTAAATCTGTGGCTGAGCGAGGCCGCCCGACCCCTTTATAAATCAGACGCTTCGCAACACCCTAAAGGAGGTTGTCGACACAATTCAAGGGAAACTTAATAGTCATCGAAGCTAAGCTTTTACGACTTTGGCTCAGCTTCTTCTTGGGGTGTGAAGAGTGAATATCGGGTGTCTAGGTTTGGATCGTCGTATATGATCTGAACCCCACGCCTATTTCGCATATTCACAAATACGGGAGCTTTGACATTTGCCGTTGTCTGGGTAGGGTCCTGTCGAACGGTAACTATGAGCAAAATGGCGAATTCGTCATCACTCCGAAAATCGCATTGAGGGTCAGCGAATGGAATCTTTCGATCGTATCGATCCCCCATCTCCATACCATCGATCACAACAAACGCGAGCGAAGGCTCATCAAGGCTCTGAAGCCAACAAAAGGGCCCTTTATGTTCGAGCATGATATATCGGCGCTGATTGGGAAAACCGATCATTCCTCGGGGGAATTCGATCACCGTGGAGGCCGGCACTTCGAACTCTCCGAAGCGGGAGCTTTTTACTGTGATGGTTGCTGAATCAGGCATCACCCGCTCCTCCATCACCTTCGCCATCCACTTTTATCTTTTTGCTCTCTTCATGAACCACTGGCGTTTGTCGCGCCTGAGGCATTCGAGGAGAGACGCTCGCGATACGAGGAGATCGCAAACCATTGAGCTCTGCTGACATCATTGACGGAACATCAGCGCCCTCAGGAATTGAGGCTACTGCCTCTTTGTTTGCTGACTGGATCTGCAAATAGATCTCCTCTCGATATATTGGGAAAGAGCGCGGTGCCGCTATCCCAATACGCACCTGATTACCCTTAATCTCAACGACTGTAATACGAACATCGTCGCCGATTCGTAGGCTTTCGCCCGGTTTTCTCGTTAAAATCAGCATCCTTGCTGTCCCCGCTTTTACTACGGCAGTTCAACTTCCCTGTCCGCACAGTCCGCTTGTATTGAGCAACAATGTGTTATTAACACAAGACTGCACCATCCACGCCAGGTTCATCACTACTTCACCATATTAGATGGCCTCTAAAAAAAATGGATTCGTCTTTTAGAGCATCATATCCTCACTCAAAGTCATCACTGCTCCTCGAGAGAGTCAGTGAAAGGCGATTCAAATTTGACCGCAAATAGTTACCATTAGAGGTAATCCAAAATAGTGAGCCGAAGAACCTGACCACTCACAGTCATGGTTGCTTCAAGTGCCGTTTTCGCCTCCGACAGATTTGTAGCAGACTCAGCAATATCAGCATCCTGAAGACCAGAGAGGGACTCTCTGGCACTAACCTGCGCGACCTCGACCACTGATCGGGCCGATTGTAATTTATTTAGCCGTGCCCCGAGACTAGAGCGCTCGGTGCCAAGCTGTGTACTCGATGCTGACTTAAGAATATCAATCGTTTGGCGGATATCGGCAGCTTGAGCAGCATTATCAGCCGGAAATGTGTAGGCCGCTCCAGTGCCGTCAGGAGAAGGCGGTGCGGAAGGATCGGTTACCGATGGATCGGTTCGGTACCCCGCCAAAGCTCGACCCAATCGCTCTAATCCCTCTATCGCCCTACCAAAGACTCCAGAACCCACAGCATTCACCCGGACAGAAACGGTGTCACTCAACTCAGCGCTGCGTGTTCCATCAGCACCCGAAAGGGTTGTATATCCATATCGCTGACTTCCCGGCCCAGTGGACGGATTTGTATACGAGGGAGTTTGTGTAGTGAACGGCGGTTGATCATCTTGATTTCCGGCAAATGGATACGTTCCCTGATAAGAGGAATTTGCTAACGATACGAGCTGGTCCCTTAACCCAAAAACCTCCTCGGCCATCTTGGCTCGGCTCTCGGCTGTGTAGGTTCCATTAGCTCCCTGAGTGGCAAGCTCGAGCGCTCGTTGAACGACATTTTCCGATTCGCCTAATACCGACTCTTGATATTCTAGCCCGCCACGCATCGTCTTCATTCGATCAAGGTGGGATTGCATTCGTCCATCTAACTCGCGAAGACCCGCTATTAGTCCTGGTTGGGCCGTATCTGCCGGAGTTATAACTTTGAAGCCTGAAGTTATTTCTTCGGTATACTTTGCGATCTTGAGCCGATTATCGGCCATACCGAACTGAAGGGTACCGCTTAAGTAGTTTGTCGAAACCCTTGACATTTCGCCTCCACGTATCACAAAAGACTATCAGTACAGCTTATTATAAAAGTCCAATTATCGTATCCAGGATTTCAGATGCACTTCTAACCAAACGTGACGAAGCCTGATATGCCTGCTGAAACTTGATCAACTGGGTGAATTCTTCGTCTAAATTGACACCAGATTGCTGATCTCGCCGTTGTTGCGCCACAACAAATCTCGCTTCAGCATTTTTTGAACCGAATTGGACACTCGAAAATGTTCCGCCGAACTGAGTAAGTAGCTCTTGATATCCCTCCTCAAAGGTCATACTCGTTGTTGATGGAACGGAGACATCCTGCGCGTCTCCCACAACCCCGAGCTGAACCTTCTCGGTACGAAGCGCACTCAACGCCACAAGATTATCGGCGTTACCGGAGGCAAGAACGACAGAATTTGGATTTGTATCAACATCACGGGCTGCGGCGATAGAGCGGGGATCTGAGATCGCGAGAGATAATTTATCTGCAAAAGTGAATTCTCCCGTAGCTGCAAGATCTCCAAGCTCCGCGATTCCATCATTATCGCTATCTGCGAGAAGGGATGAACCGGGAAGTTGTGCTGTAAAAAATCCAAAGGCACTAGGAGTATTTCCGTCTAAATCGACTGCACTCGACTGTAATCCGGCAGTCGTATTATCTTCATCTGGACCGTTATATACCTCATTAAATCGAGTAAGAAGCACTCGAGCCATCGATTCAACCCGAGACGCAGCAGCAACGAGCGGCCCTGTCCCTGAGAATGGCGATGTGTTTGTCGGACTATTCGTACCACGAACGGTCAAAAGTCCTCCTAATGTGCCACCGGCGGAGCCTATAACCTCCGATAGATCAACATCCTGCGATGGTGTTTTACCTTGGGCATAATCATAGACAACGTACCGCCCAGGACGACCAGAGAGAAGAGGTGGAACTTGTGTTGTAAAAGATGGATCTTCAGTGACCTTTAGATGTCGCGCGGTTGTTCCTGAAACTAAAGGAAATCCGCCTGGAAGGGAGAGATATGCGCTTCCATCCGATTGCTCAATAACGCTTGCTCCAACCTTTTCAGTGACTTTTCTAATCAGCTCATCTCGCTGATCTCGTTCATCTCCCACTATAGTTCCGCCACTCTCCTGATTTGAGATGACCCCATTGAGTCGAGCAATATCATCGAGAAATGTATTAATCTCGGCGACCTCGCTGGTCATACGACTGTCAGCTTCATCTTGAACTGAGGATATACCGTTAAAGGTATCTCGTATCGATGATACAAGATTTTCAGCCTTGTTGAGTAAACCCGAGCGAAGTTCAATACTCGATGGATTGGCGCGAAGATCTGATATAGCTGAAAAAAATTCGGTAAATGATTTGCCGATTGTCGAAGTTGATCCAGTTAAATTGAACAACTGATCGACTCGACTGAGGAGACCCTCTTGAGCTTCGAACGAGCTCTTATCTGCACCAGCCTCTCGGAGAAGCTTATCAAGATAACCGTCCACACTTCGCTGAAGGGGCCCTACTGCGACTCCATGGCCGAAATCGCCCGCTCCTTGGCTTGGCCCACCCCGCGCTTCGAGAGAAACCGACCGGCGCACATATCCGGGAGTATTAACATTTGCGATGTTGTTCGATAGAACACTAATGAGAGCCTGATGCGCGCTCAATGCCCCCGATGCCGTGTTGAGGATCTTTGCTCCATAATTAACCATCGCGTCTATCCTCTCATCATATTTGATAGCTGATCTAAGAAACGATCGCTATGCCTGCCGAATTATTAATTCCGATCTTGAATAGCGAGGAGTCATGCTCTCTGCTATCCGTCCTCGAGCGCTGTAGACCTGATTGCGCACCTGTTTTGCAGCATGAAATAGGGAGATACAACCGTTAACCATCTCAAGACCAAAGCCAGAGATGCTCTGTAGCTCTGCTGATAATTTTCTTACCTCAACTGCCCGAGTCCTCAAATCACGCACGAGTTTAATCAGACGGTTTCGATCCTGAAGTGTTACACCAGACCCAATCGGAGCTCTTTGTAAACGCGTTCGAAGATTCTCGGCACTTTCTCCTAAACTCTTCGCAACAATTTCCCTTCGCACTTTCTCGAGCCGTTGCATCTCGGGGTAAATATCCAATCGCTCGCCCGAGATAGTTTCAATATGCTTACTTTCGAGAGAGAGAACAGCGCTATACTCTTTCGATGTTGCCTGCATTAGTCTTTCGTGGAGGCGAATCTCAGCAGTGATTATCTCCTCAAGTGCCTGAACAAACTGTCTCGTAATCACCAGTCCCTCCCTGAAAAGCTCTCACCAACTCGGTAAAAAAAGCCACAAAAAAGCAGCAACAACGAACGGATATTCCTGATACCTCCTCCCAGGGAGACCAATTAGGTTTCACCTGGAGCGATCGAGGAGGCCAGCATCAACGCCCCGATACTACTTCTGTGTGGCCAGCAACGAGTTGTACCGCTACGACACGTCTTCTCGTAACGTCAGCAAATGTGATGCCGAAAGATGCTCTCTTTTTTATTAGCCGCAGGCGCTCGGGTAAATCTCGGCAAATCTTATGAATAATTAGGTGGTTGAGAAAAATATAAACAAACCTCACCGACCCAATCAAAAGGGGAACGCTTTTTTATCTAGAACCTAATCCGAGAAGATAGGTACTATTTGCCTATCATTTGAGATTTTAGCGATTAATAGCACTTTTTTCCCCACTTACTGGAACTCTTACCACTCTGAGCGGGAATCTCTAAAACCTTTACTCTTTCCGAGTCGGCTTGCTGAAATGCCGAAGACCAGATACCCGATTGTAATGAGAGTAAAGAGTAGGCTTGAAAATGGAATCGCAATTTCGAGAACATTGCAGAGCGTTCTCAGGATCATCGCAGGAGTAATTGCCAAAACAGAAATCCGGATTAGCGCGGGCAAAGAGAGCTCGGTCTCAAGCAGCGGACACACGATAAGACCTACTCCAGCGAGCATAAAAACTTGAATGATACGGAATAGAAAAGATCCTATAAGCAAAAATGGGTATGAATACCAAAGGAGTGTCGGAATCCAATCTGCGGCAAACTCCCTCAACTCCTGCGGCGTAACCGAGCGATTTGGCAGCTGAGAGAATGACATCTTCTCCTCGACTAATGCATCCTTCCGCATAATGAAGTCATCGGCAGTAACAAGCGCAGAAACAGAAAGGCCCTCCAGCGAGCGAGTCTGACCAGTTGTATCGATAAGAAGTAGAGGGCGTCCTGTTTTTGGATCGGAGATAGTTCGCCGAGGTTCTCCCTCCACCCAAAGCTTTCCAGAGGAGATGCCAAATCGTGGAAATTCCGAAATAAGAGGCTCGACCCACTCCTCTGCAAACCTATTGAGATCTCCCTGTTCCTTTACAACCCACGGGAACCAACTGATAAGAAGAAACAGAAACAGGTACAACGCATTTAGACCCGTCCAACGACTCGCTACCTCTTGATAAAGCGGAATGGAATACCATGCGCCGGTAGGAATCTCAAAACGTCGTGAGTGGCTCATATTAGCTATTTCAGCCTAAATTGGGTGACTCATTTGAATAAGAACGCTACCTTTTGGAGATATCCTGAAGCAACGCAACCTCTTCAGATATTCCTCTAGCGGCTCCCAATTTCCAATCTGGCACAGATTCAAAATATTTTCGGCTATCTACTCGTTTTTTTATGTCAGCCAATTTTGCCCGACGAGAGGCCGCCATTTCCGACTCAGCCGATGACACCCAACCGCCAGCAGTGGTAGTTACTTTATCCGAGCTATCAGCAGACCTTGGACCAGTATCACCCGTTGCGACCTCCCCTCTCGCTTTTTGATAAGCGAGTTTTAGTCGCGCGTCCCCTTGAAATACTTTTTTTTCATCGACTTTCATATCTGCCCCTCGTTCGCATCAATGCGAAAAATAGTACCTGCAGTTTACCGACTTATTCTCGCGGGGGAAATGGCGTACAGGGCGATTTTCTGCGTATTAGAGATTAAGTCTACTTTGAGCTAATCAATTACAACTTATCCAACACCTAAGTCCCGTCGCTCAGATGCCTCCTTCCCCTCAACCCGCGCCATATCCTCGGCAAAAGTCTTCTTTAATCCAATACTTTGGGAATGAGCAATTTCTTTCGCCAGTTGTTGATTAAGAAGATCTCGATAAAACTCAGCCTCACTTCCTCCATCGAGTAACCCTCCTTCTGGCACTGAGCTCCACATCGAATCGAACATCTGCTGCAAAAGAAGTGCCTCGAAGTCTTCCGCTGCTCCATCAATCTTCTCTTTATCCGGCTTCCCATTTTTTACCGCCATTTCAGCAGATGTGAGCCTTTGCTCTCTGAAATCTACAAGAGGTAGTGGTGGTAAGAGAGTAGTCATGGTCGCAATCTTTACATTACAATCATATCAGCGTGGAGAGCTCCCGCTTTTTTTAGCGCTGCAAATATCGAAATAAGATCTCGAGGAGTTGCGCCCAAAGCATTTAGACCCTTCACAAGCTCCCCAAGCGTTGCTTCACCTCCGACAAGCTCTAATCTTCGCTGCTCCTCGCCTACCTCGAGTTCGCCATTCTGTACTACTGCTGTCTGTCCACCACCAGCTGGCGCTTGTGGCTGAGAAACCTGGACGTCGTTCCGAATAGATATACTGAGATTTCCATGAGCAAGCGCAACTGGACTTAATCTCAAATCATCTCCCATTATTATAGTTCCAGTCCGTTCATTCACCACAATTTTAGCCCCCATATCCTGCTCGACATCGGTCTGCTCTATAAAAGCTACCGCTCCTATTGGATCTTGCATCAATTTACCGGGCAATGAAATTTCAACCACACCCGAGTCTCGAGCAACCGCGAGTGGAGAGCCGAGCCGAGTATTGAGTGCGTTTACGACACGTTTCATCGTCGTAAAGTCAGGCTCGCGTAGAACAATACGAACTGAGTGGCTTTTAAATAGATCTACTGTGAGTGCTCGTTCTATCGTAGCACCGCCTGTGATAACCCCGACCGTTGGGTGATTTCTCACTGCGGCATCTCCACCACCCTCGATAGAAAATCCTCCAATCGCTACTGGACCTTGACCGACCGCATACACATTTCCATCCGCACCGCGGAGCGGAGTAAAGAGAAGCGTTCCTCCTTGCAAACTCTTGGCATCTCCCATCGACGAAAGGGTAATATCAAGTTTGCTTCCGGGTCGCGAGAATGCTGGAAGAGTCGCAGTAACAAGGACAGCCGCAACATTTTTTACCTTGATATCTTGAGGATCCACCCGAATCCCGACCTTCTCAAGCATATTGCTTAAGCCCTTCGTAGTGAACTCAACACTTCTTCCATCCCCAGTCCCATTAAGACCCACAACCAAGCCGTAACCAAAGAGCTGATTTCCCCGAACTCCCTCAATATCTGCGATATCTTTGAGACGAGCTGCTTGAGCAGCTGATCCACAAATAAGTAATAGAGCGATGATGCTTGCGTAGCGGAACAATATCGACCATTGATCCCAAACACGATGAGGTGAACCTTCATTCACAGTTATTGACTTCGTACCCGATGAATAAGAACTAATCATATTCGCTCACTAAAAAGGCCAGATATTCATCACAATCTTCATCAACCATCCAGGAGTTTGAATTACCCCAATTGTGCCTTTTCCATAATAATCGATTCTCATATTCGCAATTTTTCCCGAATCAACCTCGTTCCTTGAATTAACATCTCGAGGTCGTACCAGACCGGACATAACCATGATCTGCTCTTCGTCATTAACTGAGATAATTTTTTCTCCTTGTATTCGCAAAATACCGGAAGGGAGCACCTCTTGAACCATGCACGATATTGTTCCTTTCAGCTGACCCCTTCTAAGGGTCTCTCCACGACCCTCAACCTGCGTCGCTGTCGATGCATCAAGAAGTGCCGTTGGATCAACTTCCGGATTTGACGCTGGAATAGCCTTTTCAAGCCCTAAAAACGCTGAAATAGCTGCGGTGATAGTCGATTGAGAATTTACTCGGGTATCCGCCTGTTTACGTCCCTCTGTAATCTCAGTAACAAGCACTGTTACCAGATCCATCGGCTGAAACGCTCTAAAGTCGTGGAATAGAGAGGTGGCACCTTCTCCCTCTCGCCAGAGCGATGGATTTGCGGAGGACTCTCCTGTTCTTAACGGACCACGGTACGGTGGCGGTTCAATTAGTCCAACGGGTTGAAATAGCTCGGAGCTATCTTGCCCTTTCAGTGGCGCGCTCTGAGGCTGTGATGCAGTAGGGAGTGCCGAGTTGCCATTTTCAACAAATCGAATCGCCGCCCGCGGATCCTCTGAGGAGCTGATTGGTTGATTAAGAGCACGCGTGTACTCTAGCGCCGGTACACGAGGCGGCGTTGAGCGGGACGCGCTACACGCTGTCATTGCACCACCTAGTATTGTAGCGATTATAAATCTACCTTCCCTCATTCTATCTCACCTCCACTAATCCAGGCTCAACGACCGTTCCCTCGACAATTCGTTTTGAAGATTCGTTTCTTACCCGAATCGCTCCTCCAACTCTTCCAGCCTCAAGAGCACTGCCCGATGCTGTCGCTTTAAAACCTCTACCTACATAACGTAATGTAACTGAAGATCCTGCCGTCACATCAAAAGGAAGAGAGAGATCGGGTGCTCGAAAAAGATCTCCAACCCCGATGCCCCGTTTAATCGTGTGACCCACAACTCCCTCGGATTGAGCAGCGACATCTCGCGGGATTCTTGT
Source organism: Bdellovibrionota bacterium (assembly GCA_044345055.1). Taxonomy (GTDB): domain Bacteria; phylum Bdellovibrionota_C; class UBA2361; order UBA2361; family OMIW01; genus OMIW01. The sequence goes on from JBIJBT010000016.1 coordinate 35,088, forward strand.
CATGTCGAGCCTTGCCATGACTAGGTCATTCTGGTTTACAACATTTCCAACCGATAATGGTCGACTGGCAACCGGAACATACATGAATTCATCTAGACTACTCACAAGTTGAATCTGCACACTCTCACCATCTTCAGTTTTGGCCTCAACAGCTATTCTGCTTAGGCCAACCCGCTGACGCTCAAGGGATACGATTCGAAGCGTTGCAGCACCCGCAAATAGTCTAGTAGTTCCATCATGAGAAAAGGTACGAATAGTCGCTTCTCGACCAGATCCTTTTAGATATTCATCCACCAAGCTCTGCAGCTCTCCCTTAGTAATCTCTCGTCCCGCCCTTCGAACGACAACCTGCTCAGGAATCGAATACCCGATACTACTAGGATCAATCGACTCTCCTCGCAGTTGGTCGAGAATCTGGTAAGCACTTAGATGCCGCTCACCACCCGGTTCAAGGGAATCAAGAAGTATCACCTTCTTTACACTGACTGCTTTTCCATCTTCTTTTTGATCAGAAGATTCGACGAGCGCAATGTCATCAATCGTTACTTTAGCGCCGGTCACTGTACTTGAAGCTCTGACCCTCATCGAAATTGGGAATTGTTGTCCATGGGCGATATCTGAATCCCCAGAAAAGAAACAGAGAGAAAAAAAAGCAATGGACAGCACTTGCCCTAATGATTTTCTTCGACTACCCGAGCTATTCATCACTCATTCCCCCAGAGGCGAATTACCGCTTCATATTAATGGCAAGACTCAGCATCTCATCGGATGTGCTAATCCCCTTGGAGTTTGCTTCATACGCACGTTGGGCAGTGATCATATTTACTACTTCACTAACAACGCTGACGTTACTACTTTCAAGAAATCCCTGATTCAGTCGACCGAAGCCAGGCTGTTGGAAGAGCGCGACTATCGGCGCACCTGAGGACGCGGTCTCCTCAAAGAGGTTTCGACCAACAGCACGAAGCCCAGCGTTATTTGGAAAACGTGTGGCTGTAAGCTGTCCAACTGCTTGAGGTGCGGCGTTACCCGGCTGCCGTACACTTACTGTTCCATCCTGACCAATCGTTATCGCCTGTGCGTCGTTGGGAATAGTAACTCCTGGTCCAACCTGAAATCCGTCTGAGGTCACAAGGCTGCCGTTTTGATCGAGCTGAAAAGAGCCAGATCGAGAATAGGCAAAAGTACCGTCCGGTTTAATCACCTGAAAAAAACCATCTCCTTCGATTGCTACATCGAGAGGGGCTCCAGTATTTACTGAATCACCCTGACCAAACATCTTCTGTACAGCAACGGTCTTTACTCCGAGCCCGATCTGCACCCCACTGGGGTTTACCGTTGTTTGTGAAGTCTGCGCACCCGGCTCCGTTTGGAACTGGTACATTAGGTCCTGAAACTCAGCTCGGCCTTTTTTAAATCCAGTCGTATTTACGTTCGCCAGATTGTTGGCGATCACATCAATATTTGTTTCCTGTGCGCTCATCCCCGTTGCTGCGGTATATAATGCTCGAATCATGGTAATGTGATCCCGTATTCAAATAGGTCCACTCGGGGAGAGTCCCCGACGTGATGATGTCTCAGCACGAGATGCAGCAAGAACTGGGCCGATTGCGGTGCGGAATTATTCTATTTGTAGCGATAGCTTCGGTGGGGATCAATTACCATATAGAACAGAAGGCTATTTATCTCATCTTACTGAGCTGTGTAATCGCCTCTGAGTTCATCTGGTCGATCGATTGGGCCATTTTAGTGTAAGCCTCAAATCCGCGGTGAGCAGCGATAAGCTCGACCATTCCCGAGACAACTGAGATATTGGAGCCCTCAAGACTCTCAGTCATAAGATCCGGCTCAACAGGAGTAGTCGAGCCCTTTGCTGATAGAGCAAATCGAGCCGATCCCTCTGGTGTTAACTCTTTAAGATCGTTTACCGCGACAACTTGTATCGCTCCAACAATTACGCCGCCAGAAGTTACCTGACCAGAGGGCGATATTGAGGTATCTGCCCCCGTGGTTACAATCGGGCCTCCATCTCCAACGAGCTCATATCCATCCGGCGTTACTATTCGACCATCGGCCGCAAGGGTAAAATCTCCCGCTCGGGTATACCTAACACCATTGGGTGTATTTATCGAAAAAAATTGATTATTGCCTCGTAATGCGACATTTAGTGGATTTCCCGTTCGAGAAATTGAGCCGGGACTAAAATCTGTTTGACTATCGATGTGAGATACGGGTGTTGTTCTTTCTTGATCACCAGCCGCGAAGGGGTCGGATTCGGTTACGGTTGCAGCAAAGGTTTCTGCGAATGACTGAGTTTCACCCGACAATATCTGTTTCTTGAATCCGCTTGTTGAGACGTTCGCGAGATTATTAGCAACTGTGTCGAGCCTCCGTATCTGATAGAGACCGCCGGAGGCTGCTATGTATGTTCCTCTATCCATGTCGTATGCGCTGATCGATTATGTGTATGTCGTTAATTCGGCCTGTTATAGGTGATTTAAACTTTAACGCCGAGAGCCTCCAAGAACCCCCAAGCGCGGATCAACAGCCACGCGCTTAACTGGGGCGCGCGTTGGTGCCATACGTTTTTCTCCCTGTTTTTGTCGCACCGCCATTAGCAACTGCACTTGCTCTGGCGCAAGATTACTTCTTGCGACTACTTCATCGACTGACAATCCGTGTTGAATCATCTCCTGCGCCTGGATTAACTGTTCGCGTGTTACACGTGGGATTCCTGGCAACTTCTCACTTGTTACTTTGCGATGAATTGAATCGGGTCGTGACGATGATTGGCTAAAATCGGAAGCTGGAGCAGATTGTGTCAAACGATCGCTCATCGGCGTGAAGGCCGGTTTTAGTGATTCCTGCTCGGATGATGGACGAGCAGGCGATTCGGCAAATTGAGATCTTGATTGACGCTCGCCCATCTGAGCTGCCTCTTTTTCCCCAGCGCCGAATATATCCACATGTTCGGGAGCCTCGTACCAATCCGCTCCGCTCTGTTTTGCGGCAGCTATAATTCGTTCATGAATCGGCTCAGGTTTAATAGCTGAATTTGTAGGCGCCGCAAAAGCTTCTTGATGACTCTCGATCCGAGAAGGAATGCGGTCATCAGCAAATCCTCTTACCTGCTGCTCTCGGGTCTGGAAACGATTTAGTGCACCGTTAAGAGCATCAAGTCCCTTTTGAACCTTTACTATCGCAATATCAACATTACCCCGAGTTTCTTCAGCTTTCGATTGAACTCGATGAACTCTCTTTTCACACGTTTCGAGATCAAAGAGAGTCTTTTCAAGATTCTCCTGACGCCGAATCAGTTGATCATTTAGAGATTTTCCTGCCCCCTCAGCCTCTCTTATAAGGCTCCGAATAGTGCCCTCGAGTTCGCCTAATTGCCTTAATCCCCGCGGATTAGTCGGATTGCGAAGAACCCGATAGACAAAGAGCATTATTGAGCCCATAAGAGCGACATCTGCTCCTAAGGTCCACATCGCTATGCTTGATGGTGCGCTCATAAAGGTTTCCACCTCAGTCACTATTTCCCGCGCCTCTTCCGTGCTTCGGACGCAAGGCGCGGCTCCGGCAATATTGAAGTCCCGTCAAAAAACCGCCCTTGCCTTTTTCGAGACCCGTCAACTTGCTGTCACCACTCAGGGCAGCTATAGTTTTCCATTTAGACCGGAATTTGTGAGATTAGCTCTCGGTAAATGGCTAACTAGACAACGGTCGTCATCGCTATCCTCGGTAGGTATTGCAAAGAGCTTGCCATAGTGAAATACCGCCTCCGAAAACTCACCAATTGGAGACTTCAAATGGCATCTCAATCGAAGCTCGAGCCGCTAATAGGTGGAGATGTCTCGGATCTTCGACGCCATTTTCAGGAGATTTTTCGGGCCGTACAGGCAAACTATTGCGCTGCTCTTGAACAGTTAGAACCTGAGGCAACCTTTAAGTCCGATGAGTGGACAAGATCTGAGGAGAAGGTCATTAAAAAAGGGTTTGGTTTAACCCGCGTCCTTCGCGATGGTGCCGTCTTTGAACAAGCAGTGGTGGCTTTAAGTTCAGTAAGCGGCATTCTCCCGACAGCGTTAAGCGAAAAGCTCATCGGCGCATCTGAGCCCGCACCATTTTGTGCCGATGGCGTTTCGTTAATCGTTCATCCGCGCTCCCCCATGGCACCGACAACCCATGCAAACGTTCGGCTCCTTACCGTCGGTGACAAAACCTGGTTTGGAGGAGGTGCCGATCTGACCCCTTACTATCTGTTCGAGGAGGATGCGATTGCCTTTCACCGCCGACTCTTCCAGCTCTGCGAAGAAACTCGTCCAGGCTGGTACCAAACTTTCAAGG
>JBIJBT010000018.1:0-39171 GCA_044345055.1 Bdellovibrionota bacterium
CGGAGGAAGGAAGAATCCGAAGCACTACCTCTGCATCTTCAAGTGCTCTTGGAGACCACTGCTCACCCCTAAATGTACCGTCAAGCCCATCCGAGAAAAGCTCTCTAATAAGGTGGATGGTTGCAAAAACTCGTTCCCGCTCTCTTCTCGGGACAGCCATCCGCCCAAAAAACTGATTTAGATATTGATCTAGTTCTTCCCGATTCGCAGCTATACTGCCAAATCCGACTCCGCCATCCGGAGCTTTGGAGAAAAGTGCAAGAAGACTCAATGGCACAAACAGGTCAATAGGTTCTCCGCTCTGCACCATATCATCCACTCGCTCGACTGTTTCAGAGAATGGAGTCTGTGGTTCAAGAATCCCGGTATTTACCAAAGGAAGCAACGATTCTAGCAATCTCATCGTTCCAAGCAGGCGAGCGATCTTTAAAAAATTACCCGAGAGGATATCTTTCTTGAACTCATCAAAAACACGGACATCTGTCGATTGATGGATAAGAGCTGTGTTCCTCAACACGGATTCAGCCGTATTGGGCTCAATCGCAAATCCGCTTCTCGCAGCGTGTCGAACGACCCGGATCATGCGCACTGGATCCTCGGCGATTCTAATATCAGGATCGCCGATAATTCGAATTAGTTTTGCTCGAATATCATCGATTCCACCGACGTAATCTATGATGGTCCCCGAAATCGGATCGAAATAGAGCCCGTTAATCGTGATGTCGCGGCGTAACGCATCGGTTTCCTCAGTGCCGAATCGATTATCATCGAGAATGGGCGAAGTAATAGTCTCTTGGTCTGAGGAATCTTCTATCACCTCAGCTATAACTGGACTCATATCCCGAAAGGTCGACACTTCAAAAATTTTATCTCTCCCGAAAAAGACCTGGGCGAGCTTAAAACGACGACCTATTATCCTGCTATTTCGAAACAGAGATTTAATTGCCCTAGGTGTCGCATCTGTCGCGATATCAAAGTCCTTCGGCTTCTTTCTCAATAGCATGTCTCTAACGCCTCCCCCTACTAGATAGGCGGAAAAGCCGTTATTAGCGAGCCGCTCAATGACTGAGCGGGCGAGGGGATCGAGGTCCGATGGTCGAACGCAATGATGTTCTGAAGTGTAACGTTGAGGTTTCATGTAACCTAATAGAATCCCCTAGTGGTTTAATATTAAAGAAAAAATTGACCGATCGAGTGCTCCCAGTCGTTAAGCTTTTCCCTCTTTGAGCCGACTTCACCTGTACTACCGGCGATGTTCATCGGATGAGAAATATCCCAAAAGAGGGGATGTCGATGAGCTGGAGATGGGGGAGCAATCTTCCATCCGTGGAAACGCCGAGTGCGTATAGCAGGCAGCTTATACCACGTTTAGTCACCTTTCCTCTACTCAGGGATGTTTTATGGCTCGGGCGGTCTACTCACACGAAATGAGCGATCCAGATTTTGAGTGGTTGCTTTCAACCTATTCAGAGCGTGTCCCACACGGTATTCGCATAGATCAGCCGGGAATGCCTTTCACCATAATTACTCTGGAAGGGCTCACTTTACCAACGCCGCTTGAGGCGATGTTATCGCTTGCTCAGCATAGTTCCTCTTCCGCACTGCCAGTTATCGGTGAGGATAAGGATACTCGATAGATTCATTTAGCTAATTAAAGGAACCATGTCTCTCATCTGAGTGTTAGAAGTAGCTCTGATTAGAAACTAATTCCCCTCGTAGAAAGCACCTTATTAAAACCATCCAGGGCCGCTATCTTGTAAGCCTGAGATAATGATGGATAGTTAAAAACTAGGTGTACGAGTAGGTCGAGTTTCGCTCCCACAGCTATAGCGGTCTGTCCAGTATGGATAATCTCGGTAGCTCCTTCCCCAATAGCGTGAACACCGAGAATTTCGAGAGAATTTGGATTAAAAAGGATTTTTAAAAAGCCATCCGTATTACCCAAAATCCGCCCTTTTTCGAGCTCTGAAAAACGGCATGTTCCAATTTCATAGGGAATTTTATCCCGTGTGAGTTCAGTTTCGGTTTTACCCACCATTGAAATTTCGGGTATCGAATAGATACCGTACGGAATCGGAAGTTCAGGAAAGGTGTCGTCCACCGCGAATGCGTGGCAAGCGGCGCGCCTCCCGTGCTCAATTGCAGTTGATGCAAGACCAGAGCGACCGCAAACATCTCCAACTGCATAAATATTTGGAACCGCGGTCTGAAAATTATTATCGACTCCAACCATTCCCTCAGCAGTAAGCTCTATTCCAAGAGGCGCAAGATTGAGTGATGCTGTATTACCGCTTCTTCCTGCTGATACGAGAAGAACGTCAGTGACGAGCCGCTTGCCACTCTCAAGTATAATTACTGCTCGCCCATCAGAGGCTCGTCGACACTGAGCAACCTTTTCTCCCGTAAGTATCGATGCGCCCCATTGTCGAAGGCTATGGACTAAACATTCCCGAATATCCTGATCGATAAAACCAAGAATCGCCGGACGCGCTTCAACGATAATTACCTCTACGCCGAGAGCGGAAAACATCGACGCATATTCAGAGCCGATTACTCCACCTCCAACGATACCTAAAGATCGCGGCAATCGCTCGAGGCCAAGAATGCCGTTACTATCAACTATTACACTATCATCGAATTCAAATCCCTCGGGACGACGTGGGCTAGTACCGGTCGCAATAACTATAAATTCTGCAGTGATACTTTCGCGAACGGAGCCCCGTTGAACGACTACTGTATGAGCGTCCTCAAGAGATGCCCATCCGCAAATGATCTGAATACGATTTCGGAGAAGTTGAGCACGAAGTGTTTGCTCAGCACTGGCTACGATAGAGGCCGACCAGCGGGTTAGGTCCTCCATCTCGATATCATTTTTTACCCGATACGACTGACCAAACTGGGTCCACAGTCGGTATCCCGAGAGGTGAAGAATTGCTTCTCGAAACGATTTGCTTGGAATCGTTCCATCATGGAGGCATACACCCCCTATTTTTGGATTTAGATCGATAATCGCTGCCCGTTTTCCGAGCTTTGCCGCCTGAATCGCCGCCTTTTGACCAGCCGGACCGCTACCGATGACGACCATATCATAATTGAACGACATCGAAGACTCCCCGAAAAAACCAAAATATGTGCGTATCGTTTTAGTCAAACGAAATTACAATCAGTTGATGAACCTTGGTTAGCATACGAGTATCGAGGGCCGAAGAAAAGAAGCTAACTATTGATTCTTTTCGGAATAGTTTCTCATCACTTTTCAACAGTAAAGCGGACTTCAGCGAGTTTTAATAAGAAATTAGTCCCACGCTTTGATAGAAAAATAGGAATTGTAAATAATCTTATGAAAGGAGCTGTAAAACTGAGAAGGACAAGACGATATCGAGAGGGTTTTGAACCATCGAGTGCTATCGGCTTTATGCCGGTGATGAAACATCCTGGAGTTGAACCAATAGAAAGAAAAAAAGCCGCTTTATAAAGGCAAAAAGAGGGAACCAAAAGAGTGAGAAAAATAGTGATAGAGAAGATTTGATCGGGGATAGTTGAAAGGGTCGGTTCTCTGATAATAGAAGAACCTCCGTAAATAAAAAGACCAAAAATAGTCAGAACCTGACTTAAGACGAGATCGACTATAGTTGCGAGAATTGAGTTTAGTCCTGAAGGTGCGATGTATCGCTCGTTTCGGCTATCTTTCTGCGAGGTCTGCAAATTTTCTGAGTTTGTCTGTAAAAGCGCAGCCACCTGTTCTTTAGGAAGCACTATTTTGGGTGAGCTTTTCACCTGTTTGCTTTCAGAGTTTTGGGTTTCCTCGTTTTCCTGTTTGGCCTGGGGAGACGAAAAAGAGCCGTGTAACAGCTCAAAAAGTAGATCAAGCTGCTCGGTTCGTTCTCGAAGAATCAAATCGGTAGAGGTTATTTCCGATTGGGGAACGTAAGGCTGATCTGAGAGAGATAGAAAAAGTTGATCAAAAAGAGTTTCGATCTCATTTCGTACCTCTGGTGAGAGCGCGTTAACTAAATGGAGCTCAGTATCGATATCAAAGCTAGAGATTCCTTGTTCCTGACTGAAGTCTGTAATGGAATTGATCGACTCTATATTTTCTGCTGATAGGTAGGAAGTTTCAGGGGGAAACGTCTCTACTGTCGTTAAATCACTGGCCGACGATGATGATTCGCTTAATTCAGGTACCTCTACTTCAGAAATTTGAGTGGCAGTGATTTGAGCGCCAGCGAAATGAAGCTCAGCGGACTTTAATGAGGTGGTTTCGATCTTCTTTTTTTTTCGACCCTCTTCAAGATGCTTCAAGATAACAAGATCAGCTCCACACCCTTTGCAGATATAGGTTGTTGTTAGCGCTGATTTGCAGAATGGGCACTCCATCAATCGATTACCATTTTTTTCGATCAAGAATTCTTAAAACTTTGAGTAAGGCTAAGAGCAGAAGCGCCCGCAAGAGCCGCTACTACAGCGGTCTGACATCGCAGACGTGAATTTCCGAGAGTTGTCGGTTTGAAATCCGCTCCCTGAAGCATGGCTTCTTCTGCTGCAGTAAAATCGCCTTCAGGGCCAAATGCAACTATAAGCCTCTCAGAGCTTGAGGAAAAGATATCTCCTAGCGGCCTCGCATCTGGTTGGAGCGAACATAAAAGCCGTATTGCAGAGGGGAAGGTGAGGCTATCGAGTGCCTCTGAGAGAGTGGGCGCCCACAGCACGGATGATATTCTCGATTGTCCCGATTGTTTCGCCGCCGATTCTGCGATCTTTTGCCACCGCCCAAGTCGCTGCATGCCATCAGTTGGGACAGAGCGATCCGATTGCCAGAAAGTTATGAACGGCACACCGAACTCGCTCGCGCCCTCAACAATCGCATCGCTCGCAGGCCCTTTGGGAAGACCGCACAAAATATGGACAACTGGGCAGGAGGTGATGTCGGTTTGAGCGCTTATTGATTGATGAACTTTTAACCGTATAGGCGAGAGGTGAGACACGGTTCCGAGAAAAACCTCTTCCTGATCACCGACTATAGTTACTGGATCGCCGACCTTCAATCGAAGAGCTCGTTCAAGATGTCGGCAATCAGTCGGTTTTGGCGTTACTTCATCGCCAATTCTGATGGGTCCCGAAATAAAAATTCTTCTCTCGTGACCCATCAGCAATCTCTCTATGACTACCGACTCGCATTAGCGAATTCATTCTGAGGTCGACCAGCTAGACGGGCGCGTACGTAAGGTATTTTGTCAATTCCGACGAATCGTTCCCCCTCAATTAGAAGAGTTGGGGTATCGAAAATGCCGAGCTTACGACCTCTTCGATATACTCCTCGCACTCTTTCGCGGCAGTCGCTCGAAGAGATTTTGCTCAGAAATTCGCCGAGATCAATATCGAGCTCATCACATAGCTCACCCATAAAATGTTCTTCATTCGGATTTTCACCGAGACCCCAACATTTGTGGAATACTTTATAGTTGTATTCCATCAAAACGCCCATGTCAGCAGCTATGAGAGCTCCCCGAGTTATGCGGCTTGGGTCAAACTCAGTCTCTGGCCAATTTTCTGGATATACGAGGGGAAGATTTAGGTCTCCAGCGATTCGCTTTGTATCTTCGAATACGTAGGAGAGTTTTTCTGCGAGAAGTGGTACTGGGGGAGGAGTGTTCCCAGCTGCTTTGGCGGAGAATGGTTGCCACAGAAGCTCGACATTAAAGTCTCGTCCCAGGTCATAAATCGCCTCAAGTGCGAGGTAGCTGTACGGACTCTGGAATGAGTAGAAGACTTCGACTGAAGTGGTCATGTGTTACCCCTTGGACATTTGCTCTTAATCGTTGATCCCCACGGCTCATTTTAAAACATGGGGGCCAAATCGGTGATTTTTCGTCGGTGAGCCGGGAGCGTTAAAACCGGAATGGGAACTGGTACGCAAAGTATCCTATGGCAGGCATACTCCGACGAGCCGCCAGTAGTGATAATGTACCACACGCTTGGACGGCAGCCGGTTCGCATCAGCAGAACACTCGACCCCGTATCGAAATCAATTGCGCTGCATAATCGCATCTCTGGAGGTAATTATCAATCGGTTGGTTGAAGGAGGCTTGTCGTGCTCGAAGTTAGTTTAAGGATTTTTACTTTCTCGAGAGGTTTGGGTTATGCTCGGCGCGGAAATTAGAAAAATGGGAATCGGGTCGTTTAAATATGGCAGCGTTAGAGAAAGGAAAGGATGCGTTGGAGCGATTGATCTCCTTTAAGTTGGGAGACCCGCTTCATTTCTGTCTCGAGTTAAATCCCCCTCGCGGAGTTGATATCTCAGCGGTAATAAATCGTCTTAGAGGTCAGCTCGATGGTATATCCTTTGTGAATGTGACCGATTCTGCTTTAGCGCGGATGAAGGCAGCAGCTCTTCCCTTTGCGAGTATAATAAAACGAGAACTTGAAGTTGAGCCTCTCGTTAATCTCACCTGTCGTGATAGAAATGTCCTCGCCCTTCAATCTGACCTACTCGGCGGAGCGATGCTTGGAGTTCGATCGATTATTGCCCTCACGGGTGATGCGCTAAGTGTGGGTGACATGCCCGATGCAAAAGGGGTATTTGAGGTAAATTCCGTTGGTCTCCTTGGAATCGTGCAGAAATTAAATGAGGGGTCAGATCTTGCGGGAAATCCTTTAAAAGGTGGATTGGGAATGATTCCGGGGGTGGTCGTCAATCCGAACGCCCGTAATGCCGGAGCCGAACTCCGTCGATTAGAAAAGAAGAGGGCTGCCGGAGCGCAGTATGCGCTATCTCAACCGGTTTTTGATCTTGGTGCTGCGCGGGCTTTTTTAGAGCAGGCTCAGGCATCGGTTGGTTTACCAATTCTTTTGGGTGTAATGCCGATTCGTTCGGGCAAGGCGGGTCTTGCGATGAGTTCGGTGCCGGGAATAACCTTACCGGCCGAACTACTTGAAGAATGCGCCCGCGTTGGGGATGGCGATTTTTCCGACCGTTCTATAGAGCGAGCCCTCTCGATTTGCTCGGGAGTGCGGGATCTCGTTGCTGGATTTCACGTAGTATCGGGGCCGACCCCTTTATTGGGAATTCGGCTCGTGCGACTCTTAGTTGAGCAGTTCGGTACGAGATAAATATATATAGTGTGCTTGGGTCGAGGTTATTTGGGAAATTTTTGGTGTTTCTCAGGTAGCATCAGGTGATATGATTTTGTCCTTTGTTACCGTCTTGTGGTAGCAGTCTTGAAGCAGCAGACTTTTAGCAGCGCTGCGTAACTATTCAGCTGAAAGTTTCCAGAGGGAGAGCTCGATGAGGCGACGAGAAGAGATGACTTTTTTGGAGCGTATTTATGTTATCGAGGTTCTTCGCGGCCTCTCGATAACAACTTACCGACTCGTTCATAACTTTGTTCTTCATGTGCTTCATCTTTTTGGTGTGAGTCGGAATGTAGCCGCTTCGGCGAGTATTCAGTATCCCGAGGAGCGGCGACTTTACGCTGCTCGCTATCGAGGCCGCCATCGGTTGACCCTGTACGAAGATGGAGCGTTGCGGTGTACGTCATGTTTTCTTTGTGCTACGGCGTGCCCAAGCCGCTGCATTTATATTGAGGCAGCAGAGCACGACGATCCACAGGTTGAAAAATTCCCCCTTCGCTACGAAATCGATACTCTTCTTTGCATTTATTGTGGATATTGCGTCGAGGCTTGCCCGGTTGACGCTATACGGATGGACACGGGGCTTCACCCCGAGGTTTATCCCGCTGACCCCCGTAATTTCATCGAGGATAAAGAGACCCTCATGGCCCGATCTCGACTCATTGAGGAGAAAGGAGTCGATGGATACTTTACCGATCATATGAAGAAGATGCAGACATTCGAGCGCGAACCGTTCTCCTCTGTGGAGTAATGAATTTGGCTGAGAGTCTCCTCCGTTAGCGTTGAAAGCATCAGGATACAACGTGTTGGCCCGTCGGTTTTGTATTCTTGCGCTCCTTTTTTCTCTGCCCGTCACCATGGTGAGGGCGGAGCCGGTTGATATACCGTTGGGTGTGCCGAATCTTTCGGCCTCAGTAGCTGATGGCGAGACGATGATCGATGCAGAATCGATCGATAAGTTTGCACCTCTCGTATTGCCAGCTCTTGAGCATCTCGTAAAAAAAGGTGGAATGCCCCTTCCGGCGGTTAGGGAGCTACCATTTCCAGATCATTCGAAGGTGTTGTGGGCAACGAAGGGTGCAGCCAGAATACCCAGCGGTTTCCCGTTTCCCTCGGTCCGAGAAGAGGGTGAGCCGGATCAGGCTCTTAAGATCATAAAGAATAGTGAGGCTCTCTGGCAAATTCCCCCCGCTTTTGAGGCGTCGGTGAGCTATCTTCGATTTCGGGCCAGTTTTGAACCTACATCGCTCCGATTTCAAGTGACTCGCTCCTACCAGACCGCAGAGCGCCCATATCCAGCTAATCAGCTATTTCGCGAATTAGTTTCTTTTGATGAGCCTACGGCTCTAACACCGCTTCAATTTTTTACCATTCGTTTTAGCGATCAGAAAAATGACAGGCTGTGGGAGCGATCTGGTCCTGCAGGAACTCGGTCATTGGAGCCGTGGTTACGGCAGGAGCGAGCGGCCGGCGGCCTTTTTGTCCTCGATGATCTTTTTGTTCACAGCGGATCGAATTCAGCATACGATTATGGAGATGTGCAGTCGGCGACTCAATTGGTGCCCTTTTCAGCCGTTATGCCTAAAATTACCGAAGAAGGTAAGGGGTGTTTTGTCTCGACGCGGGATAATGAGGCGCCACCATTTAATGCATTTTCGAAGAGATTCGCGCGAGCATTAGGGTGGGTTCCCACCGAGGTGGTGTTCGTTCCACGCCGTGTCTTTCTGGTAAAGGCATTTCCTCGCTCTCCCTATTCTCAGGAAGCCGAGCTCATCATCGTCATCGATCGGGAGACGATGCTGCCAGTTATGAAGGTTGTGCGTTCAGATACCGGTGGGTTGCTCCGAGTTGTTCTCGGCGGATTTTCAATGGTCCAAACCAGTTCTGGTGCGATACTCCCCGTTATTCGTCATGTTATTTCTGTAACCGGCGGAGCTCGTGAGGTCGATGCGCTCTCTTTTGATTCAGTTCGCCGATGTGGCGCGCAGCGGGCAATTGAATTGCGTGAACGACTCGATACCCGCTCGCTGCTGAAGGCTGATTCAGTAATTAGTGATTCTAACTCAGATAAAAACTCTCCGAACAAAAATCCATCAAAAAAAGTTGATGATTCTAAATCAATGAAAAAAGGCCCTCAATGAGAGGATTTAGAGCGGTTGATTGGCTCTAATGAATCTACTTAATTCGACGAAGCACCGGCCTTTTGCTTGGGGTCGTTTCTTCGGCAGCTGGTTGGGGAGCTGCAGCCGCACGAGGTACTTTTTGTGGTCGGCGTCGAGTTGGTCCCTGAACTGCTTTTCGATCGGAATCTTCAACATCGCTCGGCTCAGTCCATGCAAATGTTTCTCCGCCAACACTCGTTACTGCACCGATGGCATCTATGGGAATTTCACACCGATAATATTCCGAATTAAAAAGCAGTTCAGTGACTACCTTTTCATCCTGTACCTCAAGTGAGCCTCGAAAGAGGGAGCTTAGTTTCAGTGTAACAACTGGAAGCTCGCGAAGATGCTCAGGGAGGTCGACTCCCGGAAAGTTTGGTTTGAGGTGAACAAGGATATGTTGATCAAGAAGCAGTTTTTTGATCTTTTTAACCTTTTCCTCACGTTCTTTAAGCCTTGTAGTCATACCGTTTTTTTCTAACATCGTAACAGTTGAAGAGGGTTAGCCTCTCGATTTCAGCACTCTAGCGATAATTAGCAGCTTGTTCAATTGCAAAGCCAACACCGAGAGAGAATCAGCTAATCAATGCGTATCGAAGCAAAGTTAAAGAGCCTACATTGCACCTTTTCTTATTATCAGGGCAACATACGGTCAACGTACGTCTGTTTTTGAAGTGCTACGCAGATTACAGTTGCAGTAAATATGGTGCGCGGAATATGGTGCGCGAGCACGAGCAGTTGCGATTCGGGAGGTGTGTCCCCTGAGTTGGCGAGGAATAACCCGAGGAGGGGAATTAGTAGAGATGGCAGTCGTTGATACCTTACTTCAGCAAGAATCCCGCGATCGATATCTTACCTACGCTCTTAGTGTAGTGTCTGGGAGAGCGTTGCCTGACGTTCGTGATGGGCTTAAACCGGTTCAACGGCGAATATTGTTTGCGATGCTAAAAAATCTTGGGATGAGCCCTGATTCATCACATCGCAAATCTGCTTCAGTGGTCGGCGAGGTACTCGCAAAGTATCACCCGCATGGAGATATCGCTTGTTATGAAGCGATGGTCCGTATGGCGCAGGATTTCTCACTGCGATATCCGCTCGTTGATGGTCAGGGAAACTTTGGCTCACTCGATGGTGATAGTGCTGCTGCTTATCGTTACACCGAGGTAAAGCTGCGACCGATCGCGATGGAGCTAATCGGTGAGATAGATGAGGAAACCGTTGAATTTCGCGATAATTTTGACGGAACAGTTCAGGAGCCAACGGTTCTTCCCTCTCGTATACCGAATCTTCTGATTAATGGGGTTTCAGGGATCGCGGTTGGTATGGCAACCAGTATTCCTCCACACAATGTGCGAGACACCATTAAAGCCCTTATTGAGCTATCAAAAGATCGAGAGCTTTCAACTGCTCGGTTAACCGCCTTGATAAAAGCTCCTGATTTTCCCTCGGGATGCCAAATTTTGAGCTCAAAAGCCGAATTGGAAGCGGTCTATCGAACTGGGAAGGGCTCTATTCGGATGCGTGGAGAATGGTGCATCGAGGAGGGCCAGCGAGGAAAGCGGTTTGTCGTTATTACCACTATTCCATATGCGGTGAACAAGGCTCAGCTCGTAGAAAAAATAGCAGACCTTATCGTGAGCAGGCGCGTTCCCCAATTAGTTGATGTGCGAGATGAGTCAACCGAGGAGGTACGAATCGTTGCAGAGCTTGCGCCGGGTGCCGATCCCGAGATTGCGATGGCGTTTGTTTGTAAGCACACCCCTCTTGATTCGACATTCCCGGTAAATCTTACGGTTCTTACCCCAACTGGGCCAGGGGGTGCTCTGAATCCGCAGCTGGTGTCTCTCCGCGAATGTCTCTCTCATTTTCTCGATTTTCGAGAGCAGGTCACTGTTCGCCGACTCCAGTTCGAGAAGAAGAAATTGTTGGAGCGGATCCACATTCTCGAAGGGCTTGCGACTATTTTCGATGCACTCGACGAAGCTATCGCTATCGTACGAAAGAGTGAGGGTCGATCTGATGCAGCGAGGAAGCTGGAGGCTAGGTTTAAACTCAGTGAAATTCAGTCACTCGCGGTCGTTGATATGAGGATTTATCAACTCTCAAGGACAAACATCACAGAGCTTCGCGATGAACTCGCAAAAAAGGCAAAGCGGGTGCGAGAGATTGAGCGGCTGGTTAGCGACCCCGAACAGATAATGGAGCTGGTTCGTACGGACCTTAGTGAAATTGCTGCAACCTTCGGAGATAAGCGGCGTTGTGAGATCGTAAAGGAGGCGGTGGAGGTTGAGATAAAGGAGGAAGATTTCCTTATTTCAGAGGATGTTCATGCTATTGTTACCCGTGACGGTTGGGTAAAACGGATTCGACAGACAAACGAGCTTAGTGGAACTCGGCTGCGAGAAGGAGATTCGATTATCTCCGCTCTGCAGGTGAATACAAAAGATCATGTCATCCTGGTGACCAATCTTGGTTCGCTGTATTCAATTCGGGTTGCCGATTTTCCTGCATCAAGTGGGTATGGTGAGCCGATTCAGAAGCTTTGTCGATTTAAAGATGGCGAGCAGATTATTGGATGTTTTTCTTATGTAGTGGGTGCTACATCTACTTCTACCGATTCGATCGGGGAGGGAGCAAAGATTGCTCTTATCAGTAAACAAGGAGTTGGACTTTGTTGCACGGTCGAGGGGTTCGCAGGTCTTAGGCGAAGTGGAAAGCGGATTGCAAAGCTTCGTGAAGGTGATCACTTTATCGGAGTACAGGTTGTAAACCAGCCAGAGCTCTTGGTGATATCTCGCAAAGGAATGGCACTTCGATTGAAAGCCACAGAGTTTCCAGCACGTGAAGGAGTTGCGGCTGGTGTCTCGATTGCAAATCTTAAATCTGATGATGAGGTGGTTGCTCTTCTTCAACGCCCGATTAGTCGACGATTCCTTGTATCGCTCTCATCGGGACGAGAGAAGGAGTTGGCTTGGGAAGCCGTTCCCTTAGCAAAGAGAGATCAGCGCGGAAGTAAGTTGTCATTGCAGGGTGAGATTGTTGGGGTATCGCCAGTGGCTACGATTGTTCAATAGGGAGCTCATTAAGAGAGAGAGCATCGGCGGTCAAGGCCGGTTTATGTGATGAGCAAGGTCGAGAGGAAAACGGTATGGTTAGAGGTGAAGCGGCTTACAGCGCAGCTGATATAGAGGTTCTTGAAGGACTAGAGCCTGTTCGAAAACGGCCCGGTATGTACATCGGGGGCACGGAGGGGCCACAGGGGCTTCATCATCTCGTAAAAGAGATTCTCGATAACTCGATCGATGAGGCGATGAATGGTCATGCCGACAAAATTATACTCACTCTTCACAAGGGAGGAGATAGTGTTTCGGTTCAGGACAATGGACGTGGGATACCGACAGATACCCATCCTCGCTTTAAAAAATCAGCGCTCGAATTGATTCTGACAACCCTTCATGCCGGCGGAAAGTTTTCTGATCGTAATTACGCATCGGCGGGTGGGCTTCATGGTGTTGGAGCTTCAGTTGTTAATGCACTCTCAGAGGAGTTAGTCGCAACCGTGGTGCGAGGTGGTGAGGGATGGCAACAAAAGTTTAGTCGAGGTAAACCGACCACTCGATTAATTAGTCTCGGAAAGAAGACGGGGCACGGTACGACGATATTTTTTAAACCAGATTCGGAGATATTTCGAGAGACTCGATTCTCTGCCGAGCGATTGTCTCAGGTGATTGAGGAAAAAGCATTTCTCAATAAAGGACTTCGATTGGTATTCGTCGATGAATCGGCAGGTTCATCAAAAGAATTTTGGTATCCCGATGGCCTCAGTGCTTATCTTCAGGCCTATCTCACACGTCAGAAGCTCGAGGTTGTTGCTGAAGAGCGGTTCGCTCTTGATAGAAGTGACGGGATTCGGGTTGAGGTTGCGTTTTGTTGGACAGACAGTACTACGGAGCGAGTTCTCTCCTATGTGAATGGGATCTATACTGCAGAAGGGGGAAGTCATGAGGATGGATTTAAGGGGGGGCTTGTCAAAGCGATTCGCAACTACATCTCGGTCCACGATTGTTTACCTAAAGGGGTAAAATTAGGGGCAGAGGATATTCGAGAGGGGCTTGTAGCTATTTTGTCGGTCAATGTCCCCGGTTCAATTGCGCAGCTCCAGTTTCAGGGACAAACAAAAGATAAGCTCAATAATCCAGAGGTCGCTACTCCCGTTGAAGCGCTGTTAAGAACGTTTGAAAATACACTGAACTCAAAACCCTCTACCGCTGCTGTGCTTCTCGAGAGGATGTCGCTTGCGGCAAAGGCCCGCGCTGCTGCAAGAACTGCATCTCAGAGCGTGTCGCGAAAGGTTGGAGTCACCCACCGTCTCAACTTGCCGGGTAAGCTGGCGGACTGTTCCTCGACCTCTCCCGATAAATCGGAGCTCTTGATCGTCGAGGGGGATTCGGCGGGAGGAAGCGCTAAATTAGGCCGAGATAGGCGATTGCAGGCAGTCTTGCCGCTGCGAGGAAAGATACTGAATGTGATGGCTCTCACTGAGGCTAAGCTGAAGGAAAATAAAGAGCTCTCTGATCTTGTGGCAGCGCTTGGTTGTGGAATGGGTAAATCGATGAGGATCGATAAACTGCGCTATCAGAGGATTGTCATCCTTACCGATGCGGATGCAGATGGTTCTCATATCGCATCTTTGTTGATGGCGTTCTTTTTTCAATTCATGCGACCTCTCATCACCGGCGGCCACATATATCTTGGTCGCCCACCCCTGTATCGGCTCCGATTTGGCTCGGGAGCAAAACAGGAAGATCAGTGGGCTTACTCTGATGAGGAAAAAGAGCGAATTATCAAGGCTCGGGGGCCTCGCGGAAAGGTGCAAATTAGCCGATTTAAAGGACTCGGAGAGATGAATCCTAAAACTCTCTGGGAAACAACGTTAAACCCTAAGACACGGAATTTACTCCGTATTACTCTCGACGATGAGGCTGCGGCAAGCAGCATGCTTGAGAGTCTATTTGGGAAAGACTCTGGTGAGAGGTATAGGCTTATTCAGGAACATGCCCATCGCCTCGAGCTCGATGTTTAACGAATCATTTTTATTGGTACACAACAGCAACGGTGCTGGTATTCTAAGAGTAGTAGAGTGTTGATGGCTAAAGAGCATGGAGAGGGTAATAGAAAGGAGAAAGATTTTGTCGTGGGCATTAGTTGCAACTGATGCTACGATGCGGCCCGTTGAGGGGCTCGTATCGAGAAGATGTTGATAATCGGCGTTGCCCAAAAAGTAGGATCAGATTCCAAATCCGTGATCGTTTCCCCTTATAGAATTTTTCGAGCACTAAAATTTTAGCGCTAAAGAGGGCGGGGCGGTTTTAAAAGTTTGAAGTGATTAGTTAGCAAACAAAGATTTTATGAGTGTGCAATCAACAAAGCCTTCGCGGACCGTTGATCAAGGAGGAATTAGTGAGGGCAAGCCGATACCTGAGGACTTGTTGCTCGCCCTTCGACAGAGCGCTGAGCAAATGGGGGGCTGCGATCCTCTATGGCTTAAAAATGGTCGACTACCAAACTTTTCTTATGAGGAGTTCGGTGACAAAGGACCGCGGCTAATCCTCCTTCATGGACTTTTTGGAGCCGCATCCAACTGGAACTCGGTAATTCCTTATCTTGCCACCTTTTGTCGTCCAATAAATCTGCGTTTTCCTCTGATTCAGCTCCATAGCTCGGAGGCTCGGGTAAAGGCGCTCGCGGTTTATACCGAGGCATTTATTCGTACGATAGGTGAGGATCGAGTTTTCCTGTGTGGTAACTCATTGGGTGGCCACGTTGCGCTTCGATTAGCTCTCGCCCGTCCTAACCTAGTAAGGGCAATGGTGCTTGCAGCGAGCTCTGGATTGTATGAGCACTCGGTCGAAGCATTACCACTTCGTCCAAATGCCAACTTTGTTAGAACTCACATGGCAAAGGTATTTTTTAATCAGGAGTTCGTAACTGAGGAAGCTATTCAGGAAATCGCCGATATCCTGAAGCCCAAAGGAAATGTGCTGAAGATGATTCAGGCGGCACGGAGTGCTAAAAAGGACAATCTCCAATCGGTGCTTCCTACCGTTCACATACCGAGCCTCCTTCTGTGGGGCACTAATGATAATGTGACGACAATGGAGGTGGCCCATCTTTTCGACAGTCTTCTTCCACAATCAACCTTGCGAACGATTGAGCAGTGCGGCCATGCGCCGATGATCGAGCATCCTGCTTGGTTTGCAGAGGAAGTTCGAACCTTTCTCGAACAGCAGGGAGCTTTCAGTTAATCAGTCCTGTCGTTCTGATTGAACCTATTTTCGGGGTTCGTCGTTTTCCTATCGTGCCCTATCAGTATCCTAAAGGAGATCGGATGCAGCGTGAATCTCTCAGTCAAACGTTTCCTCTTGGTTCCCCCCTTCCTGACTTTACGCTTCCGGCAACCGATGGATCATCGGTTGTCTCAAGAGATTTTTTCTCAGGTGCATCAGCCGCGCTGGTTGTATTTGTTTGTAACCACTGCCCCTACGTTAAGGGAAGTGACCAGGAGTTTGTCGATATAGCGAAGCAATTCGGTGATCAAGGGCTTCGCATCGTGGCGATCAGCTCAAACGATGCAGTTGCTTACCCTGAAGATAGCTTTGAAAAGATGCGTGAAAAAGCTGAAACGCTGAATTTGTCTTTTCCGTATCTTTACGATGAGACTCAAAAAGTAGCTCATCTCTTTGATGCTCAATGTACCCCCGAGTGCTATCTCTTTAATCGCGATTTGACCCTCGTCTATCACGGAGCCATTAACGACTCGCCGAGAGATCCGAGTAAGGTAACCCGTCATTTTTTGCGCGATGCGGTGGGACAGCTCCTCAAAGATGGATCAACTGTTCTTGGTTTCTCTCATCCAACCGGTTGCTCGATTAAATGGAAAAGCTAAGATTCAAAGAATAAGGCGATAGTGTCTGCTCTGCTCTTTGTTAATCGAATATGTTCCGAGAATAGAATAGTTCAGTCTTAATCTTCTCGTCTTTCCTGTTTTGTTCAAAATTTAGTGAGGCCGCGTTATGAGCGATTTAGCAGCAATTGAGGAGTTGGCAAAAACAGTTTCGATGTTGTCAGCGGATGCCGTCCAGCGCGCAAACTCCGGCCATCCTGGTCTGCCGATGGGGGCAGCGGGGTATGCATCTTTATTGTGGGCTCAATTTCTTCGATTTAATCCTCAAGAACCACGCTGGCTTAATCGAGATCGTTTCGTGTTATCTGCGGGTCATGGCTCGGCGCTCCTCTATTCGCTCCTTCACCTCTTTGGCTATGAGCTATCGCTTGAAGAGCTACAATCGTTTCGACAGTGGGGAAGTTCAACACCGGGTCATCCTGAGTTTGGGGTAACGGCGGGAGTCGAGTGTACCACGGGACCATTAGGTCAGGGTGTGGCAAATGGAGTCGGGTTGGCGTTGTCCGGCAAATTGCTCGCAGCGGAGTACGGTTCTGCGCTCTTTGACTATCGAGTTTACGGTATTGTGAGTGATGGTGATCTGATGGAGGGGATCGCTTCAGAGGCATGCTCGCTCGCTGGTCACCTCGGTTTAGGAAATCTTATCTATCTCTACGATGATAATAAGATAAGTTTAGCGGGTTCCACGGACGTTTGTTTCACCGAGTCGGTTCAACAGCGGATGGAATCGTATGGATGGCACGTCCAATCAGTTGATGCGCAAGATCTCGCTGGGGTGAAGAGGGCGATTGAAAATGCAATCGAAGAAACTGCAAAACCGAGCATCATCGCGGTGCGCTCAATCATCGGTTATGGAAGCCCGAACAAGGCGAATACCTATGGAGTTCACGGTTCGCCTCTAGGTGATGCAGAGTTGAGCCTCACGAAGAAAGGATTTGAATGGCCATCATCTCCTGCGTTTTATGTTCCTGAAGGGGTCTCGAATTTCTGTAAGGAGGTTATTAGTCGAGGTGTTGCCGAACACTCTCGTTGGTCGACGAAATACGCCGAATGGAGGGACTCGCACCCCTCACTTGCAGGCCGTCTCGATGCACAGGTTGAACGGCGACTACCTGAGGCGCTTCGTGATGAGCTTCTCGGTGGCCTCGGTCACACAAAGGATGAAGCGACCCGCTCGCTCTCAGGCAAGGCCATTCAGATTATGGCAAAGCATCTGAGCCAGTTTATTGGAGGTTCGGCGGATCTGGAGCCATCGACAAAGACCCTCATCAAGGATACGACTGAAATACAGAAAGGGGAGTTCGCCGGTCGCAATATTCGATTCGGAGTTCGTGAACACGCCATGGGCGCCGTTGTTAATGGTCTTGCTTATGAGCGTCTCTGGTATCCTTTTGGATCAACGTTTCTTGTCTTCTCTGATTATCTGAGACCAGCAATTCGAATCGCGGCTCTGTCGCACCTTCAATCACTCTTTATCTTTACGCATGATAGCTTTTGGGTTGGTGAAGATGGTCCTACTCATGAGCCAATTGAGCAGCTGCAGAGCCTCCGTCTAATTCCGAACCTCTACACATTCCGACCAGCTGATGGACTCGAGGTCGGAGCCTGTTATTGGGCGGCGCTTGAATCACGCGATCAGCCGAGTGCTCTCATATTTACACGCCAGGATCTACCTGCTTTAGTCAGATCCGAATCTTTTTCAGCTGAAGAGGTATTGCGCGGTGGGTATGTTCTCGAGAGTGACCCCGCTCCGCAGTTTGTCATAATCGCTACTGGTTCCGAGGTGGCGCTTGCTGTCGATGCTGCCAAGATTCTTCGAAAAAGTGGGATTCAGCTTCAGATAGTTTCAATGCCCTGTGTTGAGCTCTTTCTTGAGCAGCCGATTACTGAGCGCAATGCGGTTGTTCCTTCAAAACTTCCGGTTGTTACAATTGAGGCGGGAAGGACCCTCGGTTGGGAGCGGTTTGCCGGTCGTGATGGGCTTGCAATAGGAATAGATCATTACGGAGCATCCGCCCCAGGCGAGGTATTGGCCGAGAAGTTTGGATTTACACCGGAGTTGGTTGTAGAGAAAATAACAACATGGTTAAACACTCTCCGAAAATAGATTCGTTACATTGTAACTGTTTGGCGGAAAGCGGCTGACCGTATTTTAGGGTGTTGAATAGCCCAAAGTGCACTTGTTTGCTCAGTATTTGGGTCGCTTGAATTGTTATTCAGCAATATCTGGCTGACGAGTTACATTGTATCAATAATCGGAGATAGAGGGATGGAACAGGTAGAATCTCCTCAAGATCTGAGCGCCGATAGGAATCAAAGCTTGTGGAGCTACTTTAGCTCAAGTCAGTGGGTTGTATATCTGCTGATTGTTGGGGGAGCGTTGCTGTTTCGGTGGTTATTACTCGATGATCGCCCGTTGCATCACGATGAATCGCTTCATGCGATGTATGGGAAATATTTTTACGATTTTCCGAACGCTCAATACTACAAGTACGATCCCATGCTTCATGGGCCGTTCCTCTACACCATGGTATTCCTCGCTTACTGCTCGTTTGGGGTGAGTGATTGGGTTGCACGATTTCCAGCAGCTCTTCTCGGCTCACTCTTTGTAATTGCTCCACTTCTTTTTCGTCGGTTTTTTTCTCCGACGATGATGCTCCTTGTTACGATAGCAATCGGTTATTCGCCAAGTTTAATTTATTGGTCTCGCTTTCTCCGAGAGGATGTTTTTGTTGTTCTGGGAATTCTTATCTCAGTTTATGGAGTCGCAGTCGCTGATAGGCGTTGGGCAGCACCACTCTTTTTTTTAGGTTTTGCAATACAGGCTTGCTCGAAAGAAAATTGGTTCGTACATGTCGCGATGATGGCGGGCTACTATCTTTTTGAGTTTGGATTTTTTCTCTTTGGAAAAAGAAGCTCGGTTCCGTATCTCGCTGACCTGCGTCGCTGGTTCATGGGATATTGGTTTCACGCTCTTGTTGGGGTTCTTATCCTTGTTTTCACCTATACCCTCTTTTATACCGCTGGATTTCAGTATTGGAAGGGACCGCTCGATGGGTTGTATCGTGAAAGTTTAAAATATTGGTTTGAGCATCACGGCAAAGAAAGAATCGTTGGGCCCTTTTTGCATCACGGTTATTGCCTTCTTTGGTACGATACGATCTTCGTTTTGGTCGCGCTCTATCAGGTAATTCACCTATATCGAAGAGCTCCCGGATGGATGATCTATGCAGCGAGCGTGGTTCTCTCAGTAGCAGTTGCTATGCCGCTCGTTTTTCTTCGAGGAACAAAATTTGGTGAGCTCGATGAAGGGCTGTTAAAAAGTTTCATTCTCTTTTTTAAGCTCAAAGATTCGCTTGATCTTTCAGCCTTCATCTTGATGGTACCGCACGCACTCTTTGTGACGATATTTCATCTTCTTCGGGGGGAGCGTCGCCTCGCGATTACAGGATACGCTTTTACTGCAAGCCTATTCACCTACAGCTATCTCGGCGAAAAGGTGCCGTGGCTATCACAGTATCCGTTGTGGGGAGGTATTCTCTACCTTGCTCTCTATTTTGACTCTCAGGTTAATTTAAGAGAAGCGCTCAGGCATCGTGTGCCGGTTGAAAAATTTCTTTTCTTCCTCGGCGTCATTCTGATGAGCCTTGGGATTGTTTTTGTATTACAGGACAGTGATGGAGCATCGAACTCTTCCTCTCACTGGATTTTAGGAATTGGAGCAACCCTTGTTGCTTTTGATCTAATTCAATGGGCTATTAACCTTCTACCGACATCACGATATCGCATTCTGCCCTTTGGCTGGGGGGAATTACCGCTCGGAGCTGTGCTTGTTTCACTCTCCTTTATTTATCTTGTTCGGATAGCTGCAATAGTAAATTTCACAAATGCAGGAAGTGAAAAAGAGTACATTAGTCAGGTTCACACCACTCATGAATTAAAAAAGGTTGTAAATCATATCCGCTGGGAGATAGAGAGTCAGTCACGTGGTTATCGCCCTCGGGTATATATTGATGGCGATGCGGTTTGGCCGGTCGTGTGGTATCTCCGAGATCTGCCCGAAAATAAATTTGGCGCATCCGCAACAGACCGTCGTGATTTTAAATATCAGATCGTCAATGCTGACGAGGCCGATAAAGTGTCGGATGTTTACCGAAAAAGACAGATAAACTTGCGAGGGTGGTGGGTTCCCAATTTTGAGGAGATGACCCTGAAGAAATGTCTCTGGTATGCAATTACTCACCAACCTTGGAGTGGGACAGGATTTGCTTACACGACACTCCTGACTCGCCGAGGCGAAGAGCCAGGGCAGGGCTAAATGACCGCGGAACATTTAAAACAGCAGCTATGATACAAGGCAGTAAATCAAGCGAAATTATATGTGAAGGGGTAGACGAGATTCAGCGTCAGCAGGTCGTTGCAATGTCGCAGGGGGGCTTCTTACCCTTTCTTGGAATAACGGTGCGATTCATCTCACCAGCAAAGGTTATCGCCGCCTTGACGGTTCAAGAACATCACCTCCAGCCATGGGGAATTCTTCATGGCGGTGTATCAGTTGCCCTTGCAGAGACGGTCGCCTCAATCGGAGCGTGGCTTCATTGCTCCCACCCCGATGAATCAGCAGTAGGTATAGAGATTAATGCGAATCATCTTCGCCCAGTTTCCTCGGGAACCATCGTAGCAACTGCGGAGCCGATACATGCGGGTGGGTTGGTGCAGGTTTGGGGAGTTTCGATTGTTGCTGAGGAGTCGGGCATCGCAATCACCTCAGCTCGTTGTACTCTTTTGAAAAAATCTCCAAAAGGTCGATAACCCCGCAGATAGCAGTAATTCGATCAGTTACAACTTTTCTCACTATCGCACACCTTCTTCCCCTTCATCGCCTCGATATACTCAAGAATCGCCTCTCTGTCAGAAGCTGGCAGCCACCCAAATCCGGGCATTTTTGAACCCCATCTGAGAGATGCAGGATTTTCAATTAGTGTCAGTAAATGGGTGCGATCCCAATATTCAGTTATGTTTTTTGGTACATTGAGCTCTGGTCCCATCGTTCCACCAACCTTGTTGATTCCGTGGCACTTAGAACAATAAGTCCTCCACAAATCCATCCCTTTCGTAATAGTTGGAGACTGCGTCGGCGGAATGTGCTCAGCTGGAATTTCATTTGCTGAGAGCTTTACGACGGTGACAGACCATGGAGTGGGTGGATTAATCTTTTCATTAAAAACCCCATCCCATACAAGATAATATGGCCCAGGATTAAATGGGACTCGTGCGCTTAGAGAATCACGGAAAGGTTTTGCAGCGGAGCCGCCAAATTCGCGAAAAGCTAAAATACCTAATCGATCCGGAATATCTCGAACAGGAAGCTGTGAAACGTACCCATCAGTTGCAACAAATGAGATGAGAGCATCAGAGAGCGATACTCCTGTTTGTTTGGTAAGCCAAGATAGAAACGCCCTTATCTCATAACCTTCATACCGTTGATTTCCTCCGTAAACAGGGTCGCTTTCTACAACAACCTCTTTTTTGGGAAGTTGTTTAAGAGAGCTTTGAATCGCGGGGTCGAGTAAGTTAACCGATCCTGAGGTGGTTATTGGCGTTTCTTGGGAGAAGACTACTGAGCAGTTTACAAGCAGCGTAAATGCGGCTCCCAGGAGTTTTACGAGGAAGCGAGGACTCCGTATTTTTTCGGAGTGGCTTGGTAGAGGAGAAAAAATTGATGGACTGACCATGATATTTTTCAGAAATTGGATTAAACCACTATTTTTCTAGGCTAACAAAATAATTGAAGCTGAGTAAGTGAAAACCCGTTTTTTCACCGAAAAGTATTCAGTATTCGCGGCTACTTGCTATAAATTCGTTGATTTTGTCCCTCTTGCTAATTTTTCTATCTTTCGCAGATTCCGCGAGTGGAGTGTTATCACATTAGAGCAAGATCAACGAGCTATCGACTAAGAGGTCCTGCTCCTGAAGTAGATATTGGTATGTTACAATGTAACAACAATAGGAAAGCTATTTTCTATTGTTAGTTGAGATGCATTACATACGTTTGGTGATCACCGATGGATGGGCAGACTGCTTGCCGCCGGTGCTACCTGTACGGAGCCGGCGGCCATAGTAATGTTGTTGAGGATGCACTTCGGGCGAGTGGATACGAGTTAGTTGGACGTATCGATGATAACCCGAAGCATGTATCACCTATTCTTCCGGGAATTCGGTTGACGGGATTCGATTACATTCCGGAAGCGCACGATCCGATAGTTATTGCGATAGGTAGCAACGAGGATCGAGCATATGTCTCGCGACATTTAAAAGCAGACTGTATCTCCGTATTCCATCCCTCTGCAATTATTTCACCCTCCTCATTAGTTGATACAGGAGCCGTTATATTGCATGGTGCGATCGTTCAATCGCATTCTTCGATTGGCTCCTTCGTTATCGTTAATACTGCTGCGAGTGTTGGACACGATTCCAACGTCGGAGATTTCGCCCATATTTCGCCCGGAGTCCGTTTATGCGGTCAGGTTGGCGTTGGAGAGGGGGCGCATGTTGGAGCCGGAGCAATTGTCATTCCAGGAATCACAATTGGGCGATGGAGCATTGTAGGAGCAGGATCGGTCGTAATTCGAGATGTTCCCGATTTTTGCACCGTCGTCGGAAATCCTGCTAGAGAAATAAAAAAGAGGGAGCCCTTTGAGGAGTTTAATCGATAGCTTTCAAAAATCAGAGGAGTCGCTTCTAAAAGTTCTCGGAAAAGCCTACTTCGTTACATGAACGGGCAGAACGCCTGCTTGATATTCGCCGAGAATTTTAACTGATCTGGTGAGGGGTAAGATCTTTTCCCTTATCGCGGATGGGCCGATAGGGTGGATAATATCGAGATAAAAAAGGTATTCAAAAGGGTGGCCTCTTACGGGGCGCGATTCTATTTTTGTAAGATCGCCTCCTCCTTGGTAAAGAGCTGACAGAACTGCGATTAAGCTTCCCGGTTTATGTTCGAGAGTTACTACTAGAGAAATCTTTGAGGGATCGCCGTGGACGATCGGCTCGCTTCCAATAACTAGAAAACGTGTGTAGTTCTGTTGATCATCCTCTATTGAAGAAAGAAGAGGGGAGAGGCCATAAAATTCGGCGGCTTCTTTACTGGCAATCGCACCGAGAGAGAGATCTCCTGATTTGGCGACTGCGCGAGCTGCTCCTGCTGTATCGGTGCACGGTTCAGGAGAGAGGTTCGGATACTCCTTGAAAAGCAGCTTGCACTGCTCGAGTGCTTTTGGGTGCGATAGTATTCGTGATAGCTGCGCGATACGGTCCTGAGGCTGAATCGTGTTGTCTGGTATTACAAGAAGATTGTGCTCAATCCGAAGATATACTTCACCTCTTATCGGAATGTCGTATTGACAGAGAAGATCATAATTTTCGTAAATTGAACCGACGAGTGAATTTTCAATTGGAATAACACCGAAGGTTGCATTACCGCTACTCAGTTCACTAAAGACATTTTGAAATGAGGTCGTTTCAATCAATGAAAAAGGTTCTGGAAAAAAGGTCAGCCCAGCAAGATGGCTAAATGAGCCCCAAGCTCCCTGACACGCTACCTTAATCATAGAGATTCCTCTGTTTTACTCGCGACAGTATTGGTACCCGAATGTGATGATCCAAGAAGTTCTATATTCGCACGAGGTATTTCAACAGTTGCTCCATCCTCAAAGCTGATTACTGCGATTCGAGCAGATGCTCCCGAGGGGATCAGTCGTGGTTCTGGCGGGAGCTCTTTTATGAATCCGATCCGCCCAAAATATGGGTGTCGAATAATGCGGACAGCCCTACCAATTATAAGACCACTCTCGGCATTTTCTTGGCAATCCGGGGAATCCACTGATTGCTCAGTAAGCCCGATTATCGCCTCGGGACGGATAGCGCCAGCACGCACCTGCGTAACGCCTGTCATTGAGATTTCGCGTCCCTGATTGCGAGAGAAAACACCCCATGCTTCGTCGTTCATCGGAATCTCTCCGAACCCCTCTGTAACAAAAAGAGAGAACGGTACCGATTCATCACCCGTAATCGCGACACCAATTCGTCGTTTCGCAAATTTTTCTATTACAATGTCATCGATTGATCCCGCAATCCACCCCGCAATATTACAACGCGCTCCTTCTTTAAGCAGCTCCAGGGATGGAGCTCCGCGTGATACAAGAACAGCACCATCAATAGCAAGAGTTGATGAAAGAGTCGTAATGCTTCCAGTATCTGGAAGCATACATATATGGCCTAATCGTTCACCACCGACACCGAAAACTCCCTGAACGAGGGAACATCTTGTTTTGATAGTAACCGAAAGATTGTCATGAACATGAGAAACTCGTCCTGATATAAATGCGGTACGCTCTATCTTGATCGGTCGACACCGAAGCATGATAGTGCCGGTCAACTCGCTTACCAGCTCAACCTCACCGGATACAGGAGCAGTTACTTCAGCACGAAATAATCCAAAAAAAACAGAATGTGTTGCGAGCTTGTCTCCCTTTTTAACCCAATCACCTACACGAACGGAGATCGTTTGCATCGCTTCTTTTGGCGGAATACCAAGCTCCTCGGATACCCGAACTAGAACCCCCTCTCCGCTAAGAGATGCAAAGCCGATCACTTCGCTCCCCTGAACGTAGTCGCCGATAGATACCGTTATAGAACCTGGTAGTGGTAGTTCGCGCACTCGCTCAATAGTTGTATTGTGGAGTACAGTCGCACCACCTGAATATGCTTGGCTCATGAAAAGCTATCAAGAAATAAGGGTAAGAGAGAGTAGACGATACCTTTCAAGTCGGATTTAAAAGTTATGCACTAATCCCGAGTGCGGCCATCACATTCCTATGGATATCAGCCTGCAATGTTGGATCGGGATCTGGTCGTAACGGTCGCCCTCGACAGTCTATAATAAGGCCGCATCCTCCACCGATAATTTGTTTCTCAACAGCGATTCCATTGCCGTTTCCGACATTGACCTGGGCAGATGGATTAATCTGGAGAAGATGCTCTCCTTCAGTAAGAGGAATCACAAAAAAGTCTCCTACACGGAATTTATGAGAGGGGGCTGATTTATTAATTATAATCTCCCCGAGCTCTGCTCCTTGCTTAGAGCGAATCGAAAAAATGGGAGCAATACAGTATCCGAGATGAATTAGACAATCTCTCTCTAAAATGTCCGATGCCCCGATCGGCTCAACGGTCGAGAAAACGCCGAGATGAGGAAGCATAAATACAGAGTCGACTAAAAGTCGAGTTACGCCCTCAACTCCTAATCCATCTATCATCATCAGAGCTGCCTGCGAGCGTTGAGGAGCGTGGCTAATGACCCCTCCCGAGCCAATAACTGTATCTATCTCAAGAAGAGATACCAAATTATTCCCACTCTCTTGCTCAAATGCTCGACCTATCTCTCGTCCTTTATCAGCGGTGTGCACCGATATAGCGAGTGAGCAGTGATGCGCAAAAGAAAGCCGCAACGCCTCGCGACAAACAGCCTGTTCAAGAAATAGGTCGTCTAGTGTCTGCGGAATTGTTGTTGGGCGAATCATCTTGTTGCGCAGACGATTTCTGAGGTCTTTATGATCGGCGACAAAGGGAAGCCAGCGGGCAATTGAGGCAATACCCGCCTCAAGTAGGACA
Source organism: Bdellovibrionota bacterium (assembly GCA_044345055.1). GTDB lineage: Bacteria > Bdellovibrionota_C > UBA2361 > UBA2361 > OMIW01 > OMIW01. The sequence continues at coordinate 25,930 of JBIJBT010000018.1, forward strand.
TTTCCGATCGAGTAGCTCATACCGAGATTCGCACTAACCGTTCGGGTTAGAATCCTCTCCTGTTTGTGATCGATACAAGAGCTGAACACATCAGTAGTCGCACCTCCAATATCAACCGCGACGATCTGCTCGTTACATTTTGTTGCATAGGTATCGATCATCGTACCTACTGCAAGGGGCGTCGGCATTATTGGGCGACTTGCCCAGCTCATCAACGTTCCATAGCCGGGCGAGTGGCTCATGACATGGGAGAGAAAAAACTCATGAATCGCCTCACGCGCTGGTCCGAGATCTTCTTTCTCGAGCTCTGGCCGAACATTTGCGACGATCGTTACTGGTCCAAGTGGTGAGAGAATGCGAGAAACCTCATCCGCAGCTGCAGAGTTTCCTGCAAAAATAATCGGAAGAGATAGCGTGTCTCCGAATCGCGGTCGAGGCGCCGCAGCGAGAAGTAGTTCGGCTGTTTCGACTACCTGGGCGATCGCGCCCCCCTCGATTCCGCCACAAAGGAGAAATATATCTGGTCTCACTGAGCGAATTTTCTCGACCCGTTCATGATCTGTACGACCATCATCAGCCGAGACGGAGTCAATTACTATGGCACCAGCGCCAAGAGCCGCTCGTTCCGCAGATTCAGTCGTAAGGTGAGCCACTAGCCCCGCGACCATCATCTGCAACCCACCACCGGCAGAGCTTGTTGAAAGATAGAGATCTAGCCCACTACTATCCTTTGCGGGCCCCAAAAAAGGTGGAAAGGAAGATCGATCAAAAAGAGGAAGATGAGATAGCTCTTCGAGCTCGCTGAAGGCATTTGTAACCCCAACTGTGACATTGGCGACCGGCTGTTCAACGGTAGTAGGAGCCTCGCCACGCGCACGGAAATACCATCCTTTTTCCCCTTTCTCAAAAAGGAGCGCCTTCGTCGTTGTTGAACCACAATCAGTTACAACCACTCGCTGCATGAGATTTCCTATAAAAGTGTCGATCTGAACGATGCTGCCTACTTCTCATTGAGAAGCGAGAGAGCGGGTTTTAATTTTGTTAAAAAATTACAATAGCGAACTCACCGACTGAAACCATGGTCCTGACATAAACTGAACCCGCTCAACAAGTAATGCCATTCGTGCCATAACGGTTGAACCAAAAAATGCGCCAAAGCAAATCATCATGACCCAACGGGCTGACCTCGGAAACGCTCCTCGCTGCAGCGTTTCATTCTTTACAGTTGAGAGAAAATAGAAAAGAACTGTCACCATCGCGAAGATGAAGATTGAATTGCTTATACTGGTTCCCCAACTGATAGAGCCATCAGTTACCACCAGTAACGGCTTAAGGCTGCTTCGAATTTGCGGAATCATCTCAGCAAAAAATCCCTTTATGCCGAGACCTGCGCTAAAGCCGAGTGATAATCCGATCACCAACTTTGCAAGCCATCCGTAGGTACGCGAATAAATCGTATAGTAAAGAAGCCCAAAAGAGAGCGGAAGGATATACCAAAGATACGATGTGTCGTAAGGAGTTATAACGGTTCCATCGGGGAATCGTTCAACCCCGTAGCCAAGAAGGGGAGAAAGTATGTTCGGCCATAAGAAGTTTTTAAGGGTAAATACTGGCGCAAATCCAGCAGCAATGCCGATAAAAAGATGCTCAAAAACCCGATACACGGGATTCTCCCGAATCAGGAAGCTGAATATCGCCAAGGAGCATATACCACCCAATAGGATAGTTGCTTGTTCCCAACTCATCGCTTTCTCCTGAAAAGAGTACGTATAAGGATTGGTAAATTGCCCACTGCTATCATACAAACTATCGCAAGCTGGGAGATGCCGAGAGCGGTATTTACCGCTCGTGAAGAATCTTCTTTTCTATCGGGATAAGCCCGTTGCATGAGCTCTGAATACCAAGCTGCACCTGAGACACCCTCAAGAATTCCTTTGAGCTGGCCGGAGTCTCGATATATGTAGGCCTCAGGTATAGTTATTGAGGTGCAGCCATGAATGAAGGTCGGCGCATATCCACTACGTTGAAAGAACTGAACATAGAGATCAAACGTTCCAACGTAGCCGGTTAATTGGACTAAGAGATCTACGTCTTTGATTGTTTTGACACCATTCATCATTGGAAGAGAGCCAAGATCATTCCCGCGGGCATCCTTTTTGATATATCGAGCTACATCATCCGACTTCGCGAGTGCCTGCATAAAGAGAGCGGGTCCTGTGCGAAATCCGATATTTATCCAATCGACACCATAGGTCCACTCTTCGTTTGGATACTCTTTTTTAAGCCGTTCAACGACTGTACGAGGGACCGATTCCAGGAACCCTTCACCTTGAGGTATTTGTGTCATCAACATAAAGGGTATTCGACGACGCATGAGATGCTCAAGAACGACCTCGGCTTGCGGTCCATTTTCAGCGTAGTTAGAGGGACCATAATCCATCGCAACAAAGGCAATTTTGCCCGACTTATGTTCAAGTTCATTAATGATAGAGAAGCTTTCTGTTGCAGCAGTTAGGGGAGCGGGAGGAAGCCTCAAACCACCGACGAGTGGTATAAAAACGGATAGAAAGATAATCAGATATATTATCCAACGGTCTCGATTACGCATCTGAGGAACCTCCAGTTACGTTTTCTGCTTCAATCGAGAACCACATCCGAATACAAAGAACGAGAGTAGCAATACCAGCCCCCAGCTTGATAGCTCTAAAAACTCCTGCGCTTGGTACCTCAAGCAACCATAGCCGTATCGAGGCAAATGACTCTGAGATCATGAGTCCCACCGATGTCTGTCCGAGAATTACAATGAGTGCAGCCCCCATCATCAGGGATGACTCTACCGATTTCACCCTAAATGCTCGATAGGCGGCTGCAGCGATATAAAAAGCAAGAAGAGCAAACATCGATGATCCAAGAGGGGTGAATATCCCATCAAAAAGTAGCGTAAAGAGTCGGTGGGATAGTCGCTCTTCCCGAATGGTAGTTAGTCGAGCTGAAAGCTCAGTACGGGCTGATAGAATGAGAGGAGTTATCGCAGAGACAGTCTCTAAAGATTCGGGAGATTGCTTGAGGAGTGAAATTTTTTCATTAAGAGCGATATTTATCTTTGATGCATCTTCGGCTTTTGAAGTTGATGATGAGGAGACAAGCTCTGATGAAATATCTTCAAGGTGAGGTATCAGCAGATTAACCCGATCTTTGACGGGGAGAACATCAGATCGTTTCGCCGCCGCATCAGAGGTGACCGCCTCAGTGTAGAGCGAAAGCACCTCAATTCTTCTTAGTTTTGCAGCATCCGAGAGAGCGTAGTACCAATCTACCCCTGAAACCAAAATCATCAAGAGCAACCCTGCGAGAAGGATACCGCTGTACAGTGCACCAGACCGACGAAAAACTAGCTTAGATCCATGAACAAGACATAAGTTGATTATTCCTAGTCCAATCGAAACATACACTGCCGCAAGAAATCCATTGGTTATTGCTTCGTGATGTTTAGAGATGCCGGTGCTATCAAGAACGACCTGTGGAAGGATAAATTCAAGAACAAAGTAGATTCCCCCGAGAAAGGTGATGAGACGAATAAGTTTATCGCGGGGATTTCTAACGTTCATAAATAAACGATCGGATACATTTAGGAATGGGGTAAGTTATGAAACAGGTGAGAAAGTATTTAAAAGATTCTCAGGCCATCCGAAAGAGAGGAGATAGGAGATAACATCGGATGAATTGGCAAAATATGGGAAAAACTGTCGCGCTGTTTCACCGATAATACCGATAGCGATGAGTCCGAGCAGAAAAAGCTTTGCTCTGTCCTGACCATAAAGACTTCCCACAAGTACAGGCTCCCTGCTGAGGTACGCTGACGCCGAAAAAAGCTCCTCGCCAATCAGGGTATAGTCACAGGTGCAAACAAAAAAGGGGACTTGTTCAGGGCTGACCGAGGCGGCAACCTGCATCGCGCCGACATACTGGCCTGCCTCTGCAAGAATGAGACTCTCTGCGGCAAAGGTACCGAGCATAAAGGTCGCCCCTGGGCGTTCTCTATGCACCATACCGATATAGCCAGAGGCGAAGGCGAACTGTTCATCTGAGAGAAAGATCAGAGACTTCGGATCGAACGCATTCATTCTCTTTTCTGAGCGATATGCCTCCGAAACGACATCCTCTTCCAAAGCAAGAGCATCTGGAGCTGATTGGGGTACAATCAGCCGAGATCGAAATAGGGCAGCTTTTCGAGCAACAAAGGAGAGGACTCCCATACAGGCATAAAGCACAGGGCCTAGCAGTGTAAGCGCTGTAGTGAAAAGGATTGGCCTTCCTTGCTCAACGGCTCGGCCGATAGATTTCTCTATGGCATCAACTCCCGGAATTCGGCGTATATACATACTCTCTGGAGATTTTCTCGCCTGCCCGATATATCTAAAGAGAGAATAAGTAAGCCCAACGAGAAATATCACCATCGCTGGTGTCGCATGCTCAAAGTTCATGAGGTGGGTTCCTCCTCATACAAAAAATCAACTAGCTGTTGCCAATCTGTAGGTTCAGCTAGAGCCTTAAGAATCGCAACGCGCGTTTTCTCTGCGACAAAGGGGGTAAGCAGCGGGCCGCAGATATCTAATGAACTCTGCACGATTCCTCTTAGAGGAAGATGTGAATCGATGAGAAATCTTAATGGAACTGCGAAGGGGGATTGTTTAATCGTTTGAGCAAGTCGACGAATATCATCACTCTCGCTGAGAGCTGGGTTGTTATGTGGTTGCGGCTCGGTCGATAGCGAAGATGAAGTCATGAAAATGTGATAAATATTTCGTGGAAATTATACGGCAGTAATTGTAAATAATTTACAATTACTAGAGAGTCTGCCAAGTTCACTCATCTGTTGTTATCTCAACTGGAACATTGGCTTCTTCTGCTCCGTTAGTCATCGGAGGTTCAACTTCAGCGTCGCTGTTCTCTGAAGATGAATCTGTGTCCAATGAAACTCCGAGAGATGTTAGCCGTGACTCAAAGGCTTTTGTCTTGGTTTTAAGAAGATCTAATCGGTCCCGAAGTACGGCAGGATCAAATGAGCGTCCTAATTGAATCAGCCGCTGCTTATCTTCGACGGAAAGCGAGGATGAATCTTGAGCAGAATTTGTATTCTTCCTCTTATTGGATGAGTATTTAAGAAATGACTGGGAAGCACGCTCGTAGTTTGCCTGAATAACATTTGCATGAGGATATTCCCCGTTGTCGAGCAGCTTCCGATAACGGCTCTCCAAAAATCCAATTGAACGCTGAATTTTATCGAGTAGCTGTTGATGATCAATAGTTTGATCATCGGTAGCTGACGGCTGTTCACTTTCGGAGCTGTCGTCTACTTGCGAGCGCATACGCTCCAAAGCCGCTTCAGCCTGAACTATCTGACCCTCCGCGCGTTCTAGCTCATTTAGTCTCGATTTTATGAGTGTCGCTGCTTCGAGCTTTGATTTGCCGAGGGTATGTAGGTCCTCAGCTATTGGCGGTTTAACAGGAACAACTTTTAAGAGGCTCTCTGAACCACGCAAAATCGCTCTTATGGTCGTTAAATGCTCAGTAGCTCCTATCGAATCGTCTTGGATAGGTAATATTCCGCCGATAATTACTGTTGCACCTCCAACTAGTGCTTTGTCTCCTCGTCCTTTGACCGGAGTTGTTACGGTTGGGATCACCTCAAGTCTTCCGCTATCGTAGGCGAGGAGAAAATACGATTCTTTGACCTCAAAATCGCACTGAACCTCTGGAGAAAAAACAACACCCTCCGCCATAGCCGCTCGAGAGGTAACTAATAAAAATAGGATAAATGTTTTTATTCGTGCCACCATTTGTCGCCTATTCACCAAGAACATCCTCGCTCGCCCGTAAAACTGTATCGATTCGACGTTGAGCTGCGACTATAGCGCGCTGTAAGCGATCGACCTCAAGCCCCTGCGCGAGCGCCTGGGTATCTTCTTGACTGATTGGAGTAGTCGATGCACCTAAAAGAATCGAATCGATCCAACGGCTCTCCTCTGCAAGGGAGCGATAGGCGGCTCGGCTAACCCGCGATCCTGGAGCGACTGATTCAACGAGTGCTATTTTTTGAGCAAGCTCGGAACGTTTACTCTCCACCTGAGATCGCTCTTTTGTGAGGTTATCTTTACCCGTATCAGCATTTGGAGTATCTCGAAGAATAGATTTATTGGAACCATTCTTTTGAGTTGATGTTTGCTTCAAAAACGCTGATTCATCGGTTGCTTTGGCAACTCCCGCCTTTGCTGCTTCGATACGTCTTTCGATTAGAGCCAGCTTTGCTCGTTGAGCGAGAAATTCAAAAAGTTCAGGAACATTGTCTGCGGTTTGTTCCTTGACGCGCCTCAGTATCCACTTCAGGTCGGAACCAGAGGATCTTTTCCCCAATCCTCGGTATGTATCTTCTTCCTGAGTTCCAAAGAGGGTGATCTGTTCACCACCCGAAACACTGACTAAAAGACCATCAGTTGAATCTTTTGCTGGATTAAGTGGTCTGATAACGACTCCACTTTCACCCTGTTCCTCCATTATAAGGAGAAGGCCAGCACCCGGAGCGGGTACATCAACTACCATCGGCAATATAACAGAAGAGCCAGATGGGCGAATGTCAGAGATCGTACCCACATAACGACCCGGCTCAAATGTCGGAAATGAATCTATAACTCCACCTTTTTCCCAAAAAAGAAACCCACCCACTAGAGCTATTACCCCAGCAATAAGAAAGGTGAGGCGGATTCGACCGACGCAGCTAGTCGGGAACGCACTTCGCTCAGCAGGCGATACAAATTGAGACAATGGTGCGGATCGATATCTGTGGGAAGTCATCAAGGATTACTTTGGTCCAAGGAATAATAACTTTTCAGCTCTAAAATTTATGTAACTATTCAGCCCATGTTTTTCATGGAGGTTATTCGACACGCAAAAAAAGCCCCAAAAACGATGGTGATTCCGTTGGATCGACTCGCTAAACGCTTGTCGGCAGTTTTTTCCCTGAATCGTTAGTTGTTTTCCCTCCGGCGGGATTTCGCCCGCCACCCCTAAGGGGTTGTGGAAGGTTATTGGAAATCATAAGGGTGAATAGTTACAAATTTACTAACTGACTAGTTACCATCACAGTATCACTCGAGCAACCGAACAACGCAAAAACAAGCTGAATTTCGAACACTGCGTGATCAATATTTGAGGCTTGGCTTAAAATTTAAAAACAAACACCGTAGCCATTCACCCTTATAATCTCCAAAAACCTCCCACAACCCCTTAGAAGGGGCGGGCGAAGGCCTGCCGGGGGGAGACAACTAACGATTCAGGGAAAAAACTGCCGACGAGCGTTTAGCAAGTCGAGCCACCCGAATCACCATGATTTTTTTTCTTTTCATGTGTTTTGAATAACCCTTATGACAAACATGGGCAGAATAGTTACCCACACCTTTTAGCAGCGTGCAGACAAGTGGACAGCGGCAAAAAGTAAATGCGATCCGTGCGGTAAGCTCGCGTGATGATTTTCGATACGACGTCTACACATGCCGATTTAACGCTGAGTTATTCATTCAGATTCTGAGACGCTTTACAAGATGCATGCGCCGCCCCTGTGTTGTAATAGTCGATGGACATTCAGCCCATCGCGCCAGTGTTGTAAAAAAATTCATATCTTCTACCGGTGGAAAGATAGCGCTCTATTTTCTCCTTCCTTATGCTCCGGACTAAAATTAAGATGAGTTCGTCTGGAATAATTTAAAGCGACAGGGCGTCTGTAAAAAGCCATTGGTTTGCAATGAGTCACTTAAGGACCGAGTTGCATAGAATTTGGCTAAAATAGGGAAATCGCCTACGCTTGTACGCTCCCTTTTTATGCCAAAAGTGTAGCTTATATTTCCGCCTGAGTAGTATGGTCTCTGATTGAGGTGTCGAGGAGGTTCTGGGAGATAAAAAATGGTAACTATTCAGCCCATGTTTTTCATAGCGGTTATTCGACACGCATCAAGAGCCGCAAAAACAAGGGTGATTCCGGTTGATCGACTCGCTAAACGCTCGTCGGCAGTTTTCTACTGAATAGTAGTCATTTCCCCCCGGTGGCTTTCGTCCGCCACCCCTAGGGGGTTGTGGGAGGTTATTCCAGGAGATCGGGGTGAATAGTTACAAAAAATGAAGCACTGCGAAGCCTAGTGCCCGTGAAATAAAGCTGCTGAACTCAAATTGAACCGTTTTCATTTACACTTCAGAACTGAATCCGCCTAATTTTATTCTAAAAAACACTCCCGTCAATGATTCGCCCCAGCATGAATGATCATAAATAGTCCCAATATCACAATAGTCGATGGACTAAGTAACTGGAGAATGGCCGAGACCTTACGGGATTCGGCGGCTTTGTTCATCACTCTACCGGATGAGTGTGCTATCGCAACTCCTATGGCGGCTATCGTTACCGCAACTCCAAAAGCAAAGAGAAGGCTCAGATTTAGGGCCTCGCCATATGAACTAACACCGGTAGAGGAAAGACATACTGCAAGAGCACTCGGACAGGGAACAATTCCCAAAAGAAATCCAACAAGAGAAAGGTGATGATCGTGGCATGAGCTACATCTGCACGAATTACTTCCAATATGATCCTCTGGCAATGCCCGAGCTCGCTTTCTAAGCGATCGAATAGCCCTGATGAGTAGGTGAACACCGACGCATGTAATAACAACCCCTGCACCAAGCTCGATGGTGTGACGCATCTCTTCAGATGCCAGATCGTGAGCAAAGAAAAAAGAAGCGGTAACAACAGCTACAAGCCCGAGAGCGTGTCCCCCCGCCGTTGAAATAGCAATTGACAAAGGGTCCCACCACTTTCGTCTTGTCCCTACCAAGGTGGTCGCCATCAACATTTTGCCGTGACCGGGTTCAAGAGCGTGAAGTATTCCAAGTGAAAAAGCGGCAAGGGATAGAGAATTGGCCATATTCATCCAAAAAAGTTAACTATTCACCCCTATGGTTTCCAATAACCTCCCCCGATCCCCTAGGGGTGGCGGGTGAAGAACTATTCAGCCAAAAAATTGCCGACGCGCGTTTGGCGAATCGATCCAACGGAATCACCATGGTTTTTTAAGGCTTTTGATGCGTGTCGAATAACCCCTATGAAAAACATTGGGCTGACTAGTTACCAATAAAGTAAAATCGCCGCAATCGCTCCACCACTTACTCAACGCACTTTGGACACCTACCAGAAAGAACCAGATGTTGAGGCGATACAGAGTAGCCATCCGGAACCATCCGATTTAGCCTCATGCGGGCTGCCTTAAGACAGGTTACTTCGTGACACTCTTCGCAGGTGAAATGGTGATGCGCATCGCGATCCCGTAGTTCATACAATAATGCCCGACCGGGCAAAGCTATCGTCACAAGAAGTTCGCTCTCAATGAGAGTGTTAATGAATCGATAAACAGTTGATTTATTAATCGCTGGCCGATCCCTGGCAATCTCATCGATAATTTCCTGAGCAGTAATGGGTCGGTTTGAACATTTAAAGAGTTCAATTATCGCCTCCCTTACCTCTGATTTTCTCATTCGGAGCCTCCGAGCTTCTTGACGCGAGTATTATGTATCTGGCACATTAACGCAACTATGATGCGCCACAGAGTTGCGTAATGTGCACTATCAAATTGGATAGAGTGAATTTAATTATAGTGAAATTGGATATAGTCCCATGATAGATGAAAATTCTGACCCTATTATTGACCAAATATCGCCATTTTTAAAGCCGCGTATTCCCGTTACAGTGCTTTCAGGATTTCTTGGCGCTGGAAAAACAACGCTGCTGAACAACGTTCTTTCAAATCGAGATGGTTTAAAGGTTGCAGTTATCGTTAACGATATGAGCGAAGTGAATATTGATGCCCAACTAATTGAGCGAGGAGAGGCAAAGCTCGACAGGAGCGAGGAGAAGCTCGTTGAAATGACTAATGGCTGTATTTGCTGCACTCTAAGAGAGGATCTTATGACACAGGTCGCAGAGTTGGCAGCCGAAGGTCGATATGACTATCTCCTAATTGAATCAACAGGTATCGGCGAGCCAATGCCCGTGGCAGCCACCTTTTCGTGGGTTGATGAAGAGGGCCGAGGTTTGCCAGATGTCGCCATTCTAGACACGATGGTAACAGTCGTGGATGCAGCATCTTTTCTGAAGTATACCGAATCCTCGGAGGATTTATTATCAGCGGGTCTTGCGGTTGATGAGAGTGACGACAGGACGATAGTTGACCTTTTGATAGATCAGGTCGAGTTTGCAAATGTTATCGTTCTGAACAAAACAGATCTCGTCTCCCCAACCGAACTTGTAACGGTAGAGGCGTTGATCCAAAAGCTAAATCCAGATGCCAGACTGATTCGCTCGACCTATTCTGGAGTCCCGAATAAAGAGATTCTTAATACCAAGCTGTTCGACTATGAAAGGGCCTCCAACAGTCCTGGGTGGGCTAAAGAGCTTGCTGGTGAGCATACTCCAGAAACCGATGAATACGGAATTACAAGCTTCGTTTATCGAAGAGATCGGCCATTTCATCCAGAACGTTTCTCGCAATGTATCGAATCTGAATGGCCCGGCGTAGTCCGTTCAAAGGGATTTTTCTGGTTAGCATCCCGTCCCCGAATCGCAGCATCTTGGTCGCAGGCTGGAGGTTCATGCAGCACAGAGCCCGCTGGCTATTGGGTCGCTAAAGCGGATGGCGATCGTATGGTGACGTCCCGCGATGTTCCGGTGAAAGGCCGTCAAGAGTTAGTTCTGATTGGAATTAACATGCAAGAGGATCGCTTGATTTCAATGTTCGATAAATGCCTCCTCACCGACGATGAATTTGCTCTTGGAGAGAATGAATGGGTTAAGTTTCCTGATTCGTTTGTGCCGTGGAGATTGGAAGGTAGTGAGGATTTGCAATAGTGTATGGTCACAACTTGATTGAGTATTGGAATATTTGTAACTATTCAGCAAAAAAACTGTCGACGAGCGTTAGCGAGTCGAGCCACCGGAATCACCACGGTTTTTGGTGCTTTTGATGCGTGTCAAATAACCCCTATAGAAACATGGGCTGAATAGTTAGTCGGCGCTGAAAAAGCTCTCCGTGGCTTTTTAGCGCGTCGCCCAGCCGCGATACGGCGTCTCCCGGACCATCCATGGTCCGCACTGCCCTCTGAAATTGCAACATTTGAGGCCGACTCTCTCAAATGTTGCAAAATACCACATGAGAAAAAGCAGTTTTTTCATGTGGTATTAAGTGCTTGCGACCTTTTTCAGCGGCCACTAGTTAGATTTTATTAATCCAAGAACTAGCTAAAGAGGGTAGGCAAGCCTCGTGCCATAGTGGATTATATCCAAGTTCGGAAATCTACATCTTTACTAAGATCGTTAGCATTGGTCTTAGCGCATCTAAAATCACTGGCCCGATTGCTCATCAAAAGCCTCAATTACATAGCCCTTTGCTAGTAAATCAAACAAAAATCGAATTTTCATATACGTAACTCTTCTCGTTCTTAGTAAAGCCTTATCGCTATACCTGAGGGGGGACCCTTTGCTGATTTTCGAATAAAAGGGGCCGGAAAAGTTTTTTTTGAAAATCTTTCTGTTACTCGACACAATTCCACGCTCTACAATCTGGACCATATGTTCAAAAGAGAGCCTTTTTCGGGTGTATGACAGAAGAGATATGAACACAAGAAGTCGAGAAAGCTCAATTAGCATTCGGGGATTTTTTTGTAGAAGTTCGGCATATTCAGGCTTTTGTTCCCGAATACCCATGTAGAGCTTTAAATGGATATCTTGAAGGTCTGATAGGATCGAATTTATCCGATTATCCCCGACTTCAGTCTCTTTTTGTAGTTCAAAGGTTAGATACAGACGATTTGAAATCCGCCCCACCAATTCCGTAAGAGACCGGAGGGCTCTCATTATCAGATTAGTCGGACCGCCATGATATATCGCGGTTATAATCAATTGGTTGAGAATGTTTAATGAAAACGGCTCTCCCTCAATCGTTTTACAAACCTCCTCTTCCCGGTTCCAATTCTGCGAGTGGTGATTTATATCGAAAAGATCTAGCAACACTGGAACGGTCTGATTCACCTTAGCAAGGTCGTTTATCCAGCTATGTTGAAAGTTTGTGATGCTATCCATGTATTAACTGCCCTATTAATATATCGCTTGAATCCTCATTTTTCGGATCATCAACCTCAGATTGGAAGTGATCGAGAGAGTTGATTGCTTTACTCTTTGACTTTTGTCTTACATTATTCGAAACAGCTGACTGTTCACTGTTTCCGGATATTGTTCCAAGATCGGGTGTTACAATATTTGTATTCGAGTTGACTGACCGATCTGCATTTTCAAGGTTAGTTTGAACACCAGCTTTTTTCTTTTTCTTAATTTCAGCGAGAATGGCGAGGATATCTTCCGGCGCGATTATGGAATCAGGAATCGTCTGATCGTCGGATATCTCGTTATCTTCATTTGCCAGGCCTAATCGGCGTTTCTTTTTTCCACTAGCTAGGCTGTTAACGCGTACCAATTCATTTAGAAGCTCAGATATCTGATTTCTCGGATCCCCATTTCCCAAAGTTGTTTGTACTGGCTCAGATGGGCTATTTTCGACTATTGTTGGGGTATTCTCGTGCGCTCCGGATGCCTCAGGCTGATAGGTGATACTCTCAGATATGGATGTGAGTGTATCGGAGGTCTTTGATTGGTCTGGTGTATCGATTTGCTCTGATGATGATTTAGCCTCGGTATTTGGTGAAGCGATTGGTGTTGATTCGGTTGTTGTGGCAGTTTCACTCATTGAAACTGATGCTGATGCCGGTGATGCAGCGGTCGCAGACTGTGAGGCGGTACTCTCAGATACGGGAACAGGAGCTTGGGATTCAGAATGATGTGACGATGAGGCTGGTGGTGTTGCTGCTTGGGGTGTGGCAGCTTCACTCATTGAAGATGCTGATGCCGGTGATGCAGCGGTCGCAGTCTGTGAGGCGATACTCTCAGATACGGGAACAGGGGCTTGGGATTCAGAATGACTTGGCGATGAGGCTGGTGGTGTTGCTGCTTGGGGTGTGGCAGTTTCATTTATTGAAACTGATGCTGATGCCGGTGATGCAGCGGTCGCAGACTGTGAGGCGGTACTCTCAGATACGGGAACAGGAGCTTGGGATTCAGAATGATGTGACGATGAGGCTGGTGGTGTTGCTGCTTGG
>JBIJBT010000148.1:0-3593 GCA_044345055.1 Bdellovibrionota bacterium
TTTTTTGGTTCTTTGTCTATGAAGTTTTCAGGGTCACTACAGCCGTTACCTCTACACGTTACCTCTACACCTCTGAGGTATGGAGGTAAGTATGGAAGTAAGATGCGCCAACCCTAACCACATCCGAACCCCCACTTTGATACTCAGTGAGACATCTTAAAGTCCTCTGCACGGGCCAACGGCCGCCACGACGCAGATTCACTCCCCCCAATCCTGCCGAACCCTACCCCAAAACCCAAAAAAACCACCCCCCGCCAACGGCATGTATCGCGCATCCCAAACTCTCCGATGCCAAACCACTGATACCCCTCGCAATTCCAGCTGCTCGGCGAGATGCTCCAAAGCGATTCGCCCCTCGCCAATAGGCGGAATAAACGTGTGGACGGTCGGGGTGGGAGATTGCTTTACGAAGGGAACAAGTTCCTCGACAGTTCGCACGAGCGGGGCGTCCACTCGGGTGGCGGTGTCGGAGCGCAGCCGAGTTATGTGGGCGCGCACTTGTTCGCTGAAAGCGCACAGCTCGCGATCAAGGACTACATATTGGAACCGCCGCGACGACTCTTGAGCCGTTCCTTGGGGAGAGCTGCCCTCCCCTCTTTTTTGCTCCTCCGTCCTCCATTCCTCAGCAAGGTCCGCCGAGAGATCATCATCATGCAGCAAGATAACCGACCCGGGTGGTGGCGGAGTGGCTGATACCTCGCGCAGCGGCATACAAGGCGGGTGATTGGCCTCCTTTCCTCCTACCAACACCTCGTCAACCGCAAGCTCATCCTCTGCGGGCACCCACCGGCGCTCTGAAAAGGTTGCGATATTGCCAGGCCGCGCGAGATAGATTTTACCGGCAGTGTGTCGCCCCGCCACCCATCGCCACGAGAGAGTATTTGAGGCGGGATCGCCATCAAGAAGATGGTGATACATCAATGAAGCTCCGAGCTGCCACGGCAGCTTCAGAGTGAATATCCAAACACTCGCAAACCACATCCGGGTGTGATTGTGCAGATAGCCCGTATTCCTCAGCTCGGCGATCCAGTCATTGAAGAATGAGAGCTTTGTTTGCCCTTCGCACGCACCAAGATAGAGAGAATCTTTCTGATACTGCTCCCTTAACAGCGCAACCTCGTCGCGATACTTCGACCACACCGATGGTCTCATCTCGAGCCACCCTTTCCAGTAGCTCCGCCAGAGAATCTCTTGGATAAATTTCTCCGCCACCGACAGGGAATACCGCGCCAACACCGCGCGAACGCACTCTTCCTCCGTGATAACCCGGTACCGAATCCAGTGCGAAAGCCGCGATACCTCACGGTACCCCACCCGCACATAATTTCTCTCCCGTCCGTACCGCGGGACAAGGGGCAGAAACTCTTCGAGTCTCCGAAGAGCTTCGTCGCGAGAGCTCATCATGATTTCCCACAAAAAAAATTTTCCTCGCGATTATTGGCGAAACGCGATTCCGAGGGTTATCACCAATAATATTGCCGCAGGTGCCCATAATATCGCCCGATCCCTCACCTTGGCTCGTACCAAGAGGGCGCAGACCATCATCAGCGCAAGCCCTAACGAACTGATAAAACGGATGGTGGGGCTAAAAAAGCCCACAAGCAACCCAAGTCCCCCAAGTATCTCCAAGCCCCCGGTTAGTCGCTGAATAGAGCGCAATCCCCACCGTTCAAACTCAGCGGTCAACGCCCGCGAAAAAAAACAGGCGATCCCGTACACAAGAAATGCAACGGCAGTGCCGAGCTGAACAAGGGAAAAAAATATCGGGATCATCGGGCTAAAAAAAAAGGCTAACCAAGCATGACCCACCATGCTACCGTTTGACGCGAGGGTAGTGTCAACCCACATTCGACTATGAGAGCATCTTTATGAATTCATCCACAATCGCCCCCCTCCTTCAGATTATCATCGCCTGCGGTCTTCTCAATGTCTGGCTGCTGCGATTCAATCGAAATACGGCCTATCGGGGTGGAAATGCGACGACCCTGGTCGAGGAGTTCGCCGTGTACGGACTCTCCCCTTCCTTCTGCTATGCAATCGGAACGCTTAAAGTGGGCTCGGCACTAGTCCTCCTGCTCGGGCTAAAGCTCCCCTTCCTCGTCGCCCCCGCCGCAGCACTTGTTGCCGGCTTGATGATCGGAGCGGTCGCCATGCATGCCAAGGTCAAAGATCCAATTAAAAAAGCAGTTCCCGCAACGCTGATGCTGGCGATGAGTGTGGCTCTCTATTTAAGCGTCTGATTACCCCCGCGCCTCCCAAGAGAATTGTTCTACTTTCGGCATACACCCGGCTTGATTGATGGACTAGCGGAGGGATGTGCCTTTACCTCTATTCTAGAGATAAGGGGTCCTTTTTCATGACCAGTTCGATGAGGCAACGACCTTCTCAGGTTCCCAAAATACCGACTCTTCAATGGCTTTTAATTTGAGGCAACTCGCTTTTAATTTTAAGCAATTCTTCCCCATCGAAATCTCATAACGTCTTGGACAAGATGCGTCTAAAATTTGACATATCCTAATCGGTTGACTACGTCTGAGGTGACCATTACTTATGAACGATCTGCCGGAACCTCGATCTAAGAGAGATAATTCATTTGATTCATTCGGAGTATACCAGAGGGTGGTCGCGCTTTTTGGTACGAAATGGGCTGGTCGAGTGCGGATTTTGTTGGTTTTGGCCTGAGCAGGGATTTTGTTTGGGGTGGTGGTTGCAGCTGGTCGAACTTATTATTCCGACGAAGCAATTCTTGAAGCCGTAGGCTCAGCCGTAGACATATTGCTATGCCAGTACGTCGATGGAGCTTGCAGCGCTCTTATCATGATTGCCTTTGGGATCGGGGGGATTATGTTGGCGGTCCGGGCCTTGTTGACCGCCAATTTAAAGAGATTCAAGAAAGCCCTCCTCTTTCTGATCGTTGCCATCGGTATTTTTATCATTCGATACTACACCGATAAAATTTGTCATCCTCCTAACATCTGTCTAAAACCTCTATAGCTCAGAGGTGTAGAGGTAATGGCTTAAAAGCAATAGAGCGCTCGAGCTTCCCGCCGATTATTACCCCCTTAACCAATACCTACACCCGCCAAGATACCGGCTAATCGCGGGCGCTTCGAACGGCGATTAACTGCCTCCAACAAAACAATTTGACTCCGCGCCACAGCCTTAGTATTCTTATATATGAAACACAGCATGCCTTCTATGCTTATATATGAAACACAACTTCTCCCCCGAAGCAGGTGAAGAACTATCACTACTCGCTCAGCACATGACCGTCGCACGGAGGAGACGCAGAATGACGCTGCGTGGGTTGGCTGAGAGGACGGGGGTGTCTATTGCGACGTTGTCAAGGCTCGAACGGGGAGATCCCACCGTCGCCGTCGGGACGGTGCTCCAGGTGCTCAGCGTTCTGGGGCTCGTGAAGGGAGTTAGCAGAATTATTGCGCCTGAAAATGATATAGAGCAAACGTTGCACGAGGTGCGAGAGCTCCGACGCACCAAACGGGAGCTGCCACAATTTACCGAGGAGGAGCTCGATTTTTGATGGATACCTTCGTTTTCCTCTTTCTTGATAACGCATTCGTTCCAGTCGGAAA
>JBIJBT010000149.1:0-3568 GCA_044345055.1 Bdellovibrionota bacterium
TCGGTGCCCGTGAGATGCGCCCATATATCGAGGAGCTTTCTCAAATTGCAGATTGCTATGTGAGCTGTTACCCGAACGCTGGTCTTCCTAACCCCTTAAGCGATACGGGATACGATGAAACGCCGGACGATACCCGACGGGCTCTCACTGATCTCATGGAGCGGGGTTGGATAAATATCGTGGGAGGGTGTTGCGGAACGACTCCTGAGCATATTGCTGCACTCGTAAAGGGATTTCGGAGTATTAAGCCCCGTGTTCCTCCGCAGCGGCGTATGATCACCACCTTGGCGGGGCTTGAGCCGTTGGTGATCGATCAGGAGGAAAATCGGCAATTCATCGTCGTTGGGGAGCGAACAAATGTAACTGGCTCACCAAAATTTCGGAAGTTGATTGAGGAAGAGCGATACGACGAAGCTCTTGTTATCGCCAGACAGCAGGTTGAAAACGGCGCTCACATAATTGATATAAACTTCGATGAGGGGCTGCTCGATGGCGTCGCGTGCATGACACGCTTCCTTAATCTTATCGCGGGTGAGCCTGATATCGCGCGGGTTCCAGTGATGCTTGATAGCTCACGTTGGGAAGTTCTTGTTGCAGGGCTCAAGTGTGTCCAGGGTAGGCCAGTTGTTAATTCAATAAGTCTAAAAGAGGGAGAAGAGAAATTTATCGAACAGGCCCGCACCGTGCGACGATTTGGAGCAGCGGTTGTTGTTATGGCGTTCGACGAACAGGGTCAGGCTGCAACATTTGAGGACAAGGTCCGGATCTGTCAGAGAGCGTATCGAATTTTAACTGAGACGGTTGGGATGGAGCCAACCGATATTATCTTTGATCCAAATATATTGACGGTTGGGACGGGAATAGAGGAACACAACAGCTACGCCATCGATTTTATCAACGCAGTGCGCGAGATAAAGCAATCGTGTCCCGGGGCGTTAACTAGTGGTGGTGTGAGTAATATTTCCTTCTCTTTTAGGGGAAATAACGGGGTGCGAGAGGCGATGCACTCGGCGTTTCTCTATCACGCAATTTCCGCCGGTCTCGATATGGGGATCGTAAATGCCGGAATGTTAGCGGTGTACGAAGAGATTCCGCGCGATCTTTTGACTCTTGTCGAAGCTGTGCTGCTTAACACTGATCCTGGCGCGACTGAGCGGTTAATAACGTTCGCTGAGCAGTTTCGGGGCGAAGCGACAAAAGCATCTGTGGGTGATCAGCTCGGCTGGCGAAACGGCACAGTAGAAGAGCGGCTTTCTCACGCTCTCGTAAAGGGGATAGTCGATTTTGTTGAGGGAGATACGCAGGAAGCGCTTGATAAATATCAGATACCTCTTGCGGTGATAGAGGGCCCGCTTATGAGCGGGATGAAGGTTGTGGGTGAGCTATTTGGGCAGGGGAAGATGTTTCTGCCGCAGGTGGTTAAGAGCGCTCGGGTGATGAAGCGCGCGGTTTCGGTGCTTGAACCGTTGATGGAGGCAGAAAAAGCATCATCTGGGGGCTCTACTCAGGGCACCTTTGTTATCGCGACTGTGAAGGGGGATGTCCACGATATTGGAAAAAATATCGTTGGTGTGGTTCTCGGGTGTAACGGGTATCGGGTGATTGACCTTGGGGTCATGGTTAGCTGTGAAAAAATTCTCGAGGCGGCTATTGAGCACAAAGCAGACCTTGTTGGGATGAGTGGTCTTATTACTCCATCGCTCGATGAAATGGCCCACAATATTCGGGAGTTCGAGCGAGCAGGAATCAACGTGCCGATTTTAATTGGCGGAGCGACAACATCAAAAGCCCACACCGCGTTGCGGCTTGCGCAGCATTACACTAATCCGGTTGTGCATGTTGCTGATGCATCGCTCGTAGTTGAGGTGTGTTCAAAGCTGAAAATGAGCAATGAGTACCGCGACCAAATAAAGGAGTCACAAGAGAAGATTCGCAAGGAACATGCGGAGCAGCGAAGCGAGGCTGTTCAGGCGCCTCTTGCGGTGGCGCGGGAGCGGGGAGTTGCAATTGCGTGGGATGGCTACGAGCCGCCGGCTCCCTCATTTCTCGGAGTGCGAGAGCTTTCGTCAATTCCGTTGTCCGAGGTTGCTCCGTACATCGATTGGTCGCCTCTTTTTTGGGCATGGGACCTTAAGGGCAGCTATCCGAGCATACTTGATAAAAAAGATATCGGCCCTGAAGCGCGCCGAATATTTGATGATGCGCAGACACTGCTTGCAGAGGTCATAGCGAAGAATGCTTATCAACTTGATGCAGTTGTCGGTTTTTGGCAGGCGCAACGTTCAGGCGACGATGTCACGTTATTTTCTAAAGATGGTAACGAGATTGAACGGCTCTGTTTCCTCCGCAGTCAGCGTCAGCAGCAGGGTGTCCCCAATTACTGCCTCGCAGATTTTGTCTCGCCGCATCTTGGCTCTGATTATGTGGGGATGTTCGCGGTCACCGTTCACGGGGTCGATCCATTTGCGCGAAGTTTCGAGGAAAAGCACGACGACTACAGCTCGATTATGGCGAAGGTCTTGGGGGATCGATTCGCGGAGGCGCTCGCGGAGTATCTCCACCATCAGGTCCGCCAGTGGTGGGGATATGAGCAGCCAGGAGAGGTTTCGCTCGAGGCTGCGGTCCGTGAAGAGTACCGCGGTATCCGTCCTGCTCCTGGATATCCAGCTAGTCCTGATCATACCGAGAAAGAGAAACTGTGGCGACTGCTAGATCCAGCAGGTCGTATCAACTGTCGCCTGACCGAGAATTACGCGATGTTTCCAGCGAGCAGCGTATCGGGGATATATTTCTCGCACCCTGAGAGCAAGTACTTTGCCGTTGGAAAAATTGGTAAAGATCAGGTCGCCGATTATGCTGCACGCAAGGGTATGAGTGAGGAGGAGGTCGAGCGATGGCTGGCACCGGTGTTGGGGTATAGGTGATTTTAGACAACCTCCTTGCGGTTTTCCTAAAAGTGTTTCTTGCGGTGAGTCAATCGATTAATTGGTAGTCGAAGGTGAGGAGTTATGGATCCGGCGTTCGAGAGCAAAGGTGAGCTCGACCAGCCTAACACGGCGAACACCGGTAATGTATTTTCGCCGCTTTCATACCCGAGGTCGTCGATAGAAACAGTCCTCGCCGAAACAGACCAATTTATAGAGGTAGTTCATTTCGCAACAACTCACCACGATGGACAGCGCTATCCGGAAACGGATTTGCCCCATGTGGCTCATCTTTGGGCGGTTGCTGACCTTGCTCGTAAACTTGCATCGAGCTATTCGGGGCTCGATCCTGAGTTTGCCGCCAGTGTAGCGGTGCTTCACGACATTATCGAAGATACTGATATTGAACACTCCGAACTAGTCAAACGTTTCGGTGAAAAGATAGCTGATGGAGTTCTTGCAACCACCCGAGACAGAGCAAAGACCGACAAAGAACAGATTCCTGACTGTCTTGTTCGAATCAAAGAACAACCCCATGAAGTCTGGATTGCCAAGATCAGCGACAGGATTTACAACTTAAAACAGATCGCTGATGGTCAGGTATTTAGCTGGGCCGAGGATTACGTCAAAGAGTCTCGAGTTAT
>JBIJBT010000020.1:0-38186 GCA_044345055.1 Bdellovibrionota bacterium
TATCGTTGCGGCGTGTGAACGAGCGATCGCTCCTCTGGCAGCCGATGATCGGGCAACAAGAATCGTCGATGAAGCCGAGGCATTTGCGTGAGGGTTTCCTCTTATCGCTTTTTTCGTGCTCAACCGCTTGTCAACGAAGGGCTTGTTCAGTAGCATGTCGGCGCGGTAGTGATGTAGCATGTCTTGCAACTTTACAAAGCCGAAAAAATGCCCAGGTGGCGGAACTGGTAGACGCGCTGGACTCAAAATCCAGTTCTGGCAACAGAGTGAGAGTTCGATTCTCTCCCTGGGCAATTCCTCATAGACCTTTCTGCGGTCCCTGATCATATTAGGCTTGTTAGCCATTAACGGCGGACCCTAACGGTTATTCGTTTTTTCAAACCTTCAAGAAGCACTAGCAAGCTCGATATCAGCTTCAGACGAGACAATTCTTCTCTGAGGTGATCTATATGAAGGGAAATAATCGGCAACAGGATCCGGAATCGCCGCTACGGTGTCTTCATAAATCTGATCATCAATCACCATGCGGTACACCCGATACGGGGATGAAACTGGATGAAAACCCTTCTTAAAATGAGCTAGTGAATCGTCAGCTCCTCCGAGCCCTCCCCCAAGATGAAACTGCCGATACCCCTCACAAGCTCCCCACTCCGCAGCACGATGAACAATTATCTTCGGCAATCCCCGATCTCGCCATATGTGGTGATGAGCCGCCAGATGATACTGCAACAGAGAGCCACATCCAAAAAGTATTACCCCCCCGATGAGTTGATCACCATTCATCGCTGATAGAAGAAACACAGAATCAGGTAGAGCAGAACTAAGCTCAAAAAAGTAATTATCTTCAAAAAAATAGCTCGATGCTGCGCTGAGTCGCTCCATATTTTCTCGATAGAGCGATGAGAAAGATTTGAGTTGATCCCAATCATTTATGGTGAACTGGATCGTGGTATCAGTTAATAGACCACGCACGGCGCGTCTAACCGAGCTTCGATAGCTCATAAGTAACGATTCGCCTACATTGTGGTCTTTACTAATGTCGGGCAACTCAATCGTATAGGTCGTACCTATTACAGAGGAACTATCTTCAGTGACAGGATGAAATGAAGATTCAAGAAGAGGATGAGCTCGGAGAAAAAGAGCGAGAACTCCTTCTTGCTCTGCGGCATCGCGAAGCGCGGCGAGAATCGCACCTTCCGATTGACCGGGTCGGTTGGTAATAGGTCCGGCATAACCGTATGGTGATGCAGCATCACACCAATAGTTTCCAATTTTGCCCGAGCTACCCTCTTTTACCCATGGCGGAAGAGCGTTGAACAATAGCGGAATTAATGCGTATTGATCGCCGTCCCGCCAGTAGAAGGCTCCCGTCTTTTGAGGATTTTCGTGTGATGCCGCGACTATTCGCAGATATTCTGGCTTGTGATACAGGTCGTGGGGAATGTGCCGCAACGCATCTTCCCACCGTGGATCGTCAACTGAGATGAATTGAGAATCTCGAGCCACTCGACACCTCCTTTTTCGCAGTGCGTGGAGCCGGAGGAAGGGCATATTGAAAGCCCTTCCCTAAGAAGACCCTAGCACGCGCCCTTTGAATGACACAAATGGAAAAAAGAGGAGGGCGGTGTTATTGATCGTATCTACTCAGTTCGCTGCTGATGAGCTGCTTTCTCCGACTGCTCGATTAATCGCCACCCGCAGGGGCAGCTCATCGATCTCTGTTTGCTCCTCTCGGAGAAACTCTGCAACCTCACTCAAAGAGAATGATATATCCGTGGCTAAAACTTCCCCCGCAATGTAATCAAGGTGCGCTTTAAGATGAAGCTCAAGCTCAGAATCAGCTAGAACTACGACCTCGATCCGATCAGAGACGGCAAGATCTGCATCTTTTCGCATCTTCTGAATTCTACTGACTAACTCACGGGCTCGTCCCTCGGCGATAAGGTCGGGGGTAAGGGTTGTATCGAAAAATACGGTAACCCCAAGCGCAGTTTCGACCTCTAGCTTTGCTTTCGGTGTGCGGGTAATCGCCACCTCTGATAGATGAACCGTTTGACCCAGTACCTCGATTGCGCCTGCCTCCTCAAACGCCGCAATTTCTGAGGCGGACAATCGTTGGAGCGTTGCGGTAAGCTCGCGCATCTGTGCGCCGAAACGTGGCCCAAGCACCGGAAAGAGTGGCTTTACCTTGAGATCAACGACTGAGCCTTCGTCATCAGAGAAGAGTATCTCCTTCACGTTTAGCTCTTCCCGAATCTGCTCGCCATAATCGCGCAACCACTGAGCGGCCCTGGCATCTCTGGTCACTAC
The DNA here is from genome assembly GCA_044345055.1 of Bdellovibrionota bacterium. GTDB lineage: Bacteria > Bdellovibrionota_C > UBA2361 > UBA2361 > OMIW01 > OMIW01. The sequence continues at coordinate 2,311 of JBIJBT010000020.1, forward strand.
CGTGAGGGATGCTAAAGGTTGGCGAATGCGGAGTGTGAGCCGCGTTCTCAATGAGCGACCTAACTCGACGGCACGCTGAATAAGTGCCATACCCCCCTCTAATTCAGAGGATATCAGCGCAGGCGCGGTGCATGGATAATCGCACAGATGCACACTTTCCGGAGCATTCGGAACGAGAGAGGCAAGATTTCGGTACACCTCCTCCGTGATGAAAGGAGTAAACGGAGCAAGCACCTTCGTGAAATTGAGCAAGACCCAGAAAAGGGTGTCGTACCCAGCCTGTTTGTCGATAGCATTATCGGACCAGAAGCGACGACGAGAACGGCGAACGTACCAATTGGTTAGATCTTCTAGAAATACGAGCAACGCCGGAGTTACGTTGTAGAGCCGATATTCACCCATCTCTCGCTCAATATCAGCAAGGAGAGACTGGAACCGTGAAACTATCCACGCATCAAGAATATTGTGGCTTACAACCTCTCCGAGGGCCGCTGAGGAGTCTTGTTCATCAAAAAGGCCAGGTGACGGTTGATATTTATCAACTTCACCATAGGTGGTCAGGAAGGAATAGGCGTTCCAATACGGCAACAGGACAGAACGAACAATATCTTTTACCCCCGCCTCAGAGAAGCGAAGCGGTTCACCCCGGACAACTGGTGAGGTAACCATATAAAGCCGCAGCGCATCAGCACCGTACTCCTCCATCACCCCCATCGGGTCTGGATAGTTTGCGAGGCTCTTCGACATTTTACGACCATCTTCCGCGAGGATCATTCCGGAAACAATCACGTTCCGAAATGGAGCTCGCTTAAAGAGCGCGGTCGAAAGAACCAGTAGTGTGTAAAACCATCCGCGAGTTTGATCGAGCGCCTCAGCGATAAAATCGGCGGGAAATACCCGTTCGAACTTTTCTCGATTCTCAAATGGATAGTGAAGATAACCGTAGGGCATCGACCCGGACTCAAACCAACAATCGAGCACCTCAGGAACCCGATTCATCACACCCGATTCACAAGCGCTGCACCGCCACGAGAGGGTATCGACGATATGTTTGTGGAGATCGGTGACCTTTGTGCCACTGCGCTCCTCGAGAGTTTCCTGAGAGGCAACACACTCTGTCGCACCACAACAATCGCAACGCCATACCGGAATAGGTGTTCCCCAAAAACGGTTCCGCGAAATATTCCAATCTCGCGCCTCTCGAATCCAGTTACCAAATCGTCCCTTTCCGATCGCCTCTGGGACCCAATGGATCGTCTCGTTAAGAGCAACCATCTCATCGCGAAGATCTTCGACCCGAACATACCAAGCCGTTATTGCCTTATAAATGAGAGGCGTTCCCGAGCGCTCACAGAAAGGATAGCTGTGCTCGATCGTCGCCTGAGCAAAAAGGCGTCCTCGATCTTTGAGAGCACGGATTATCAGACGATCAGCCTCCTTGATGTTTATTCCAACAAAATCCGGTGCTAATTCATTAAAATTACCGGAAACATCTACTGGATCCACGAGAGGAATTTGGTGGCGCGCGCACACCCGATAGTCATCCTCACCGTGAGCGGGAGATTGATGCACGATACCGGTACCATCATCTGTCGTTACATACGGATCACTGAGAACTCGGAACGCACCAGCTTCCCGAAGATTTTTGAAATATGGGAAGAGCGGCTCGTAGCTTAATCCCTCAAGAGAGGATCCGAGCATCGTTGCCTCAACGGTACGCGCACCGGCGTCGGGAAAGATCACATCGAGCCGAGATGCCGCAACGATATATCGCTTCCCCTGATAAAGGACCTGCACATAATCAATCTCTGGTCCAACACAGAGTGCAAGATTTGACGGTAGAGTCCAGGGAGTCGTAGTCCACGCAAGGAGCTCAACCCCCGGTCTTTCTCGAATCGGAAACGACACCGTTATCGCTGGATCTTGCACCGTACGATAATCTTTGCTCGCCTCAAAGTTTGAAAGGGGTGTCGACAGCCGCCAACTAAAGGGCATTACCCGATGCCCCTCGTAGACGCGCCCCTGTTTCCACAATTCACCGAAAACCCACCATACCGATTCCATAAAGGTGGTATCGAGAGTTTTGTAATCGTTCCGAAAATCGATCCAACGACCAAGCCGTTCAGTTACTCGCTCCCAGTCCTCGACATATCGAAAAACTCCCTGACGACACGCTTCATTAAACTTGTCGACTCCATAAGCCAAAATATCCTCACGGCCCTTAAGTGATAGGGTCTTTTCGGTGATCATCTCGATCGGCAATCCGTGGCAATCCCAACCAAATCGACGCTCAACATGACACCCCTTCATCGTTTGATAACGGGGAATTATATCTTTCGTTGTTCCTTGCAAAAGGTGACCGTAGTGAGGCAAACCGGTCGCAAAGGGAGGGCCATCATAGAAAAAGAATTCTTTCTGTCCCTCTCGATGTTCAAGACTGCGGCGAAACATATCGGTCTCACGCCACCACGCAAGTATCTGGTGTTCAACGAGGGGAAGATGTATCTGAGGAGAAACTCTTTTCATGGGGAAAGTACTTCGGAGTTGCGTTTAAGTGCTCATCAGAGCGGTTGTTACAACGAGTGTACGACACACAGATGTTAGAGGCTCGTACTGAAAAAGTGCGTCCTAAAAAAATTGATCAGCGAAGTTTATTTTTTACTATTCAGCCACACCCTCAGAATAAATGCCACCTCGATCGATTAACAAAGACACCTTTCGCATCACCTCATCGATCGCCGCATCAGGGGTACTCGCTCCGGCAGTCAAGGCTATTCGGACTGGGCGTGTATTCGGCAACCAATTTTGAGTTTGAAGAGCATCGCCCTCTGGAGTTAAGTGGAAAATTCCTCCGTCATCATCGATATCCTCAGCACCCCGAATATGATAAGTGATAAATCGAGAGCGAAGTAGTCTGGCCAAGTTGGCGGTATTAGATGAATTAAATCCCCCGACAACAATCGCAAAATCAGCCTCCTCAGCTAGCAGCGCTCGAGCTGCCGATTGATTCTCTGAAGTTGCATAACAGAGGGTGTCTCGTGTATCAGCAAAATGCTCTGAGATGGCGTCATCACCGAATCGATCAATCAGGGCGTTTCTAACCAATCGCCCCACTTCCTGAGTCTCTTCAGCAAGCATCGTGGTCTGATTAATCACTCCCAGCCGCTGTAGATGGACCGATGGATCAAACCCTGGCGTCACCTTCGAACCGAAATCGCGGAAAAATTCATCTCGACTACCCTCCCCACGAATAAATCGGCAGAGATTTTCCACCTCGCCTATCGTCTTTACGACCACGCCCCCAGGCGCACATCGTTGAACCCGCGAAAATGTGGCACGGGTTTCTTCATGATATCCTTTCCCGTGTACAACAAGAGAAAAACCCTCTTTCCCAAGCTGCGCCGCACGCCGCCATACCTTCTCAACAAATGGACAGGTGGCATCGTACGCCTCTATCGAAACTCCAACAGATGCGAGCTCCTCCATCACGGAAAGGGGCGCACCGAATGCGGGCACGATGACGATGTCATCAGAGGATAGGGTTTGCGTTGAAATAATCTCCTTCCCATCACTCGTTCGCAAAAACTGAACACCTCGTCGCTCCAAATCCGCATTAACTGCTGGATTATGAATCATTTCACTGACGAGAAACACACGGCTACCCCCACTTTCAGCGAGCGCTCGGTAAGCTACCTCAACCGCATTATCAACCCCAAAACAGAACCCAAAATGGCGTGCAACCAAAAAAACAACCCCATTCCACTCAACGTGAGTAGGCGCGAGATCACGTTTTCGTGGATCCTCGTCAAGCCGCTTCCGCCGAATACCTGTTACAAAATCAGAAAAATATTGAGTTTCCTGTGAACGTGGATTTTTCATCGTAAAAGATCAACATCATCAAAATATTTTCATCGCCTGACAGAACGTTTCTATCAAGCCACAAGGACAAAGTCACCGCTTATCGATCTTAACACGAGCAGGTAAATCCTTATTTGGTTCAGTTCGCTTTTTTATCGAAATAGGCTCTAGGGAGATACCCGACCTATCAACGGTCCAGTTCACCATACGAAGCGAAGATGGCAACGGTGGTATGATCGTTGGCTGCTTCGACAGCTCACCCAATATATGCTGAAGATGATCAGAGAGATTACTTCCTGCCACAATACCGGATGGCCCGATATCACCTCTAAAAGAGGATCGCGATCCATTTTTTCCAAGAGCAAGAGGAGCGCTTGATACAGGAAAGGGAAGCCCTGTTACTTCATGACCACCAAGGGTAAGTACCGTTTCGGAACTCTTAAGTGAATGAGCAACGGTGTGAAATCCAAGGAATCGATCACCTCGAAAACTCACTGCAAGGAGATACCACTTATGGAGTTCAATCTCTACATCAGGGAAGGGATACCACCCACCAACTCTCGAACCTCCTTTCCAGTAAACCTCGGGCCTAACTCCAGCCCTTCCTCGCACGAGTGCCAACCCAAATCCCTGTCGGTCACTCGACTTTTCGTCATACTTTAACGCGACTATCGCCCGTGCTCCCTTGGTTGGATACTTAGAAAATCGAACCCAAAGAAAAACAAGAAAATCCTCTCCTGCTTTAGGATTAAAACTCTCGCTTTTTCCGATCGTCGCAAGAAAAGAGCCCTGTTGAGCTCCAAGGACAACAGGCACTTTTGAAATAGATCTATCCTTGATACTTGAGAACCTCTTAGCCTTAACCATAAAAAAAAGGGCAAGGACTGCTCCTATAACGATCGCAGTCCAAACCCATTTTTTTTTCTTGGGATACATACGGTTCGCCCGAGTATCGCTCCTTAACTCTCGTCAGCTGCGGAAGCCGACTGAGCTCGAGCAGCCTCGAGTGCCTCTTCCTCTCTTTTCTTAGCAAGAGCTCGCGCCGCTGCATCAGCTACGACCGAAATTGTGATCGGCACCGACACTTCAGCGTGCAATTTAACCTGAATACGATAATCGCCAGCCATTCGAATCGGCTCAGGGAGTTTTATTTGTCGACGATCAATGGTGAAACCACGAGCAGAGAGAGCCTCCTCGATATCTCGAGTGGTGATTGAGCCAAAGCTCTTGCCCGAATCACCGAACTTGAGAGCGAACTCAAGAACGATTCCAGCAACATTTCCACCAAAAGCCTCAGCTTGAGCCCGCTTCTTTGCCTTAATGGCATTTATCTGAGCCATTCGGTGGGCGATAACACGTCCACTCGATGAGCTCATTTCAACAGCAAGGCCACGAGGTATAAGGAAGTTTCTCGCAAAACCCCGCTTTACAGTTACTGTGTCGCCGACATAACCAAGGGAGGGATAGTCCTCCGAAAGTATTACTTGCATGGTGTCTTCCTCCGCTTTACAAAATTCTGGCTTGGCTATTTTTCTTACAGATCTTCTTCTACAAAATCGTCGTCGCTATCGTCCGACAACCCCGCCCCATGCCTCTTTGGATTCCCATGGAACTTACGAGCTTTATCGCTGAGTTTGTGGATCTGGAACTTGGCTACTCGCTCCATCAGTCGAAGCGATAAAACCAGTTCGTTGATCTCTTTGGCTACCGGTAGATCGAAAGAGAAAACCGAGTATGTACCGAGCTTGCTTCCATGCACAGCATAGGCGACCTCTTTTTTACCCCAGCTTGTCAATCCTATATTTACTCCGCCCCGTGCAGAAATTAATGACTGAATGCGGGATGTTTCATCCTTTATCCCATCGTCAGCCAACGACCCCGGAAATACGACCACTGCCTCATACTTGTTCATACCCTACTCCCACCTGGTTTAGATATCTCTTACTTAACCGTTATTTTCCCAACTTTACCGTCTTTCGGCCGGTCAGCTGCTGCGCACTCTGTAATCCTTTCAGCAGTATCTCCTCGACCACCTCTGCTGCTGCATTTACAAATTCGTCCAACTTCCTACGTTCATCAGCACTGAAGGAGCCAAGAACCCAGTCAGCCACCTCTATGGCCGGGTGGGTTGGACGCCCAATACCTACTCGAACTCTATAGTACCCAGGCCCGCCGAGGTGCTGCGAAAGTGAGCGAAGACCATTATGTCCCGCATCGCCCCCACCCATCTTAACGCGGAGCGCACCGAACGAAATGTCTAACTCGTCATGAACCGCAACGATCCTTTCCTTTGGGATCTGGAAGAAGCGGGCGATACGACCGACTGCCTCCCCGCTACGATTCATAAAGGTAGTGGGTTTTACCAGCACGACCTCCGTACCGTTCATCACTCCCCGAACGACCTCGGCGTCTCGATCTTTTCGAAAAGAACCCGAGCCGATCCTCCGAGCTAACTCTTCGACTACCAAGAACCCGGCGTTATGCCGAGTTCCTTCGTACTGCGTTCCTGGGTTACCTAGTCCAGCAATAAGAAACATGTATTATCGCCTCTTATTACCTGAGTAGCTTACCTTAGCAGCATGTCCCTCCAGCCGCCATAAGAGTTAAAGACTAGGATGGCTTACCTGATTCAGCCGCTTCGCCTCCTGCCGCTACGACCGTCACGATAGTCTCCTCTGGCTCGTCTACAAGAGTGACACCTTCAGGAAGAACGATATCTCGAGCGTGAATGCTTTGACCGAGACCAAGCTTGGTGACATCTACGACAATCTCCGAGGGAATGCTTTTCGGCAAACACGCAACCGAGATCTCGTGTATCATCCAGGAGAGAATTCCTTTATCAATCTTCACCCCAGGAGCCTCACCCGAGAGTCGAACAGCTATCGCAAGTGTTACCTCTTCATCTTCTCGCATTGCCTGCAGATCAACATGCAATACCTGACCCTTCACCGAGTCTCGAGCTATGTCGCGAACGAGCACAGGACGGCCATCCAGCTTGCTGCTTTCACTTTTGAGTGTAAATACTTGGCTCGGCTTCGCCTGTTTGGCGAGGGTTGTAAACTCTTTTAGTCCGAGCGCTACTGCTACCGATTCCTCGCCCCGGTGGTACATAACCCCCGGCACTTCTCCTCGCCGTCGCAATCCCCGACATGCGCGGGACCCTGTATCAGCCCGCTCCTGAACCTGTAACGTAAAATCAGCCACAGCACCTCTTTACTAGTTGACAATACTACTGAAAAACAACACTAAACAAAATTTGGCGAGCTCGAACTTGGACGACCCTACACGATCCAACACGCGCCCCATGTTACCGCGCCTCATGTTACGCTGTCTGCGGCTTTAGCTTAGAGAGCCGAGCAGCTTTATACAAGCTGACACAAAGTACTCGCCATGGAGGTCGAGATTTTACCCAACTTTCGATAAAAATCAATCATCAGCGCCAATTAATTTCTTGGATTAGGCTCAGATGGATTTAAAATTCGGCTGAATAGCTCCTTAAAGCAACGCCTTCTCCTATTCGCACAAACTACTGACCGAATCATCCGAATGGATTCGGCGAATCGCTTCCGCGAAAAGAGGAGCTATTGATAACACGGTTATTTTTGATGATCGTGCTAACCGTTCCTCTGACATAGGGATTGAATCAGTTATCACGACTCTCTCAAGAGGCGAGGCCTCTATCCGCTCAATCGCCTCCCCTGAGAGAACTCCATGAGTGGCCACCGCTACGACACGCTTTGCGCCAGCACCGACGAGAGTTACTGCCGCTTTGCAAAGAGTCGATGCGGTATCGATCATGTCATCGACGATCACACAGGTGCGTCCCTGCACGTCGCCGACTACCCTCATCTCAGCGACGTGGTTCGGGCGGGTACGTCTTTTGTCGATTATCGCCATCGGGGTATTGTCGAGCCGAGTTGCAAAGATTCGGGCTCGCTCAACCCCACCTGCATCGGGTGATACCGTCGTTACTTCATCGGCAGTGCCGTAATGGGTCCGCATGAAGGGACACAGAATCGGAAAGGCATTCAGATTGTCGACGGGAATATTGAAGAATCCCATGATCTGGCCCGAATGAAGGTCGGCGGCCAATATGCGGGAGGCGCCAGCTACCGTGAGCAGATCGGCGACTAATTTTGCAGTAATTGGGACTCTCGGTTTTACCTTGCGGTCTTGGCGAGCGTAACCAAAATAAGGCATCACCGCTGTAACTCTCGATGCCGAGGCTCGCTTCAGTGCATCGAGGATTATAAGAAGCTCCATTAAATGCTCGTTGCATGGAGTGCAGGTGCTTTGAATCACAAAGACATCGCGGCCACGGACGTTATCTTTGATATCGACATTCAACTCACCATCGCTGAACGGCATCACCTCGAGTCCTGCGAGTGGGAGGCCAAGCGCTTCGCATATTGCCCTGCCGAAAGCTGGATTGGAGCGCCCTGAGAATATAACGAGCTTGCGGGACACAGGAACCCTTACGTTTGCGGGACAAGAAAAACTTTAACACGGTTGGTGCGAACTCGCCGAGCAGAACCGTTGGTGCTGCACGCGAACACGACTGACGTGTCAAAGACTAAATACTTTTAGGGAGCGGGGATTTAACGATTTGGATGACTTTGGCGCCAATACGGTCAAAGAACCTTTACACCGTCAAAGAAACTGGCGGGGCAGGGGTCGAACCTGCGAATGCCGGGATCAAAACCCGGTGCCTTACCACTTGGCGACCCGCCATCACTGCTTACATTTTAAAATTTAACACAGACCCAGACCATTAATTAACCGACCGTGTGCTGCGTGTAATTTGCTTTTCCTGTTATAATCGAAAGCCCCTCGTCAAAACAAGAGGGTGTCATCAAAAAGTGCTCAGTTTTCAGCGCCCACTCCAAAAAAGCACCTCTCATAAACGGCGTTATCATGCAAATACCACCCTTACTTCGAGCTGCGATCGATGAGGCTTTGAACGGTCACGGCTTCGGCGATCTCCAACGAGATTTTCAACAGCTATCGGCGGCTTATGCACGGGGGCGCGGAGAGGCACCATTTGTCGATTCTGAAAAGAAAGTGCTTGCATACATTGCAACCCGAATGCCATCAATTTATGTAGTACTACGGGCGATTTTGGGTGAGATCGAAAGCCGATTTCCCGAGACACCTCCTCGCTCGCTCATTGATGTCGGAGCTGGGCCAGGGACCGTCCTGTGGGCGGCCTCTCAAATCTGGGAGACTCTGTGCACCGTGCGGCTTTTCGACCATAGCGCCCTGTTTCGAAATGTGGGCCAGAGATTGGTCGCCACATCTGGTCACCACCTTAAAGAAATAATCTCGTGGGAAGAGCTCGATCTTCGGACTCAACCATTATCTCTGCCGGCAAGCGTGTCTCTTCCAGCAAGCGCTGACCTTGTGACGGCTTCATATGTTCTCGGAGAGCTCTCGGCTCCCGCTCAGCGAACGACTGTACTGTCCCTCTGGGCCGCGACTGATCGCTGGCTAACGCTAGTCGAACCAGGCACACCTGATGGGTTCCGACGAATCCTCGAAGCCCGTTCCCTTCTCCTCGAACAGGGTGCCCACATTGTTGCGCCGTGTGCAGCAGCAAACGATTGTCCCCTACCCGCTCATCGATGGTGTCACTTCACTCGACGGGTCGAGCGCACCAGAGCGCAGCGCGCGGGCAAGGCTGCAACTCTTGGATTCGAGGATGAGCCGTATTCATTCCTTATTTGTTCAAAAATCCCTCCTCCCCCGATTCGCGGGCGAGTTCTTTCGACTCCTACGGTGCTCAAGCACGAAGCATCGATTGAGCTGTGCGACAATGAAAACAAACTTACCAAAATCACTGCCCGCAAAAGCTCCACACCTGCCCGCTTTCGGGAATTAGCAAAAAAGTATCGCTGGGGAGATTTTGTAACGGAGCTCAGTGAAACTGACCCTATTTGATTGTTATCAGAAGTGGATCATTAGCACATCATTTTTCACCACCCTGTTAAGGCTCATCCGATGCCACCGAGATATGTGGTCGAACAGAGCCAGGATCTTCCTCTTTACAACTCAAGTGGTAGGCAGGGCAGCGCACAAAGTACAGCGATATTTTGCAGTAGTTTTCGTTGGCCAAGTCTCTTATCACTGGTCGGATGATTTTGGTTCAAATCGCCTCACCAGTCCCTCGAAAGTCGCACTATCTCCAATTACATCATGCGGAACAAGAATGTATCGCCATGAGGTTCTCGTTGCTTTTGTCGCCGATTCGCACCATTTAATTGCAGCGTTTTTCTTGTCGATTACATCAGGATGCGCCATATCACTGGACCGTTTTACCTCGAAAAGGTAGCGCCCATCTTTTGTTTCAGCAACAAAGTCGGGCTGATAACTCTGATCGTGTTTAAAATCAATCGAAAAAACTCTTGAAGGAGGTCGAAGCCACTTGATAACGGCATCCTCCCTTTCAAAAAGTACCGCTAGTAGCCGTTCGGAATCCGAATCGAATTTGATTGCTGGGTAAAAGCACTTCCTGAAACCCGCGAATATCATATTCCGCATATCCTTTGGATTGCTCACGGGGGCCCGAAAGTCTCGAAACGGTTCGCTCTGAGGGATTGTAAAATGGCAATTTTCAAGCGTCGTAAAACCTTTGGCTGGCTTCGCCTCAAATCCCGAGCTGACCTGCTCATAGTGATCCTGCATCTGTGCATGGATTAGCTCGACAACCTGCTTGTTATAGTAAAGAAGGACGTTACGCACCTCATCATCGGCAGAGAGATAACTTCTTAGGTATTGGATCATCTGACCGGAAAGCTTGTAGAGAAGGTCAGCATGCTCATCGTAATTGACATCATTAAAATCCATCAATCCTGAGACGATATAGTCAGCGAGATTTCGTTGATCGGTAAGGATAGTCGCACGGAGATATCGCCGAGCATCATCTTCAAGGGATTGAATAAGAATTTCCTGATCGACCGGCTGCCATCGTGCGGTTGGGAACTCAAGATCGAAATCCTTAAATCTTGATGAAACGGGCCCATCAGGAACAACTATGATTCGAGGGATGTCAATCGCATAAGAGGAGTAATACTGGGCGGTTTCCATTGCGACGAAATGAATATCAATTAGGGGCGAGATATATTCATCTTGATCCTGTCGACGCGAACCGATAGTGGCTGAAACCTTCTCGACTATCTCCCTCTGAATACTTGGCTGTAAGAGATCGTGAGAACTGGGGAGGCGCTCAAAATCCTTTATCGCAAGTAAGGTAGCCTCCTGGATCTCCTCATGCAGACTCAAAGATATTCGTTCATTCGAAGTATCGATATCTGTAGCATTGATCTCTGGAGTTGAGTAAAGCACTGCTCTCCCGTCAACAACCAAATCACGATCTCCCACTTTACCGAGGAAAATCGGTCGGACGGTGACCGAGCGCATCCCATCGTCTGGAATATCTCTCCCGATGACTATCCCCCGACGAATGATTGAATCAGCGTCCCGTGCCCGTTTTACGATCTCTTCGAACCTGTCATGCGAAACGATCGTAAGGGTATCAACTGGATCGACACCCGTCCGTTTACCGTAGGGGAGTCGGAGCCCACGCCCTATTGATTGCTCGACGAGGGTACGTGAGTTGGCGGTGCGCAGAGGAACAATCGTGTAGAGGTTTGTTACATCCCATCCCTCAGCGAGCTTGTTTACATGAATGACTATCTCGGTCGGATTCGCTGGATCTTCAACCTCAAGAAGTTTTCCGACCATTTCATCATGCTCGGCCCCAACCTGTTTCGAATGAACCGTGATCGCTTTACCTTTGTAACGACCATCAAAAAATGATTGGCCCTCTATCAGCGTGAGTATCGAATTCGCATGCGCTGTATCGGCAGCGACTATCAGCATAAACGGCTTAACACGGGGCTTGCCGTTCTGTTTTGCATATACCTCGAGCTCGGCCTTTGTTGATTCGTGAATCCGAACGCCGTCTTCAAGCTTGAGCCGTTCGAGGTTATCTTGATCAAATTGCGTAGCGTCAAAATCGGAGCGAGTAGCTACCGCGGGCTCTTTTACAAAACCATCTCGCATCGCGTCTGGCAGCGAATAGCTATAAACGACATTCCTGAACGGAGTCGCACGAGCCCCCTTCTCTATTTGGGGAGTCGCCGTCAACTCAATTCCCAAAATTGGGGTAAGTTCATTTATCGCTTTCATACCGGCATCAGCGCGGTATCGGTGAGACTCGTCCATGATAAGGACTAGATCGTCTAGCTCGGAGAGAAATTCGAAGTAGCTCTGACCCACATTCTCACTCAGCCGTTTTATTCTGGGCACACTTCGTCCTCGGGACTCAGCATTTATCTTTGATATATTAAATAAATTGACCGTGACCGGCTCGAGCGGATCGAGTAATTGGCCGAATCCCGTTGTCCGCAAACCGTGAGGACGTTCATAGTTTTCACCAGTTACCAATAACGGCTTAGTAATAGCGAATTCGCTGATACCTCGGAAAACATATTTTGGTGAGTTCGGCGAAAAGTCCCCCTTCAACTTCTCATAAATCGTCAAATTAGGAGCCAGAACAAGGAAATTTTTTATTCCCTCGACAAGAGAAAGGTAGGCAATGCACGCTCCCATCAGCCTCGTCTTGCCAACACCTGTCGCAAGAGCGAAGCATATTGAGGGGAATTCATGCTCGAAACCCTCAAATGACCCAAACCCCGATTCAGTCTTAAGGATCTCCTCACACGCCCCAATATTCGCCCCCTTTTCGAGAGGAAGAAGATTGCAGATTTTTGCTAACGCAACGAGCGATTCCTCCTGAGGCTTACGGAGACTCATGCGCTGGGAGATCGAGGCGACCTTGTTACTCATGAGTGATCCCCCTCGATAATACTAAAGAGACTCGGAAGCTCATCCATCATAGCCCGGCGGTCCTTTTTGTTGCGGACTGGCTTGGCAGGTTTCTGCTCGACTTCGGAGGGCGTAACCACAGACTTTTCCGCGCATGCGAGATTATTTACCGTCAAACTATAGTCGTCTCGTCCCCACTCACATCGGGAGAGAACTGACTTGGGTATTTTGCGGATCGTCATATTCGGATATTGATCAGCTGACCCACGAAAAGCTCCGCAACAAACGAGCAAAGATCGACTATCACCAACCTCATCGCTCAGATGGGCGAGCTGCTCGTGGGTAAGGGTCTGGGTGGTTACGTAGATGAAGTCACGTTCTGTGGAGTAGCCGTGCTGCCAGAAGTGAGTATCGCTTGGGGCATAGGTAAAGCCGTTGAGTTTGCAGACGGCTTCGGCGAGCATGGCAGAGTTGTAGCTGCTGCTAATAACCCAGTTGCCCCACGAGTCTTGTTGCAGGAGAGACGGGGCGAGGCGGTAATAGCGAAAGCCTCCGCCGCCTTGCCAGTTGACTGATTCGGTGATGCCCCCTTTATCTTCGCCGTCGATGACTTTTTGGAGGCGGGGGATTATGTGGGTGTGGCAGTGCTCGCCAAGTTCGACCATGATCCAGCGACGGCCCATCTTGTGGGCGACAGCGCCGGTGGTGCCGGAACCGGCGAAGGAGTCTAGGATTAGGTCGCCGGGGTTGGAAGAAAGGGAGATTATACGACTTAGCAGCTTCTCCGGCTTCGGCGTTTGAAAGACGTCTTGGTCGCCAAACATTGCTTTTAAATGAATGCTAGCCTCCTTGTTGTTTCCAGCCTCCTCATGGCGCCACCACGTTGTTGGTGTTAGGCCATTTATCATTTCATGGAGATATTTCTTGAGCATCGGGCGACCATCGCCCTTCAATCCAAAGGTGATTCGTCCCTCGGCCAAATAGGCTTTAAACTGTGATTCATTGCATCGCCAGTATCTACCCTTAGGGGGAGTAAACTGCTTTCCCGTAGGTCCAATAATTTCAAACTGTCCAGCCGAATAGAATTTACCAGCCGATAAATTCTCTGCCTTCCATGGCCCACGTGGATCGTTATCCGGATTTGTGAATTTCTGCTTTTGATCCTCTGTTCGCTCAAGCTTACCAAGGGTTACCGATTGAAAATCCTTCGCAAACACCAGAATGTGATCGTGTGTGTTGGAGAAGTGCTTGGCCGTTTGGTTGGCAGTATATGCCTTCTCCCAGACGATGTTAGCAACAAAATTTGCACGCCCAAAAATCTCATCGCATAAAACTTTGAGATAAGCTGCCTCGTTGTCATCGATTGTAATCCAGATGCACCCATCATCGGAGAGCATCGTCTTCAATATTTCCAGGCGATCTCGTATCAGGCTCAACCATATTGAGTGTTCCTTGCCATCCTCATAATCTCGAAACGCACTCCCCGTGTTATACGGCGGATCAATAAACACACACTTAACCTTCCCCGTAAACTCCGCCTCCAACGCCTTCAACGCCAACAAATTATCCCCAAAAATAAGCCTATTATCGAAGATATCATTCTCACCAACCCGCGCCTTAGCGTGATACGACTTATCAGTATCCTCAAGCAGTATCCGGGGCTCCAGCTTTGGCCGCTCGTCTTTGCCGATCCAGGTTAGTTCCAACTTCTGCTTTTTCATCTCTTTCCTCTCTCAAACCTCTGTCGACTCTTTTCTAGCTCTGCTGCCAATACCTTCTCGTCAGGCAAGGCCATCTTATATTCCGCCGCTAAAACTTTATTGTTGAGACCCTCAAGCGCATACTTTGCCAGGGTGGCATCCTTTGAAGCGCATAATATCAGCCCCACTGGTGGATTCTCGTCAGGATGGGTCCATTGCGCGCGAGCGTAGTTTAAATACAGGTGCATCTGACCAACATCCGCGTGGGTCAGTCTACCTATCTTTAAATCGATGATGACGAGACAGCGTAATCGCCGATGAAAGAACACTAGGTCGACCCGGTACCACTCATTGCCAATTCGCAACCGTTTCTGCTTGCCGACAAAAGCAAAGTCACCGCCAAGCTCAAGAAGAAAATCTTCAAGCTGATGAACGAGCGCCTCTTCAAGGTCGTTCTCTGAATACTCGTCTTTCAGATCAAGAAACTCTAAAACAAAAGGGTCTTTGATCTCTTCCTCCACAGAGACAAGATCCCCAGGCACAGCTTTTTGTCCCTTTTTTTAGCATTGCCGCTTTATTGCGTGATAGGAGCGTTCTTTCATAGAACTGGCTGTCAATCTGTCTAGTAAGCTGCCGCTTCGACCAACCACCTCGAATCGCCTCCTGCTCATAAAAACGTCGTGCTTCTTTGTTCTTTACGGGAAGCAGCTCAACGTAGTGTGACCAGGGTAGTGGAAATGGGGCGTGCAATACAGCAGACAATGGCTGTTGAATTAGATAGTTCAATGAGATCAGCTGGTTAGAGCTACTTGTGGGACATTCAGCAGCCACCGGCTGCTGAATGTCCCACTCTAGATAAAACGTACGCATCAGACGGAGGTTTGTTACTGAGAAGCCTCTTCCAAATCGTGCCGTCAGATCAGCAGCCAAGGTGGCTAATAGCTCTTTACCGTAGTGGGCTCTTCGTTTACCGGCCTGTTCATGTCTAATAATTCTTTTACCCACATGCCAATAAGTCACCGCCATTATCGTATTCACCGATCTGGCAGCGCCTTTTCTTCCCGCCTCTAACAGGGTGCTTACATCCTTGAGTAGAACGTTATAGTCGTCCGCTACAATCTCCAAGCCCTTTTTCTTCACACCACCCTCCACCGGATCGTAAACATCTCCTTCCGTTCAACCCCTTGTCTTAGCCTCGCCTCCGTCACTGACAGGAGTTCATCTTTGCGGGTATCGACGTCATCCTGTGCCTCAAAGAGCGATTTTCGGCGTTCGATACGCATTTTCTCCCGTTCTTTTATCATCCGGTGCATTGCTATCTTTTTCTCAAGGTCCCCTTCGAGCGACGCCTCCTTTTTTAGTTCCCGAATCTCCCGGTCGAGCTCTCTTATCTCATTCTCAAGAGCGCTTTTGACATCAGCCGCCCACGAGTCGAGTTTATGCATTTCAGTCTCAAAAAAAGTAGCATTACGAGAAGACAGCTCGGCTAAGATACTGCTCTCCCGCACACTGAGTCCAGCGGTGAGAAGGTCCTGTGTATGGGGCGGCACAGTTAGGTCTTCCCCTATCACTTTTGCTTCTATCGAAAAGAGACGCTGACATTGCTCGGCATCGACGATCTCGCCGTTATCGGTAATCCCGGTCAGCAGTATGTGATCCTCAGCTTCGAAGGTGGTGACAGTTAGCCGTATACCGATGAGATACCCACTTTGGCCAATCAGGGGGTCCAGAATAGAGACCTTGAGTGGGGCATCAGAGTACGAAAACTCAAGTTCGGCGGGTCGCAGCTCCTTCGCTCCGCACGCATGGAGAATCTTCTGCGCAAGGGGATGACCGAGCCGATAGAGGTTCGCATCCTCAACATGTTTCCCAGTTCGATAGGGGCCCGGATGAATGGGCTCCTCGGGGAAGGGATTTTCTTCAAGAACAAAAGAATGGCCATCACTACCGAATTCGGCGTGACCGTTGAGATAGAATCGAGTTATTTGCCAGAGCCAATTCTCATATTTTGAGAGCACAACCTTACTCTCGTCGAGCCGTATGCGGAGCTTTTCGTGAACCTCTTCGTCAAAGTTTTCAAGGAGCTTCTGTCTCGTGTCAGAGAGTCTCGTCGCAATTTCATGATCCATCTCTTGCTGGAGGTCATCGAATGACCGCTGGATCTCACCTTGAGTTCGACACCGCTGGTAGATCTCAGCTATCCGCTTCTCGAAATCGACGCCAGAGCTTATCGTGCCGAGAACCTCATCGCTGGCACCAAAAACCCCATCGAAAAGTTTAAATTTCTCCGCAAGAAGTGCGTAGACTCGCTGATCGGCCTCGTTGTTCTTATTCAGAAAGTTTACAACGACAACATCGTATTTTTGACCGTATCGATGACAGCGACCGATGCGTTGTTCAATACGCTGAGGATTCCAGGGAAGATCATAATTCACAACGAGGGAGCAAAACTGAATATTAACCCCCTCGGCAGCCGCCTCGGTCGCGATCATAATCTCAGCCTTGTCGCGAAAGTGCTCAATAATGGCGGCGCGCTTATCAGCGGTGGGCGACCCGGTTATACGATCGGTGCCCTTATACTGATTGAGCCATTCCTGATAAATTGCATTTGACTGGGGGTCTGTGTTGGTGCCGTTGAAGAGCACAACCTTACCACGATAGTCAGAACTTTCGAGGAGTCGCAGTAGGTACTCCTGCGTTCTTCGCGATTCGGTAAAAATGAGAGCTTTCTTCTTGGCACCCGTTTTAATCTGTTCCGCAAATCCTCGACGAAGGGCGGTAAGTAGTGACTGCCCTTTCGAATTTTGTTCAATGCTGCTAGCAAGACGCATGAACTCCTTAAGGAGCAGTATCTCCTGATGAAGCTCCCCTAACTGCTTCTCGCTCAACTGCGGCTTCGCTGTTGATTGTTCGGGGCCTTCACCGTCTGCTCCCTCCCACTCATCAGCTAGTTCGTCGAAATTCTCGTAATCTTTTGCTATCTCATCACTCGGGTCCGCGGACGTAGCAGTTACCGCCTGCACAGTCTTTTCGAGTCGGTCTGCAAGGGTTTGGAGCGTTCCAGATATCGCGAAGGTCGATGAGGCAAGCAGCTTTCGCAGTATCAGGGTCATCAACTTTCGTTGACTCTTGGGAAGAGCATAGAGCTCCTCGCGTTGAAGATAATCCGAAACAACATCGTAGAGCTGCTGCTCGTCAGAATGAGGAACGAACTCCTGCACGATAGCGATCCGGTTGGTGTAGTTTATATACTCAAGGACCTGACGACGCAGCGTGCGAATACATACCGGTTTCAGCCTCTGTTTTAGCTCGCTAAAATTGTCATCCCCCGTCAGTTTGCCGAACTGGGAGCGAAAACTGCTGATGTCACCGAAGACGAAATCATCAACAAAGCTGACAAGTCCATAAAGCTCGAGGAGTGAATTCTGAAGAGGTGTCGCCGTCAGAAGCAGCTTTGGAGCATCGAGAAGGGCGTTTTTTATAGCGTTCGCTATCTTGTTTTGCGGCTTATAGACGTTTCGCAACCGATGGGCCTCATCAATCACCACAAGGTCCCACGGCACCTGCCGGATATAGGGCTCCTTCGTTCGTGCGAACTGATAGGAGCACAATATAATTGAGTCCTGAAGGAACGGGTTTAGATTCCCACCGTTTACCGCCTGATTAAAACTCTTGGCTTCAAGAATTGTACTCGGGAGAAAGAACTTGTCGGAGAGCTCTTGACTCCACTGTTTGCGGAGATTCGCGGGAGTGATTATCAAGAGGCGCCTGCGACGCTCAGCCCACCGCTGGGCAATAACGATTCCCGCCTCTACCGTTTTCCCAAGGCCGACCTCATCCGCCAGAATCGCACCCTTTGAGAGAGGGGAGCGAAATGCGAAGAGAGCAGCCTCGATCTGGTGGGGATTCAGATCAACCTGAGCATCGGCGAGCGAGGATGCTAGCTTTTCGATACTATTTGATGGGCACCTCTTCGTTAGTTCGTTGGCGAAATAGGCGGCGTGGTATGGGGTGATCATCGGATGTGCGCTAAGAATCGGTCTTTTTTAATATCCGTTCGCGGAAACGACGCAGATTAATTCAACCCTAAAAATGGTCATCGACTGCACTATGGAGGTGGCGATTTCCGATTTGAAGTGCGATACAGCGCTTCAAAAAACCGAAATAAGGTAATACCTCGCGGCGACAAAGTCGGTAGGTGCTCTGTATTTTCGTATCGAACAATGAGGAACGGTATCAGATTTAGGCCCCGAGTAAAGCGCGTATTTCAGTATAAGTCATAGCATCGTTGCTAATTCGTTATCGCAGCACAACCTATCGGGTTCGCGATCAGAACTGATGTAGTGTCGGATATCGTCGAGAAAATGGGGAATAACCGCCTTAAGAAATTCGTCCTCGGCCCCCAAACCACTTTTTCACCTCCCCTGCTAGCAAAGCCTAGAACACAGAGAGAATCCTCAACAGTAATCATACCGCTCTCACCACCTTACTTTCCTCTTGTTTAGTTGATCGGTTCTGTCGTAGGTTCGAGGTGACGTGTTTGAAGACTGGTTTGGGGGTGGATTTTTTTTGTTTACCTTTTAATCATATTCGACAGGTGGTGGCTCGGTGCATTCGCCGATTTTTTAAGCCACTCTTACACATTAGAAATAGTGACCGATTCAGTGCGGTAAAATACTAATCCTCAACTTATTTTTTGAGGTAATTATGATCAGTAATAGAGGTGGTTTTAGCGACGAGCGTTCAGCTTGCGGCGTTGGATTTATCGTCAATAGGTCAGGGCATCGCTCTCATGAGGCGTTGCGGGAAGCGCTTGAGGCGCTGGAGCGGGTCGAACATCGAGGAGCGTGCGGCGCCGATGGACTCACCGGAGATGGCTCCGGCATCATGACTGACATTCCTTTTGATCTTCTCGGCTATGAGAGGGGTAAGGTTGCGGTGGCGACCCTCTTTATGCCATCCGATCGCGCTCGTTCTCGAAGAGCCCTTCAGGTATTCGAAGAAACCTTTTTATTTATGGGTTTGCGGATACTTGAATACCGAGAAGTACCTTGTGACGAATCGGTGCTCGGTGCCGATGCGCGGGGTCGATTGCCTTCTATCAAACAGGCTATAATCGAACGACCAGTTCATTGCCGAACAGACGAAGCTTTCAACAAGCTCCTTTATCTAGCTAAACAACACACTAGAACTCGCCAGCGTAGCTCCGGAATAATTCAGGAGTTCTTCTTCACTTCGCTCTCAACAACAACGATCGTTTACAAAGCGCTAACGAACGCTCGCGATCTCCCCCGATTTTATCGCGACCTTCGTAATCCCGCATTTACAACCCGATTTGCCCTCTTCCACCGTCGCTTCAGCACCAATACTCGAACCTCGTGGGATAAAGCACAGCCGTTTCGACTCATAGCTCACAACGGCGAGATTAATACTATCGCCGGAAATCGGGCGTGGGCGCTCTCGCGCGAACAGGCGCTCGGACTTCCTCCAGATGAACTCTTAACCCACGAGGGAATCAGCGATTCGGGTAGTCTTAACGAGATGGTCGAAGCTCTAAAATATCGGAGCAGCATACCGCACGTCGAAGACCTGCTCGCGATCCTTATGCCACCTGCGGATCTTCACAATTCTTACTACCAATTCTGGGCAAGAGCGCTCGAGCCGTGGGATGGACCTGCATTTATTGCCTACTCAGACGGTGAAACAATCGGGGCTCGTCTAGACAGAAATGGATTCAGGCCATGTCGGTGGGCAGTGACCAACGATGCGATATATCTTGCTTCCGAAGCGGGAGCGTTTACGATCGATGAGGGCGCAATTCTGCAGAAAGGCGTTCTTCGAGCAGGGCGCGGTTTTCGAGTATCTCTCTCGGATGGATCCTTCTCATTAGAAGATCCAAGTCAATCGCAAGAGGTAAAAACTGCGGCATTCGATCCAAGACTAATCTCTCTACCACCTGCAGCAACACCGCCACCAATCCCCGAAACTGCATACAAGGCGTTCGGCTACAATCAAGAGATTGTCGAAAAGATTCTTGTGCCGATGATTCTCGAGGGTAAAGAGCCGATCGGTTCGATGGGAGATACTGCGCGACTGGCGATTTTGTCCGATGAGGATAGACCGCTCTTTGATTTCTTTTCGCACGATTTTGCTCAGGTAACCAATCCCCCACTCGATTATCTTAGAGAACGGCTCGTTACGGATCTCTCAACATTCCTCGGTCCTCGACCAAATATTTTCGCTCCCAAAGAGCTTATTCCTCCCCCGCAGGCGATTCTTCTTAACTCGCCCGTAATAAGCCGCGCGATGCTACGCGCCATAAGGGAAAACACCGAGACGACATCGTGCATATCGCTTCTTTTTTCTCTTGATCATGGGCAGGTCGGCCTTCGGACTGCACTAAATAAAATAGCGAGTGAAGCCGTATCAGCGGTACGTCGGGGAATTGGTATTTTGGTGCTGAGCGATATTGATGCCGATCCAAAACATGCTCCGATTCCGAGCCTGTTGGGGCTTCGTGCCGTGGTTAATGCCCTCAACACTCAGGGTCTCAATCTATCAGCCTCAATCGTAGTTGAATCGGGTGAGGTTATCGAGACTCATCATGTAGCGATGCTTATAGGATTTGGTGCTGCTGCCGTGTGTCCTGCGCTCGCTCTTTCGTTTGCTCAATCACCGAGTGATGGTGCGCTAAAAGATAGCAACCCTATCGAAAATGAGCGAAGACTTCTTAAGGCGTACGATAACGGGCTTTTGAAAATAATGTCGAAAGCGGGGATCTCCGTTGCACGCAGTTATCAGGGATCTGAGCTTTTTACACCGATAGGTATCAGTCAAGAACTGCTCGATGATTTTTTCCCCCGCCTTCGTTCACGGATCGGCGGACTCACTCTTCCGATGATTGCTGAGCGGATACTGCTCCGAGCCCAGCGTGTCGCAGAGAATTCAACTAGATCATTTTTTCCAACGACCTACCAGTATAAAGAGCATACAAAAGGAACAAGTGGTGAGCGTCACTCAATGACGAATCTGCGTGCTCGTTTGCTCCAAAAAATGGTGCGCTCGACTCCAGATGAAAGCGCTTCACTCTACGCTGAGTATCTTGCGGATCAATCAAAAGACACACCCGTGTCGATTCGCCACCTCCTGCGTCCTCGTCAAGCGACACCCATTGCTACCGATGAGGTCGAATCTATTCGGGCGATAACGTCCCGATTTGGATCGGGTGCGATGTCGTTTGGAGCGATCAGCGCAGAGGCGCAGCGAGATATATTTCACGCGATGAAGGAGATTGGCGGGCGAAGCAATAGCGGTGAGGGTGGAGAGAATCCATTTTATTTTATCGATGGCTCGACATCTACCGTAAAGCAGATTGCATCGGGACGATTCGGCGTGACCGCAGAATATCTCGTATCTGCAAATGAGTTTCAGATCAAGATCGCGCAGGGTGCAAAGCCCGGTGAAGGTGGGCAGCTTATGGGTGTGAAGGTGGGTCGCGATATTGCGCGTGCTCGCCACTCTGATGAGCAGGTCGATCTTATTTCGCCACCACCGCAGCACGATATCTACAGCATCGAAGATCTCAAACAGTTAATTCATGACCTCAAATCGTTCCGTCCAGAAGCTGCGGTGAGTGTTAAGCTTGTCGCAGGATCGGGCATTGGTACTATAGCAGTGGGTGTCGCAAAGGCAGGCGCTGA
Source organism: Bdellovibrionota bacterium (assembly GCA_044345055.1). GTDB lineage: Bacteria > Bdellovibrionota_C > UBA2361 > UBA2361 > OMIW01 > OMIW01. The sequence goes on from JBIJBT010000020.1 coordinate 24,395, forward strand.
AATTATACACATTGCGGGTTGGGATGGAGGAACGGGAGCATCTCCCCTCTCCTCGATGAAGCACGCAGGATTGCCGTGGGAGCTCGGGCTCGTTGAGGTTCACGCGACTCTCGTTGATAACAATCTTCGTGATTTTGTTCGGGTGCGAGTTGATGGCGGGCTACAAACAGGTGCTGATGTCGTAACAGCGTCGTTGCTCGGAGCGGATGAGTTCGATTTCGGTAAGGTGCTCCTAGTTGCTGAGGGGTGCGTTATGGCTCGGGTATGTGAAAAGAATAAGTGTCCGGCCGGCATCGCGACTCATGATCCAAAGTTCAAGGCAAAATACACAGGCACAGTAGATGGAATCGTTCGACTGCTCGATCTAATAGCTGCCGATGTTCGGGTGCATCTTGCAGCGCTTGGTCTTCGGGGACTCGATGAAGCGTGTGGTCGCTCCGATCTGCTCGAGGTTGATCCTCTAGGTGAAGTGTTGTGTCATCAGCGCCACCTCGATCTCGGCGAGTTCCTTCGCGCTCGCCCCGCGGGTGGGCATCGGTGCTGTTCTCTCAACATTCATCAGCCATCTCCCCTGAATTCTCAGATCGTCGCAGATTGCGCGCGGGCGATTAAATCGGGAGAACCTTTTAGTCGTAGCTATTCCATAACGACGGCCGATCGCTCAATCGGTGCACCGTTGAGTGCCGCGATTGCGCAACGGGTGCACGATGCGCGCATCAAGGAGATCGCCGCTCAAGGGGGAATTGCAGATACCTATGGCAAACAACTTATCGCCCCACCATCAATTGACCTTCATTGTAGCGGGAGCGCTGGTCAGGGATTCGGGGTATTTTTGACTGAAGGTGTTACCCTGACCCTCGAGGGTGAAGCCAATGATTCCGTTGGTAAGGGGATGTCAGGAGGTGCGATAATCATCCGCCCGCCTGCGAAATCCCGATTTCGACCGGAGCAAAATGTCATCATCGGTAATTGCGCACTCTACGGTGCAACCGGTGGGGTTCTATTCGCACTCGGCACCGCTGGAGATCGCTTCGCGGTACGAAACAGCGGAGCTACCGCGGTCATAGAGGGCGCAGGACTCCACCTCTGCGAATATATGACCCGTGGGCTTGTCGTTGTTCTTGGTGAGGTTTCACACAACGTGGGAGCCGGAATGACGGGCGGGATACTCTATCTTTTAGATGAATATCAAGATCGATTAAATCCCGAGTCCGTTTGCCCATCTCCAATTCGCCCAGTTGATGAGCAAATTCTCCTTGAGACCCTCAACCAGTATAGTCATGCAACCAAAAGCCAACGTGTCCAGTGGCTCCTAAGCGAGTGGCGAGTTTTCCGCAACCGATTTCTTAGAGTAGTTCCAATCCGAACAGCAAATCAGGAACGAGAGGCGGTAACTCGAGAGGAGGGAGTAAGTAAGCAGGCGGTAAGCGATCAGGCAGTTGGCGCGGCGGTTTAGAGGAGATTGGGGTTGATGATGGATCGTCTCGTCAACCCATTTGAGCCACACACTGGTCTAAGAGCCGGAGAGCTTCCGGCTATTTCCCTGATGATATCGTCAACGCAAGCACATTGATTAGCGAGCCAAGGAAATCAACTGTCTCAATATGATTCCACCTTAAATTCACCGATCAGTGGTCGAAGATCGAGGGTAAACGCAGAATAAACGACTCTCCGCTAACGACGAAACTTTTACCAGCTCTTCATAATCCAGATAAAAATGATGCTATCTTAAAAGTCTCATGATTTGTCCGAGGAACCTTGCTCGAGCTCCTGAAGACGTTTAAGAGCTTCAGCTAATTTTTGTTCATTTTCGTCAGCTCGTTTTTTTTCTTGTTCTTCTCGTTGCTCAGCTTCCTCTGCACGAACTTTTGCGAGCTCTGCGTTTTTTTTCTCCTGCTCTTCTCGTTGTAGCGCTTCTTCTGCTCGCTGTTTCTCCAGCTCCGCCCTATCTCGATGCTTCTGAATCTCTCTATCTTTATCCTCAAGCTCAAGCACAATATCGTCCTCAACATCCATAGCGCCTCGAATGTTTTGATCTTCTATCGCTCTTCGAAGTCGGTCTAAAAGAGGTTGATGTTGTTGGGGGATCTGATCTTCATGAATAGAGAGGGTGTGTTTATCTTCGATAGCGTTTGATTGATCGAAGAAAAGAAGAAGCTTTTCAAGCTCAGTTCTTCGTTTTTCTTTTAGATGAGGTATCTGAATTATGAAGCTATTGTGAGTAAGACACTCGATAAACTGGAACTTTTTGGTAAATCTTTCACCAGTAGCGATATCAATGCATTCACGATTTACCTTGATTACGGGAGCAGAAAGGTCAGAGATCGCTTCACCCAAGAAATAAATCGTGATTATCGGAATTGGAACAGTTCTTCCAGTTTTTGGGTCAGTTGTTTGGTTTTCTCTATTTGCGTAGTGGTTGCCGAGGTATCTTCGAAATCTAAAAAGATCTTGCGCAAACTTTGCCTTTTGTAGCTCTATAAGAACAAGCTGCTCTCCCGAACCTGAGCGAATTTTTGCCGAAAAATCGATCCGGTACACAGTCACCGGTGGTCTTTCAAGCTCAATAGAGTGCTCGGTCGGTTGAATATTAATATCTAAAATCTCTTCATCAAGAATCGTTGAAAGCAACAACTTTGCCACCCTCTTGTCCTCGAGGAGATACTTAAATACAGCGTCGTAAATTGGATTTGCTATCTTCATGGTGTTTCGTGGGCTGTGTGTCGACGTAGGGTTATGTAGCTATCCTTGAATAATTCTCTCTATTCTAGTTTTTTTCTAGTACCGCAAGTATCTGCCAGTGCCGATTGTTTTGCAAGTCTTTCGTATATATAGAGGTGGGTCACGTTCATCAATGGCAAGATTTTTTAGGTTTGGTGAGGGAATGAAGAGGGACTGAGGTGAAACAGAGGGGTGAATCTCAGTGAGTGGCAGGGATATGTAATCTGGATGAAGCTGTTAGGGTTGAGCGGGAGGTGTCGATACTTTTAGGCTGTAGCTCTACGACTCTGAGGCATAGAGACTCGGGCTACGCAGAGTCGGCTCGTTGGGGGAAAATTTGGTTAGATTAAGACTATTAAGGCGAGATAGTATGTTGGAGAGGTGGATTTTTTTGAATAACAACAGGATGATAAGGCTTCTAGCAGAGGGGCGGACAAAAGATTGTCCGAAGTCACTAACAGATATTTTTGCTCGTCGATAATTGGTCGAGGCGCGAAATCACCATGCTTCGACAGGGGATTGTTTATTTACGTTAAATCGAGGTGTATTCGATGCCTAGTGCTATTTCTAATGTGACCAACGCTGTGAGGACTTTTTTCACGGGGGGCGAGACTGATAACCGCACGCTCACGATGCATCCACCTGAAAAAGCAACATCTGGTGATTACACTGCCGTTGAGCGATTAAGGGTCTTAAGCAGACTTCTTCGTGACGAGCCCGAACGTGGAAAGGAACAATTTCAAAAGATCTTTGGCGGAGAATTGGACCCGGGCAATCCGCAGGGATGGTCGCAAGAATCCTTTCAGCAGCTTGGATTACACCCGAAACAGGCAAACCCCGCATATTGGGGACACCGCACGCTAAAAGGAGTAGCGTTTCTTGATGTTGATAACACTCAAATAAGGCCGGGAAATTGGGGACCGGCTGATGCGCTGCACAGGGCAGATCTTATTATCGAATTGGCACAGAAGGGATATGCCCTAGTACCTGTCACGGGAAGCCAGTTTTCAAGTGGCGATCCGCGATTCGACATTGAGGCAAGGATTGCCAATGGGCAGCTATTCCCAACGCCGTTTTTAATAGTGGATGGCGGTGCTAAAGCCTACTCGATGAAGGGCGAAGGTTATGTTCAATCTCCTCGGTATCAAGGTTTAGTTGAACGAGTGATTAACCAGCAGGATAGGTGGGAAGTTGTTGATCGGATTTTCGTGGAGGTCGCTCAGGAGGTTATCGAAGGGCGGATTGACTCAGATTGGCAGTCGTCACCCCGGGCAAAAACCGAATTCAACGAGATGCATACCAGTGCAGGAATGACGCCTCCAGAGGGGGAGGGGGTTCCGGTCGTTATCGCGCGCGAATTTTGCTCTATCTCCCAAGCTCCAACCAGCGGTCAGCTTGGTTATGACATTACGTTACCTCGAGATCTTTCAAACGATCCAGGGGATAGCAATGCCTCCGCAATTGTAAAAGAAATTGACCAACAGTTCCAATTGCGGCTGAAAGCAGAGGGTATTGAGGGGTTATCGTGTTTCTCCGGTTTTCAGTATCTAGAAAACGCGAATACCGAGGCTATCGTTCGATTCTACTACGGGGTTGGAGCTACCTCTAAAGAGTTGGCTCTAAGGTCTTTTGCGGATGTAGAGCGTGCATATGGAATCCCGATGGATGCCTTGAACTGTAAGATTACAGTGGGCGGAGATGGGCTGAATGATACATTGTTCGCACGGAATATCGAGTCGAACGTGGCAACCTCCATGCCAGGTCGCATCGATCCGACGCCGCCGATGTTTTTAATTCAGCCAAGCAGAGAGTCTGACTCACTTAAAGAGGGGGTCATCAAAGAGGGCTTTCCGGAGGAGCAGATACTCGTACTTCCCAAAGACCAAGGAGGATTAATTGCGCAACTTCGCGCCGGTCTGATGGGAAAGTTAGGGACTGAAGAAGACATCGCTAATGATACATATACTAAAGTAAATCACTACTTGAGGAGCACGGAACACAAATATCAGCGAGGACAGGATGGGTACTACCTTCGGCGTGCGTTAAAGGGAGCACTTGATTCAGCTCGCGAGGGAAATTTTGGTGTGGGAGGGGTGGTCCTTGTTGTTGGAAAGGACCACGTATTGGAATTTCAGAGCCGAAATTTGATGATAACGGGTGATCCCGTGATGAAAATAATTGGACATGCGGAGACCGGAGGATTGGCGACAATCATGAAGATGCTCGAAGACAAGCATGGGAAAAATATCCTGAATAAAGTCAAAACAAGACTCCGAAAAGGAAAGGAGTGGTCAGGTGAATTTGGGGCACTAGGTATTTCAGCCTACTCGCGGAATCACAATGAAGATACAGCCACACTGCGGCCCGGGACACATGTTTTCACCACACTTGAGCCATGCCCGATGTGTACGAGTGTGATTCTCAATTCAAAGGCCGACTTCTGCTTAATTGGAGCGGAAGATGCTTATGGAGGAGCAGTTCTGAGTGGTAGGTTACAGAAATTGACACCAGCGTGGGTAGAGCTTGCGGCGGAAACAACCTTCGATCTATATCAAGGCGACCCGCTTCTTCAGGATCTTTGCTGGAAAATATTTGAGGGGACTGTGAATGTTAATAATAAACTCCTTCAGAGAAACCTCTACGATGCGATCATGTCTGACTGATCGCACGAAGGAGAGGTCGGCACCTCTTTAGCCCCGACACCTAAAGCTCAGGGCACAATCTGTTAGAAGAGTACGCTTTTTGTGGAACCGATTATTTCACAAAAATAAAATTGAATGGGCTACTCTTATTAACGTTTGTTGCCTGGCATCCCCCCTCCTCCATCGCCGCTCTTTTAGCTAAATTTAGCTAAAAGAGCGGCTTAATTTTGCTTAAATTTTGGGAAGAGTTTTTCACCCCTGGTTTAGCTGGTGGAGGCTGGATTTCCGATTGAGATACTCAGACCGGGTGCACTTATCTGACCCGATATCAGGCTCGGATTTTGATTTGGAGTATTTGATTCGGAAGCCAATTCTTTGAGAGCGAGGATTGCGGTAAATAGGCAAGCGTCTTTGCTGAGGTTGAGGAAAAGGTTTTCCAGTGGTTCTCTACAGTTGGTACTTACATTTGTTTTGTTTGCAATAAGAGAGAGATTTTCGGCGAAAGATTCGGCTATCTTTAAAATATGTGGAGGGAGATTCGTTTCATCTCTGATCGTCTTGGCAGCCGTTAGATAGCTTTGCTTCATCAAGTTAGGATCACTATTTGATGTAGCATTACTCAAAATAGTACTCACCTCTTCAGGAGAAAAAACAATATTGATTTGCTGTTGAGCTCGATCTTTACCCAAAATTCTCTCTTTAAGACTAGATGGTTGTAAGGAAAATTCTTCGGAAGATCTCGCCAGAAGTTCACAGTCTGGTCTGAGGGAACGAAGGAATCGAATCGCTTTGAGGGAGTGCCATTCTCTGCGCCAGTGTTGAGCTAGTGAAATTTCGACACAAGCGCAGGTTTTAGATTGAGTGTCGGGACGATTTCCCCCTTGTCCTTCGAGCTGCGTCACTGTACCTGTTTTTACTTTTACCTCTCTCTTGCCCCCGAGAAATGTTGAGACACGGTCCCACAATCTTTCCCGTTTTTTTTCTGTCGGCGTCTTCTCTTGCTCCGATTCGCGTGAAAGACCGTTTTCGCCAATTTTAACGTTAACATCGCCAGGCAAACTTAGTGAGATTCCTGCTCTCGCCGAAAAACTCCCACTCTCAATTTTTGTGGGGTTAAGGGAGGCCAAGCATTCGTCTGAAAAAAGCTTTCTCGAAAAAATCGCCGAGAATAGCTCTTTAAAAGAAAGTTCGGATTTTGGAATGTTGAATACGATTGATCGATTTTTCGTGTTTTCAGTTTCTAAACCAGCGGATGCGGTGGGGGCATCCTTCAATAAATCGAGGAATCGTTTTAGCATTTCGGGACATTTAATCGCCTTCCGCCCGAGTACGTGGGACATCCCATTTACAGCTCTATTCAATGGTTCAGGAAGATTTATCCATGGAGGCCTTACTCCAGCTTCCGCTGATCCTTCGATATCTCCTCCAATGGTTGCACTAACCCGAAGATCTTTATCACTTTCGACCCGTATCAAGAGCTCAACCTCCGCCGCGGCCCCGGCTTTGATGCTCGCAAATGGAGTGACCGGAATTCCGAGAAGGGAGGAAGAGAAATTCCCGCTTAAGTCTTCTTCAATATTGGCTTTGAATTCCAGTTTGATCTCGCTTCCTGGACTCAAGGCTGCGAGTTTGGAGGGAGTTCGAAGGAGTTCTTTTAGGGAGTTATCGGCTTCTGTAGCATTAATGGTGGGGTTATTTTGATTATTGGCAATCTTAATCGTTGCGCTGATTTGAAAATTTTCGGGCAGAGAATATTCGATTCCTAGACTCTTGAGGAGCTCGCTGAAATCATCGTTTGAGAGCTCTATTTTTTGTGAGGGATTTTCTGGGGGAGAATTGAGTGAACCTAAATCTAATCTGAGCCCGCAAGGAGCCCCTGCGGATGCTCCGCCTATAGCTTGGTTGCTTGGTGAACTACCTACCGCTTGAACCACCATATGTACTCGCGCCCCGAATCAAAACGTATCGCCGTTAATCTCTCAACCCTTGAGTTTATCAAATGAATGGTCCTAACTCAACCAACCGTAAAGTCGTCGACTCAAAGTTATACAGGCTCGGGCGTAAAAACTCGGAGCAAGATTATTATTTTTTGCATCCTCCTCCCCTTTTTCCCCGCACGATAAAATATTTCCTCTGTGTTTTCATCTCTGAAAATTTTATGAATGCATCAGTTGCCAGTGTATCCGCATTAGGGCTGCAGCGAATCTCGTAAAGGAGCATTTATCAGATGTGTTCCCGAGTCATACAGTCGACTGGGGGGTTCGATATTTGAGAGGCTTGATCCCTCAATCGCCGGACAATACTTAACTGGAATTTCTGCTAAAGGCTGGGCAATATGCAAATGGGTCTTTAGCAACTTTAAAATTAATCGAATCAGTTGTTGGTTCGTCATGAAATTTTGTCGTGTAAATAGTAGCTACGCGCACAAATAGCGGACGACAACGCTTATCTCTCTTCGGGGATAGAAAGCTATCCCCCTTCCTTGATGCATGGTGTTAGCGACAGGGTGTTAATTCAAGTTGCACACCCCCCCATTAACTACCCTTCAAACCAACTGAATCACATCATTGAGCAGCTGGTTGACCGTAGTGATCATTCGTGAGCTGGCCTGGAATCCTCTTTGGAGGGTAATTAATTTTACAAACTCTGTGGCGATATCGACGGTGGATAGCTCTAGGGCGCCGGATTGAATTGAACCCATTTTTCCGGTATCGGGTCTTCCGATTACTGGAGCACCGGAAGCTGGAGATTGTTGAAGTAGATTTGATCCAATACGGGTGAGACCTTCGGGATTTGAAAAATCAACAAGCCCCACCGTGCCGATAATTGCGGCCTGTCCATTATCGAACAGCGCGGAAATATCTCCATTTTTTCCTACACTAAGACTCGTCACAGCACCCACGCCTCGACCATCTTGAGAAATAGAGAGAATGTTCGAGCGAGATGAGTATTGGGTGAATGGGTCAAGAGATATGTTAATTGGATCATCTGTTCCTGATCCATTATTCCACGGTATCGTCGCTGTCATGTCGTATAGACCGTCAGTGGGGAGCGATGAACGGGTGCCATTTGATTCAAAATCGAGCGCTATAGTTTCTCCTGCATCCATGGCGCTTGTCCCGTCCCACACGGTTCCGCTGATAAGGCGGGGTTCGCCCACTGCAGTACCTGAGGGGTCGACCTCCTCACTATTTACATATCCCCTCACACTCCAGGAGTTCGGATTTGCCGCATCTTTAAAAAAATATAGGGTCACGTTGTGCGGAGCGCTTAGTGAATCGAATACCTGCACAACGGTGGAAAAATCGGCGGCCTCACTTAGTTGCGAATACGTTGTGCGGGGTGCCGCAAGGGGAGCGCTCCCTGCTGCAGTTACAGTCGGTATTGAACCTACTGCGACTCCCGTAGCGCTAGCATCGAGATTTCCTGTAACCGTCACGTTCTCCGAGCGAATTCCATCCTGCGCTACGGAGTTCACATTAATTGGTTGCAGTGTGCCATCCGTATCAAATCCAAGAACCGCAAGACCATCCTGATTCACAAGAAAACCTGCTGAATCAACCTTAAAATTTCCTGCTCTCGTGTAGAATCGCTCCGAGCCTTTGGCAACCGCAAAATAACCATTTCCGGCGATACCAAGGTCCAGACTCCGATCTGTAAACTCAAAGGTGCCTTGCGATGCAATAGCGGTGACGGCCTGAGTTTGAGATCCACTTCCCACAACTTTTCCGGCTGCCTGACCTCCAACTAGAATATCAGCGAACTCGGCTCGTGAAGCCTTGTATCCGGTCGTTGAGGCGTTTGCGATGTTGTCACCGACAACCGATATCGCTGTTCCATGACTTGCGATACCAGCACGACCTGCGAAGAGACCATTCAAAATTCCGGGCACGGGGAACCTCCATACTGTGATTACAGAGAGAACATGAGGAGGCTCTGCTCCCTCATGAATGCGATATTCTGATATTGCGACAACGGTGGAGTTTTACCCCGAAGGAAGCCGAACCTCTTTAACGGACGATGGATTAACCTCTCGGTCGCCGACGACCAGCTTTGGATCAGCCCCCGGAATAAAGCCTGATACGGTCCCCACGACAGAGGAATCAACCGGAAACTCTGCGCCTCCAGAGCTCACCCCTTTAACAGAGAAGGTGTAGTCACCATCCGCAACACCAAGATTGCTCAGAGAGATGGTGTGAGAACCTTTAGAGAGTCCGCTAATTGGGATTCGTTGCGCCTCTCCGCTTGTTCCTGCCTTTGTAACTTCAAGAATTAAGCCTGATGCATCCTGGGAGAGTTTGAGAGCGAGGGAATCAGAACTCCCTCCGGAAAACGAAAGAGTATTATCCGACAACAAAACTTCGTGACCAAGGTAACCGGCTAAAGAAGATACATCGCCTCCTCCGACATTTCCTCCACCGGTCAGAGTGTTATTGATATTAATGAGCTGCTCTAGTTGGCTAAATTGGGCCAGATTCACTGCAAACTCTTCATTCTTCATCGGCTCAAGTGGATCTTGATTCTTGAGCTGCTGAACTAGAATATTAAGAAAATCGGTCCTATCGAGTTTATTCGGATCGGCAGCTTTTGTTCCGCTCGCTGATCCGGTCTTCGCTGAAGATCGCTGCGTCGATGAACTTTGAGTTGTTGAGCTCTGAGTTACCGCGCTCATTGGAAACTGCGATCCAATTCGTTTTGTTTCATCCATGGTTATTGCTCTCGCTCGCTAGACTCACTCTCTTATCTCCTACCGTGAGGAGTTGCCGTTAATTATAAAAAATTCCATCCGAACCTGACATGATCCATTCAGGCAACCCAACCACTCTCAATACTCCCAACGCCATATTGTTTGGAGAGCTCTCGATTTGCGCTCTCTGATTCAACCGCACCCCAATCAGACGGTCCGTCAAACTGGCGCGAGCCGCGTTGCCCCCCCTCGCGAGAACTGGCGTTACTGCCCGAATCAAATCCACGACCCGCACTCTCAATTGAAACACGTACCTGATCAACGGATAACCCCATTTTTCGCAGAGCGGCGTGAAGTTCGTGGCTTCGCTCCCGAAGGACGGCAGCAACCTGAGGCAACTCCGGCGCAAGCCGTGCGTGGAGCTCTCCATCCCGAAAGCTGATATCGACCGTCATTGAGCCCAGCGAGGGAGGATCGAGCCGTAGCGACACACTTTTGGCCTCCTTCGTGTCCACAAGCCCTTTCAAACTTTTTTCAATTCGCGCGATAGCTCGGATAATTCGTGAGCGTTCGACCGGTTCGCGAGATTGCTGCGCATTTGGGCCTTCACCAAGAAGTAGCGGATCTATTCCGTCACCCGCCTCACTATGTCCCGCCTGAGCCACCCCCATCGCAAGGGCTTCAGCCGCAGGACTTGGCCCCAAACGCATCGACTCGCCAACTCCTTGCCGCGTTCCCCGCCCGGACACCCCACCCGCCGCGCCGGTTCCCTCTACCGCTGCCGCGGGCGAATCAGCAATGTCTCCGTCCCCACCATCGGTCATACCCGTCCCCGATGGCGGTACAAAGGTGCCTGGCACCATTGATGCGGGTACCGCTGATGCGAAGGTGCCAGGCACCTCAATAGCACCCCTGCTCTTAGGTTCGGCCGAGCCATCCTTACCCTCATCTGGTGACATCCCCCCATCCTGGGAATTTGAGGTTCCTGACGAGCCATCGTCGTTTTGGATTACCTCAATATCGCGGAGCCACTCCGGGTCTTCGTCGGCGGCAGCTTCTTCACCTGCCACTGCTGACGATTTATTTGCTGACGATTCACCTTTCTGAGCCCCCTGCTCTAACTCCACCTCTTTGGGCTCCTGCAGCATCTCGGTCGACGCTCGCTCGACAGAGGAATCACGATTTGTCACTTCCCCAAGCTTACTGCTAGAGGAGCGCTCTGAGTAATCACCACCCTTTACCGGTGATTCGACGGCTAAATGCCGAGGAGGAAGCTGCTCGGCTGCCGCCATCGCAAGCGCAGATGTAGAGAGCTCCTGATCCGCCCCCCGTTGCGGACGTTTTGACGAGTCCCGGACCTCTGAATCGGTTTCCTCATCGTCCTCGAACCACTCCGTATTGGCATCACCTAACCCTTGAGCACGACCAAACGAAGCCGAATCACCCGCCCCCCCGGCAATCGCCTCAAGAAGCCCCGCAAACGGATTATCAAGAGGTTGAGGCATCTTGTTGTCGCCATTAGAATCACGACGAAACAAACCTGTCTGAGTTTCACCCTTTGGCAACTGAAAAGTATCCGTTGTGAGGAGAGTTGATCCAGTAATCATCAGTGCTCATTACAATAAGTAGTTTCAGCAAGCGAGCTTCGTTGACTGGAAAAAAAAACGATCATCACCAAAGCCGAGCTCCCTTCGTATGGCAAACTCTCTGCCAATTCATTCAGAGCACCACCTAACCCAATAAAAATAATAGCTTAGCTGATAATTCAAGAAAAACTCTACTCCCGAATCTGCTCTTTTTAGCCGCAGCAGCCCCCGACTACCTGGTTCTTTTTTCCCACTCAGCTTGGAGGTACTTTGTCTTAAAAAATGGTTCCGTCCTGAGTACTTTGAGAGTTTTGGCGAAAAGAGGAGAGGTTGATGAAAAAGCCGGATACGTATTCCAAGAGATACGTTGAGGATTTTTTCGTTGACTCCGACGAAGTTGCAGTAAAACTATCAAAGTGCGGAACAGGAAATCATTTTTCACCACCCTGGTAGATTACTTGCAAGATTAACAGTCCGTGCGACAACCAAATCGGCTCACCCTATCTGAATGGAAGGAATTACGTTTTTCTTTTTGCGGGTCGAGACCGAGCCTGAATCAATTATCGCTCGCATCTTTTAAGTGCTTTATTTTCGAGAGAGCGCATGTTTTAGAGGCAGAGAGTAGGCCTTGGCGCAGAGTGGGTGTCCCACCCCCATCATCGCAGCAGCACCCGATTGCTGGTCATAGTGCGGCCCGAGACGTTCTTTGCTCGACACCACATCCCTTTTTGGGCACCTGAGATGCGGGCAACGGCTGTTCCGCGCGAGCTGGTGATGATCATTCCATTTGCTGAACTTTTGCTGCCGGTGCAGGTGATCCTTAGTACAGCCTTTTTGAGGGGAGCTCGCACTTTGGTTTTACTCACGGTGTAACTAGTCACCATAATCCGAGCGACTGAACCCGAGACTGTGCCCATCTGACCGAGCGTGACTACGGGAGCGCCGGATCCGGAGGGAATGGGGATTTGGGTTGGGGTTCGGGTTGGGGTGGCTGTTGGGGTTGCGGTGGGGGTTCGGGTGGCAGTCGGAGTCGGGGTTGGGGTCGGCGTTGCAGTCGACATTGGAGTTGCCGTGGCTGTGAGGGTAAATGTTGGGGTTGCTGAGGGAGTGGCGGTTGGAGTTAGGGTTGGGCTTGGGGTGCTCGTTCGGGTGGCAGTTGGAGTTGCCGAGGCTGTTGGCGTTAAGGTTACAGTGGGTGTTGCCGTTGGGGTGGCGGTGAAGGTCGGTGTTGCCGTAGCAGTTGACGTGCTGGTCGATGTTGCGGTGAAGGTGGGTGTTGCTGTTGGGGTGGCAGTTGGAGTTGCGGTGGCGGTATGAGTTGCGGTGCTCGTTGCTGTCGGCGTTGCAGTAAATGTCGGAGTCGCTGTTGCGGTTGGAGTATCAGTTGGTGTCGCGGTGGCTGTGTGAGTTGCCGTAGCGGTATGAGTTGCGGTGCTTGTTGCGGTGGGTGTTGCCGTCGCGGTTGACGTGCTAGTCGCTGTTGCGGTGAAGGTCGGTGTAGCCGTTGGGGTGGCAGTTGGAGTTGCGGTGGCGGTGTGAGTTGCGGTGCTCGTTGCTGTCGGGGTGGAGGTTGCGGTTTCCGTTGGTGTCGGGGTTGCAGTGAATGTCGGAGTCGCTGTTGCGGTTGGTGTATCAGTTGGTGTCGCGGTGGCTGTGTGAGTTGCCGTAGCGGTGTGAGTTGCGGTGCTTGTTGCGGTCGGTGTTGCCGTAGCAGTTGACGTGCTAGTCGCTGTTGCGGTGAAGGTTGGTGTCGCTGTTGGGGTATCGGTCGGCGTCGCTGTAGCGGTGTACGTTGGGGTTTCCGTTGGGGTTGGGGTTGCTGTTTCTGTTGGTGTTGGGGTGACGGTGGGAGTTGGTGTTGGCGTCGGTGTGGGCACCGCACCGCTTCCGATAAGACTTACCTGTCGTCCATCAACGGTGAGGGTTGCCGATTGAGGGGTAGTGCTTACGGGAGCAAATGATACGGCAACGGTGCAGGAGCTATTCGGGAGGACCGAATTACAGCCAGTTACCGCAGAGAACGGTGGATTTGCCGAGCTGGTGACGGCGGGTTCTGTGAGGGTTACGGAGCTGTTGTTGATAACCGAGAGATTTTGGCTAGCGATATCGCCGATGGAGACGGTACCGAAGTTAATGCCAAAGGTGCTTAAGGTTTG
>JBIJBT010000151.1:0-3445 GCA_044345055.1 Bdellovibrionota bacterium
ACTGCCCGAGGAGGGATTTTTAGCGGTGCAAGAGCTGCTCGATAAAGTACTCGACGGGATCGCGCACGGTATATTTTGGCCACCAGGAGCGAGCAAAACTAATGACGAGTATGGTCCGATTTTGGGAATTTCATTTTCCAATGCTGAGTAAAAAGATCGGTCTCGGTAAAATAGATTGCCGAGAGCACGAATGACATTGATGAATTACACCGATGGACCTAAACGTTACACTTACTCACGATCTAATTCGGGCAAACGCTGGAACGGGTAAAACGTTTCAATTGACCAATCGCTTTCTCGCGCTTGTGTTACGTGGGCATTCCCCTGACACCATTCTTGCAACGACATTCACAAGAAAAGCGGCGAGCGAAATTCGTGAACGAGTGTTTCGTCGTCTTCTTGAAGCGATGAACTCCCCAGAGAGTGCTTTGACCTTAGGGCAGCATACTGGCATACAAAAGCTCACGGTCGCGCAGTGTGAGAGTGCGCTCCTCTCGCTTCTCGCATCTCAACATCGATTGCGTATTGGAACAATTGATGCACTCTTTATGGAGATAGCGCGACTTTTTTTTCTCGAATCAGGCCTTCCAGCTCGCTGGGAGATCAGCTCTGTTGCTGATGATCGAGGTGCACTCACTGAGGCACTTCTTTCAACTCTTGAGGAGCTCGGATCAGAGGATGATCTTGGTGAAAGGTGTGCAAAGATAATTGGTCAGCGAGCAGCTTCCGTAATAATACGCCCACTCCTGGGCCATCTTCGACCATCGCTCGAGCTTTCTCGTTCATCTTCGCCGACCGTGTGGGATGTTCCGCTCGTGACAGGAGAGCCTACTCCGTTGCCATCATTCACTGGGGCGATTCACTCGATGCCGATTCCTCTAACGAAGGGTTCACCACCAACTCCCTTTGCGTTATGGGTCACCGCACGGGAAAATCTGCTCTCTCTAACTGAGGCAGCTAACCCTCTCGGGGTTCTTGATGAAACCGTAATTAAAAAAATTCTGGATGAGAGTCCAACCTACGCTCGCGCACAAATTACTGATTCGCATCGCTCAGTGCTGATGCCGCTCGCTCGAGCATCGATTGACGCTCTTCTTCTCAAGACTTCATCGCAAACGGCTGCGCTTCGCCGTTTTCTTGATAATTTCCGTTGCTCACTCGATGCCATCAAGTTTCGTACTAATCGTTATTCGTTCGATGATATCAAACATATCTTGCGCTTTGCATCGAGCCGCATCACCGAGATGGAGCTTTTTTTTCGCCTCGATTCTTCGATTCGTCATCTGTTAATCGATGAGTTTCAGGATACATCACTTGATCAGTGGCAGGTTCTTGAACCACTCGTAAGTGAAATTCTCTCCGTTGAACCAGGAGAGCGCACCTTTTTGTGTGTTGGTGACGAGAAGCAGTCAATCTACGATTGGCGAGGCGGAACGCCCCATCTGTTTGCTCACCTTGAGACTCGTTATGAATCTCTTCGCTCTACCCCTCTTTCTCGCTCATTTCGCTCATCACGTGCTATCATGGAGATAGTTAATCAGGTGCTCGAGCGTGCTCCATACACTCCCGCTGTCTCAGCTCATCCCACGGCTGCTGCGGAATGGATAGCGAGGATAACAAAGCACGAAACCGCTCTTGATAGTCCCGGATACGTTCGGATTGAACGATTCGCCGCTAAAGGTAACGGCGATCTAGATGATTCTGGCGAAGATGCGGAAGGGGTCCACGTCGATGGGACCGGCATCAACCGAGCCGTTGCGCTTGTCGAAGAGATTCGGGCAGCACAACCTAGAGCAACGATCGGTGTGCTCTTGAGAAGAAATAAGTTCCAACCAACGATTCTTGCAGAGCTTATAAGTCGTGGTATCGGTGCATCAGGTGAAGGAGGAACTCCGCTAACATCATCACCGATTGTGCGGTCGCTTCTTGCCCTCCTTACCTGGATAGAACACCCAGCCGACACTATCGCCCGTTTTCAGGTTTGGCATTCACCGCTTCGATCGTGCTATGGTGCGGATGATATCGTTTCAACGGGGGCCGATGGATTGAGTTCCTGTGATGAAGGGCTTTTTCTTGCGGCAGAGCGGGAGCGGATATGGCGAGAAGGCATTGGCTCGTACCTCACCAAAGTCCTCGCTCGGGTTGGAATCGAAGGTGGAGTCGAGGCATCCCTTATTGATCATTTTCTTGATGCAGCCTATCGCTTTGATGGAAAGAGTCGATTTCCGGAAATTGATCGCTTTATCGAGGAGATTCGCTCAACTTCCGTTTCACTCGAGAGTCAGGCGGCAGTTCGGGTGATGACGATCCACAAAGCAAAGGGTCTCGAATTCGATGCCGTAATTTTACTAGATCTCGAACAAACGGTCTCTAACAATAGGGGAACTTCGCTTCTCGCTGAACGTCAAAGTCGGTTGGATGCTCCCACTGCGGTCTGGATTCGCCCCAGATCGAATGTGATCGAGCATCATCCTAGGCTCGCAAAAGCAGAGGCTGATAGCATTTCTCAAGAGATTTCGGGGCAGCTAGCCCTTCTCTACGTGGCTATCACCCGTCCTCGTCACGCTTTGTTCGTTCTTTTGAGTGATAAAATTAAATCAACAAGCCTCAATGAACTGCTCACTCAATCGTTGCCACCGGCACCCTCAACGGACTCTCCACTATCGAGCGACTTAGAAGTTAAACCTCTGGATCAGGGGGCGCTAACAATTGTTTATGAGGGCGGAAGTCTCGATTGGTTTCCTGCAACCTCGTCCGAGATAACGCCTTTCGATCGAGAGCGGATCGTTTTTCATCCTTCTTTCCGACCCCCAACGGGGACCCATCGCCGCGCCTTGCTCGCGCAAACCCCATCGACCCGCGGCATCTCCTCTCGTTTTATTGATACCATCGCCTCCACAGATCCGGCGGCGTTGCAATTCGGAATAGCGGTGCATGCACTCTGTGAGTCGATTGAATGGCTACCTCCACTTCCCACGCCGCTACAACTCGAATCGCTCCCAGCCACAGACTCATTAGCTCAGACTTACCTTCTTAAGTGTCTCTCACTCCCCGCAATTCGCACTGTCTTTGATTACGATGCGGTTCGGAAGCAGCTCGGTGGGGAGCTAAAGAATGCCGAGGATCTCCAGCTCGAGCTGTGGCGTGAACGCCCGTTCGCGCTTCGTCTTGGCGGAAAGGTCGTTGCGGGAGTCTTCGATCGAGTGGTCATAGCCCGCACCCCCGACGGAGCCCCTCTTAAAGCTAATATTTACGACTTCAAAACAGATCGTATCTCAGCAACGACCGCTACCACCCACGCCGCCCGCTACCAAAATCAATTAGCACTCTACCGATTAGCTCTTTTGGTGCTTTTAGGATTAGGAGAGGGTTCGCAGAGGGGGGGGGTGGCTGAAAGTAAGGTGAGTGCTGAGTTAGTATTGCTGGATCAGGGGGTGGTGGTGAA
>JBIJBT010000152.1:0-3442 GCA_044345055.1 Bdellovibrionota bacterium
GTAGGCTGCGGGACAGGAGTGCATCTGATTCCGCTTGCTTGTGAATATCCTGAAACAACCTTTATTGGATGCGATCCGGAGGTGGAGCCGCTAGCGCGAGGGGAAAGTTTTGCTCATTCCTGCGGAATAAAAAACCTATCTTTTGTTGAGGGAACGGCCGCAGATGTTGATAAAGAGCCTTTTGATCTTATATTGGTGCAAGGTGTTTATTCCTGGATATCTCCTCAGCAACAGAGTGAGCTTCTTGCTGAGTGTGCGCAGAGACTTTCGCCGGAAGGTATTATGTTGCTCACGCATAATGTTGCCCCTGGCTGGACGATACGTAGAGTAATTCAACAGTACCTTGAAAGCGTTGGTATCCGACGAGCAAGGGATATATCCTCCGCCGAGCTTGATCGAGCAAGAGACGAGCTTAAAAAATTCGGCGATAAAATCAATCTAGACTCACCGTATGGGGCTCTGATAAGGGCTGAAATAAAGCGAATTTTGGGTGAATCAGCCTCATACCTTATGCATGAGTTTCTCAATCCAGAAACCTCAGGCGAGCCTCTATCACATCTTGTCGAGCGGAGTGCTGAGTTTGGACTCTCGTATCTGGGAGATGCGCGCTTCTCAAGAAATCCTCTCCCTGAAGGGGCTGGAGCTAATCGCTTGGAAGCAGCGATTGCTCGCGATTTTCAAAGGGGAATACCGTATCGAGAGTCTCTCTTTACTCGCCAAGCTATTCGAACCAATTTCCCGACAATAGACAAAGAAGCACTGAGTTCCCTAAGTTTTGGCACTCTTCTTGTCGAGGATGAGGAGCCGCGCGGTGATTTTCGAGATCCACGGGGAAGGGAGTTTTCCTTCGGAGTTGAGGAGGTTTCTTATGGTGTTTTAAAAATGCTTGCTTCGAAATGGCCCCGATTTGTGAAATGGAGCGAGCTCAGTAATGGTATTGTAAGTAGGGAAGAAGTATTAAGTCGTGCAGTGATTGAACTTCTCAATAGTGAGCTGATAACGATAGCGTATAATCCGCCACAATATTTGTTGTCATCAACAACAGTCACGGCGCCCCCATGGCTGCGCTGGGAGATCGGCGTAGGCTCCCTCCTCACCAATCGGCTTTACGAACCGGTAGAGCTGGGTGGATTTGAGACAATGCTTCTTTCAGCAATAGTAAGCGGCCTTACCTCAGTCGATGGTCTAATACGTCTCACCTCATCTCATTTGGCAGTCTCCCCCGAACACCGATCCCTTCCAAGAGGTGTAATAGAAGATACCGTCCGCGAAGGACTCCGAACGTTGGCTCGGGCTGGTTTGGTGAATGAAATTGTTGAGGAGCCGTGACCGTGCTTTGCCTGTTGTACCCAGTATTGCTATGAGAAGTGGTTGTAGGAAGTGGTAGGGTTTTTAGGGATTGAGGCTGGAGAAAGAAGGAAGTTCTGAGTGCGCGGACCTCCGGTCCGCATGAGGAGCGGCGTTTTCTCGGAAATTACGGGACAGAGCGCCAGCGTGCTACTTCAACCTCCAGCACCTTACCTTTGTGTGACCGAACTTCTGAACGTCTTAAAACAAAGGCTTTGAAGTTTAGCCCCGTCCTATATTTTTAAGAAACATATAAGCTACCTAGAGATGAGGATTATGGAACTACTCGATGACGAAGTGCGAGAAATGGTACTTCGATAGTGCGGAACAAGAACATCCCAAGTGCCAAGCTCCCCATTAAATAGGTAAATAGATGCAATAAAAATAGTCCATTAGTAATCTCTGCTCCCCCAAAAAAATCGAAGCTCGCCGTGTACACCATCATGTGCCAAAGGTATATGGAGTATGAGGCCTTTCCGATGGGAGCGAGAGCATTCTCAGCTATCTTGAGTAGACGACCATTTTGATTCTTAGCGCGGAAAAGAGTGAGCAAAAGCAAACCACCGAAGCCGAGGTAAAGAACGGTGAATCCAATCGTGTAAGGGATCCGACTTGCATCAAGTTTAAAGTATAAGGAGATGAATACTGCCACTATCACTAGGCTAGATATGGAACCGTGAAAAGCTCTTACCATCTTCTCAAGGCGGTCGTGGTGGAAGTGAAAGTAGTATGAGAGGAGCACCCCAAAAAAGAGAGAATCAATCCGAAAATGAGTAAATAGCAAAATCTGCAACCAATCGCCCACCGGATAATATGCTCCGAAACTGATCCGCATGACGAGAATCTGTACACCGATTACCAAAATAAAAATCGGCAAAAAAGAAAAAGGATCCTCACTTCTATTCGCTTTTCTCACTAATAAGAAGACAACCGCACTTAGTAGAAGATAGAAATGCTCTTCAACGGCAAGACTCCAAGTGTGATTCCATAGGCCTTCAAAGTAATTCTGTATGAATAATGCCTCACAGATGTAGCGCCACCCATCAATAGGATATTGGTTTAACGATGCTCCGAGTAAGGTGACGGAGAGCATAAGGTAAAAGGGAGGATATATTTTAAAGGCCCTCCTCAAAAGAAACCGTCCTATCAAGACGCGCCGGTTTTGCCGGTATTCTTGAAAAAGAAGACCCGATACGAGGAATCCACTCAAAACGAAAAATAGGTCAACGCCTATCCATCCCATCTGCTGCCAAAGCGATAGCGGTTCCTGAATATACCAAGGAAGGGAGCTCGGAATAAAAAGAATGTGTCTTCCAAGAACAAGAATTACTGCTAATCCTCGTAGGGCATCTATTTGTAAAATGCGTGGCTTGGGATTCTGAAGTTGGTTCATCTAAGGGTCGAAGTTAGGAGACTATTTTGCGTTTTCAAAATAGTGGTCAAAAAGTGCTTGAGTAACAAAACGGAGATGTTTTTTGAATATCGACTAATAATCGGCCTATTTCAAGGCGAAAATGGGTAATATTGTCTTTAAATTGCAGGAGCCTAGTTCTTTATTGAGCAGATAGATAGGGGTTCCGGTTGCAGAGAGAAGGGATTTCTGGGTGCGCGGACCTTCGGTCCGCATGAATCGCGGCGTTTGCTCACAAATTACGGAATATAGCCCCAGCATACCAATCCAACCCCCAGCAGCTCTTCCTCGTCCTTAATTGCTCGGAGTAATATAGGTCGAGGATTGGCTAAGTTAGCGGGGATAAGGTCGTCTTCCTACCTCAACGGACAGAATATAATTATTGCGAGAGCTAAAACTTTTTTATGACTCAGAACATATCTCTCTCGAACGATATCGTATCTCGACCACGAAAATACCTTTCTGACCTATCCTCGTGTGGGGCAGCTTGGTTTGCGGCGGGAAATAGCTTCTTTGCGTATCAGTCTGGTTCGTTGGGGGGATTTCATCTCGGGGGTGTCTGGGCGGGGCTTCTTCAAATGTTTGCTGCTGTTTTTGTTTTTGGTGGTCAGGTGCAGGCAACCCATCGAGGAGGGTCGTATGCTGTTCCTTTCTGGCGGCTTGGGCATGTTAATCTCATGAGTG
>JBIJBT010000080.1:0-12127 GCA_044345055.1 Bdellovibrionota bacterium
CGAGCGTCGGGCGTACGAGGCGTTCGAGGACCAGCTGCGGTGTTTGGTTGGAGAGGTCAAGCAGCACCTGTGGGAGGTGCAGTGGGCTGAGAGGGTAGGTGTAGAGCGTGGGCGTCAGGAAGGGCGCGAGGAAGGGCGTCAGGAAGAGCGCCGCGAATTACTCCAACGCCTTGCAAGAAACCTATTAGCCAAAGGTCTCAGCAAAGACGAGATCGCTGTTTCTGCGGGGGTCAGCCTCGAGGAGGTGGAGGCAATCCTCGACATAGCGAGCGGAGGAGATTGACCTTGCGCGAAGGCTTTTGGGACGGTGGAGTAAAGTGGAAGGTTATCGAATGCATAGACGCCCAAGTCTTTTTGGAGCAGTGAGACTCTTGTTTACGTTGTGGGTAAGCGCTGTTTTTGGATTTTCTCAAGATAGTTGGAATTGTGATCGTTATGGATGACCTATGCTCGAATTGAGACTGCCGACATTAAGCGATGAGGGCACGTTTCGAGAGGCGGTTGCCGAATTCAAGGCGAATGATCCTAATTTCACCTTTGCGTTCGAGTTTGATGAAAAAGCGGATTTCGGGATTTACTTGCAACGGTTACAGGGATGGGTCGAGGGCAAAGACCTTGGAGATTTCGTCCCTAATACATTTCTTGTAGCCGTTGTTAGACACAAAATCGTAGGACGCGTTTCGCTCCGCCATGAGTTGAATGATTTTCTGCTGCGCCTGGGCGGACACATAGGCTACGGCGTTGTACCATCGGAAAGGCGAAAGGGGTACGCAACGGAGATGCTCCGCCAATCGTTAGCGCTGGCTCGGAATCTTGGCATAACGGGCGTTCTATTGACTTGCGATGACGACAATGAAGGCTCAGCACGGACGATCGAAGCTCATTGTGGCATCTTAGAAAACAAAATTCTTCAACCTGGGATGTCTGTCGCCAAGAGGCGATATTGGATTGACCTATGATTCTCTGTGAGGAGAACGCGGTCCTATAATATTTCAGAGGTTAGGGCGAAAACAGCTTATTCCCCGATCGTCGGGAGTAGCTGGATTTGACGACCTCCAGCGGATTTATCATTCGCTTGCGCAGATAGCCAGCCGTGCGCCGCAACGATTCGTCGAAGCTCAGGGGCAAACGATCAATGGGTCATTAGCTTCCTTCTTCGAGGTAATACCCGATACCTCAAAAGAACGCTCGGTAGTCCCCGATATTGTCGGTGATTTGCTTGTCAGCTGTCTCGAACGGTCACCGGAAAACAGCCGCTTATTGGTGGTGCAGTGTCGAGCGCTAGTCGATAAGGTCAGTCAATGTTGGCGCGAGCTTGCCGAGATCGTCATTCCTGCCGATGTTTCCTCCGTTGCGGAAACTGATCCAACCGCTGCGATACGCCGAGAGGCCGAAGAGCTACTGAGACAAGTGAGAGAGCTTGGATCCGACCCTGCCGATAGTTTCAATCACGAGGCTCTGATTGAGCAGGTGACGAAAGTGGGAGGTTTTCTTCGGCTGCAGCTTGAGCCGTTATTTTTCGAAAATAGTGAGATAGACAAATCAAAAGCATCAGCCGAATTTTGGCAGGAAGCAGGCCGTATCGCGGGAAGGACCGATGTTAGCGAACTGACCGCAGCGGCTCAGATTCTCGAGCGAGATCTCGCTATGTTCGTCCGGATGTTGGACGTCCTCGAGAGAATCGATCCGCAAGGACGGTGAAAGCAACGAATTTTTGCAACAACCTCTTCATCTCAGAGACATGAAGATCTCTGGTCTCTACCAGTGCTGCTTAGACCAAAGAACTTTACTCTACCCCTCAATCTCCCTCAGTCTTGCAACCTCGATTTGTTGATCCTCAACGCTCAATTTGTTCCAGAGATACCAGTAGCGCGATGTTTGAATGGTAATTACTGTGTTGATGATGAGCGAGATCCCCATTGTTAGATAGGGGAGAAGTCTATTGGTGCCGCTTTCATACTCGTTGATCAGCGTGAAGATTAAAAAGATCTCTATAAGCAGCGGGATAAGAATTGAGAAATCCCTTCCTGAGACAACGCCGACCACTTTATTGCGCACAATCTGTCTTATCCAAGCAAGCGCGACATAAATCCAAATTATCGATACAAAAGTCGAAATGGCAGCCTGTGTCACCGGAGATTTGATAATGTTTGCTGGAAGAAATGGAACGCCTCCCAGGACAAAGAGCGAAATGAAAAAGGATGGGAGGCAATACGTGAGTATCGTATCTCTTCTTTTTATCGCACTTAAAGAGGGGCTCGATAGTAAAATTTGAAGAAAAATAAACTGATCAAACCACAATCCCGCAAAACGGGTGATTAAATAGACTGGGTCACCGGTCGTCCATGTAAACAAAATCCATCCCACATTTTCAAGCCAGTTACTGATGAAAAGATGTGGGTTTAGCTGTCCGTGAGCTCGGCCAGAGCGGTGATTAATGAGTATCTGACTTCCCACAGCGACGACAACCAGTACCCAGCAGGAATACATCGAGGCAAAGGCGGAGCTGTTGCTGAATGGTGCCCCATAAACAGTGGAACAAACAGCCATACAGATTAGAAAAATCACTCCGCAAACTATAGAAAAGGGGAGGACCTTTTTAAGGACTTGGCGATAGTTTAGATCCATTGTTGTAATCCTGGTGATGCCGGATAAATAGGGTGAAGTCTGAGATCGCTCGCAATCTTGGACTTTTTGGGTTTCTCTCCATAATGTCGGCGTCGGATCTCGGCTTCATTCGTCCTGTTTATCAAGGAGATCATTTCCTGGTCGTAAGCCGACAGAAATAATCTTACGAAACCATCTACTAATTCGTCCGCCGAGAATTTATCCTTCTTGGGAAAAGAGAGGGGGCAGCTTGGAGATCCATTCATCCGGCAGTTGCCCCTTGACGTCGTCAAAGAGCTTTCTGCAGCGCTTCGCTAGCTCGGGATTATCGTCGAGCACCTTTACGTGGGGCCAATTTATAAACTGGATGCAGAGCTCCTCAGACGCGAGCTATTAGATCGCCGGTGACCTCGGCCTGTACATTCTGAAGTATGCTGCTGCCGAAATTTTGAAGCTGAACCATTCCATTCCAAATGTCATAGGTCAGGCTGCGCTGTCTTTCCCACGGAAGTTCCTCCTTGGCGGAAAGCTCGCCCATGGCATGTCCAGCATTAATGCCGCATTGCTCCCTTGTCATGTCTCCGTGAAACGTCCCCGAATCCACGTAGGGCGCCTCGCCGCGCACCCCGCGCTCGACGCTCTTGGAGAAATCCTCGATGGTATACACTTCGAGCCGGGTTTCCTTGATCCGCTCCTTAAGCTCCTCCACCTGAGTTGGGGTCAGGAATAGGATTATCGACCGGTCGATCCCTCCTGCATCCTCGCGTAATCCGTGCTCGCCGAACCACTCCTTGGCTCTCTGTTGAACCTCAGTGACAGCCTGCCAGGCTCCTTGCCGAAATGGGGCGAAGATCATGCAGGGTATTGCCTCTTCGCGGCTGAAGCATGCCGGCAGCGCGAAGTCGTTAAGGATCGTGTTGCTTTGAGACGGAAGCTGGGGGGCGGGATCTGGATGTGATGCGGCTGGGGACATCTGAAAATCCTAAAGGTGTTGGGCAAAACTGCCCGGAGCCTAACAAAGGAGCTGATCGCCTTCAAGTCTAAATCAGCTGGACCCTCCAAACTCTTTAGCTCCGGACCTCTACGCCTCTGAGCAAAGGAGGCTGGTGGCACGTCTTCAATTATTTTGACCTCCAGAAGATTCTACCCAGCGAAGCCACACATGTTCCAAACCCATTTCACGAAGTTCAACCTCCAGATAGCGCAACACGGTTTCCTCAAGTTCCTTCGGATATGAGAATCCATGCCGCTCAGCGATAATTAAACCGTGCTTGCGGACCAGACTCGCCAGCGCTAGAGTGGCGTGCACGAGACTTACCAGATTGAGCCCTTCCAACTGCAACGCAGCTTCCACTTCGGCGCGATGCTCTGGACCGAGGTAAGGATTTAGCACCTTCTTCCCCCTCTCTCGCTGTTGCCCATAGCCGGTAATCATCAAATCGGTGACAATCTGCAACTCAACCGCAAGACCAGAAAAGCATACCAGGTACTCCTGTCGACCGATTACCGCTGGAGTCAGCGACATGCATCGCCAAAACTCCTCGATCTGTTCGTGCAACCATTTCGCTATCTCGGTGTGTTCTTCAGTGTCGCATCCTTCTTTTGCACAAGGCGAAAGCTGTAAATTGCGATCCCACAACACGGCCACCTCACCATCAAAAAGCTTAGGGATCGTGTCGTGGAGCCAAATATCAATGCGCATTCCAGAGTCGGTCAACGCGTTGATCATCCTTCCCTCAAACCTCATCCCGTAGAGCACCAACGGAGCCAGCTCTTCAAGCCACTCTCTTGCCCTCAAGCGAAAAGACTCAGTGTCTTCAACAAGCAAATGAAGGTCGATATCAGAGTAACGGTCTGCTTGATCACGACCGAAACTGCCACTCAACCAGCCGGCAAGGATTTGTGGAGAATTTGCAAGTTTTGTCTTCAATACTTGGAGGAATTGATTTTGTATCAGCACGATCGACCGTTCTTGATGTAAGTTCGGAGTCGAGGTAGGTCTACAAAAATGTCGACCTACCTCGACAAGTCGGGGTGGGGAGAGTATCACGATTTCTTGGGTGGCGGGAGTGCCGAAAGCTCCTACTCTTCCGAGGGGCAGGGACTATATTTTTGCGCAACAACTCCCTACCTCTATGTCTCTAAGGTATAGAGCGAGTGGGTCTTAACGCATTTATCGAAGAGAGACTTAAAGGATGAAGTTAGATTTAAAATCCTCGACTATATCGCATCTCGAATCCTGGTGGAGAGCTTTTCTAGGCGTGGCACCTAGCTGCGAGCTGTCTATTGAATCTCCTGTTGTCGTCTCACATCCTGGTTTACCGAACCTTGGCGACTGGAACGGTCTTTACATACTTGCCCTCAATCGCGGTGTTATTATTTCCTCTCCCGAACCGTTGAAAAAAGAAGTAGCACGTCGTCTAAGTATTGCGGGTTCTCATTTTACTTTCGAGACAGTTGTTGAACATCTAGCGGATATGGGTCAGATAGTTGGTCCAGCTTTTATAGGATACAGGGACTCTGAACTTTCTTTTAATCATCAGGAAGTTTTATTTATCCCACTCGATCAATCTGATACACAGTATCAGCTATTTAGAGACGAGTGCACCTCAGACGAGTGGAACGAAGCAGGTCTTGCTGAAAAACTTAGAGTAATCGGTGTTTTCTATAACGGTAGACTAGGTGCTTTGGCGGGTTATGAGAGGTTTGAAAAACCTGACAGCAGATTAGCTCAAATCGGAGTGATCGTTCATCCATCAATGCGTGGTCAAGGATTGGGTGAAGCAGCTGGTAAGTCTCTGGTCAACATTATTCTCAACGAAGGATTGATCCCGCAATATCGGGCACTTCGAAGTAATAGTGCTTCTATGCGGTTATCAGCGAAGCTAGGGTTTCAACACTTCGCCGATCAGGGAGCTATTAGGTTATGCAACTGAGGTCAGCAGACTCATTCGGTAAACATGAGTCGAGTTGATAAGCTATGTTCCTATGATCCTATCGATTAAAACCTTTCCCTCTATTTCTCAAAGCCAGAGAGCTCGATTGAAAGCAGCTCCTTGTGTAGGCCCAAAAACAATTCACTCCCCCAAGATAAACCCCCTCACATCGCGACAAAATAAGTCGTACTGTTCAGGTGTTATAGTGACTGTTCGTGCAGAGGGGAATGCGCGTTTGAATGCGACGAGGCCGTGGGGGGAGCGGCGGCGGCCGGACTTGACCTCGATTGCGATGATGTGGCGGCCGAGTCGGTACACATAATCGACTTCGTCGTTGTCGACTCGCCAATATGACAACTCGCCCGGAAGACGGGCCAGATCGAGACCAACGGCGAGTTCAAACAGTCGGCCCCGCAGGCTGTCGGTGAGCGTTACCTCCGCACGAGCAAAGGTGCAGAGCGCAGGTGCGAGGGGGAGAATCTTGGGGCTCGAGGACCGTTTCTGAATCGGATTTGTTGTGAATTTGGGGAGCGTTTTTATCAGGAAGGCACCTTCGAGAAGCTCTATATAGTGCTTCACCGTTTCGATAGTTCCGGGATCTTGGAGTTGTCCCACCAGTTTGCGCAGGCTGATCTCGGCGGCGGGATAACTACACAGAAGCTCAAACACTTGCCGAAAGAGGGCGGGGCGGGTCACCCGTCTGAGTTGCGAGATGTCTTTATCGAGCACTGTTTCGATGATGGAGGATCTCATATACGAGAGCCATCGATCGGGATCCTCTCGGAAAGCTAGTGCTCCGGGGTAGCCACCATACGTGAGATATTGGTCGAGAGTAAGACCAAAACCCTCGACACATTCGCGATAGTTCCAGTGATAGGCGCGCAGTAGCTCGAATCGGCCGGTCAAACTTTCAGAGAGCCCAGACTGCAGAAGGAGTGAGCTTGAACCGAGGAGCACAACCTTGATTCGGTGTGCCGCTCGCCGCTGTTTATCCCAGCACTTTTTTATAATCTCGGACCAGTTCTCTACCTTTTGGATCTCATCAAGAACGAGGACGGTGTCGGGACCCTTCGCGCTTGCCTCCTGCCACTGACGTTCAATCCAGCTCCAGTCAGATCGAAAAACGGCATCCGCAGAGGCATAGTGTCGTGGGGTGGCGGTCGGAAGTCGACTGAGCAGCTGCTCGACCGCTGTTGTTTTGCCAACCTGCCGCGGTCCGAGTAGCACCTGAATAAGAGGACTCGGAGCGCTTAGCCGTTGTTCAAGGGATGGGATAATGTCGCGTAATATCATATTGTTAGCTGCTATTTGGCGCGAGTTGAGAGATTTTGTCGAGGTAGGTCTACAAAAATGTCGACCTACCTCGACAAATGGGAGTAGGAGGCAGAGTATCACGATTTCTTGGGTGGCGGGAGTGCCGGAAGCTCTTCAGCCTAAAGGTATAGAGGCTCTGGGTACAGGCCCAAACATAGAGATCAAAGATGACAAAATATTAACCCAAATAATTTCACCGAGCAGCGAACTTATTTCTGACACGTGAGTCTAATCAAGAGAACCCCTTCAAGGGTTACTTTTTTTGGTTAGGCTTACGATGACCCGGATTGCCCCCCCTTTTTCTAATATGTTGGCCTCGGTTGCAGATGAGGTGATTTGCCGTCGGATCGTTTTGGGAGAGCGGGAGCTGTTTGCTGAGCTTGTCTCTCGATATCAGGGGGCGATCTTTCGGCTTTGTTTGCGGGCGATGGGAAACCATCACGATGCAGAAGAGGTTACGCAGGAGGTTTTTCTAAGGGCGTTTCGGGGGTTGAAGCACTTTAATGGGAGCGCCCGTTTTTCGACGTGGCTGACGAGGATCGCGCTCAATCAAATAAGTTCAGTATTCGGATCGAAACAGAGTCGCATTCAGCGGCGGTGCGATCTTTTTGACAGTGAGCAGCATGGGGGCGCAGCTACTAGTGAGGAGATTGAGAGTGGCGCGATGGCGGAGCGGATGGTGGTGGGAATTCGGCAGCTCAAGCCGATGCTTCGCGATGTGATCATCCTGTGTGGTTTCGAGGGGCGACCGTATGAAGAGGTTGCGCAGCTAATGGGTATTCCGGTGGGAACTGTTCGCTCGCGGCTGAATGCGGCGCGGATCGAGCTAAGAAAAATCATCGATGCAGAGCTGAGTTAGTGAGAGCGTTATGGCACGAAAAAAAGACAGTACTGATTCACCGATAGATCAATTTATTGGGCTAATTGATGAGTCGCTATCTCCTCACGAGGCAGAAGAGCTCCGTAGGAAAATTGATATTGATCCAAACCTTCGGAGTGAATTCGAACAGTATCGTCGGATCGTTGCGGGAGAGAAGCGCGTGCATTCGGTGACAGGAGAACCGTCGGCTGATTTTTTGGAACAGGTGATGACTAACGTTCGGAATGAGCCGGATGAAGGTCTGAAGTTAACGCAGTGGGAGATGGTGATTATGCAGTACAAGAAGTATCGGAATGTGGTGGTGGGAGGAATTGCTACGGGTGGGGTTGTTTGTTTGGCGTTGCTGTTGCCGGAAGGGGAGGTGGGGAGCGGCGATCAGGCTTTAAGGAGCGCTGAGTCAGCAAATGAACTTGCGGGAAGATTTAACGAAGAACTTAGAGAACTCCGTCAACTTCGCAGCCAGAATGAGGAGGCAAATCGTAGAAATCCGGAATTAAACAAAGGACTTATTCAATACGAAGAGAGGACGGCTACAATCCTCGAGCGAATGATCGATAAAATGGAGGCATCGGCGGGTGCTCCATCGACAGACTCTGCGCATCCAATCTTGGCTCAACGCAACACGCCGCAACACCAGCCTATAACCCAACTATTCCAACTCACCACCACCGCCCCTCACTCCACCTTTTCAATGGACGTAGACACAGGCAGCTACACTAACGCGCGGAAGATCCTCCGGAGTGGTCGGCGACCTTTGGCTGATTTGGTGCGGGCCGAAGAGTTTATCAATTACTTTTCTTATCAACATTCAACCAACACGGAAAAACCGTTCTCCACGGTGTACGACATAGCTCCGTCACCGATGACGAAGGGGGCAAAGATTCTGCGCATCGGCGTGAAATCGAGAGAGAGTATCTCATCAGACAAACCGTGGAACCTTGTGTTTCTGATCGATACCTCGGGGTCGATGGCAGATCATAACAAGCTGCCGATGGTAAAAGAGGCGCTCAAGCTCCTTGCGGGAAAGATGCGTGCATCTGATCGTTTGAGCATCGTGACGTATGCAAATGGGTCACAGGTTGCACTTCCACCAACGAGTAGTGCCGAGCTTGATCGGATCAACGGAGTGATTGATGGATTAACGGCGGAGGGTGGAACGAATGGCCACGCCGGTATAACCCTCGCCTATGAAGCAGCTCAAAAGGGATTTATTCCGAACGGTGTAAATCGGGTTATCCTTGCGACCGATGGAGACTTTAATGTTGGAATAACGAATCACGATGAACTGATCAGCGAGATTCAACGTCAACGGTTGAAGAATGTTTCATTGACGACAGTCGGAGTTGGAGAGGCAAATTATCAAGAGCACTTAATGGAGCAGCTGGCTGATAAGGGTGATGGAAATTACTTTTATCTTGATACCTTTGATGAGGCTCGGAAGGTGTTTGGTCACGATCTGGTAAGCACGATAGACACGGTTGCAAAGGATGCCAAAATTCAGGTTGAGTTTAATCCAGCGGCGGTGTCGCAGTATCGTCTCATCGGCTATGAGAACCGCGCTCTTGCGGCGCATCAATTTACCGATAATTCGGTCGATGCTGGTGAGGTCGGAGCAGGGCAGAGTGTAACTGCGCTCTATGAGGTTGTCCTTGCGGGCGATAAGATAACGCAAGAAGGAACAGTCGAAACCCGCTACGGGCCAACTCCAGTGCCAACCCCAACGCCAGGCCCTCGTCCAGAAGAATTCGGATTTGTGCGGATTCGTTTCCAAGATCCAACGAGCAAAGAGGTGGAGCAGCTCTCCTTTCCGATGATGACCGAGCAGGTGCAAAGCTCGCTTGCAGAATCCTCGGAGAACCTCCGATTTGCGACGGCAGTTGGGGCATTTGCTGAAAAACTTCGTGGCGTGCCGATGAGTGCGACCTATGCTGAGATAGCAGATCTTGCACAGGGTGCGCGTGGAAGCGATCCTGATGGTCGTCGCGCGGAGTTTATATCTCTGGTGCGAGAGGCAGGAGCGATACCGTAAAAATCGAAGTGAGGCGCATCGCCCTGAACGAGGGGTGATTGCGCCTTCTGGTGGGGCGGGTAAATTATGACTGTAAATTTGGTAATCATTTACCTGGTTCTACGCGGATTAGGAGGCTGAAGAGTTAGGAAATATTTACCCCAAAACCTGAATAAATCTGAGAAAATGAGCCGAGGTAATAATTGTATTATTATGCGTTTGTCACATTCCTCGAAATTGCACCATCTTGGAGAGTAAAGTTCCAAGGACGGTCGAAAGTCGGAATTCAAACCAATTTTGCATTTTATCCTCGGACCTCTATAAGTCTGAGCAATAGAGGTTTGAGGTAAAATACTGCAGGCAATCTCGGGAGAAAAATGAATTGGAAGAGTGCCAATGAACATGGCCAACGTCACATGACGAACGGGCAAATTGCGGCCACGATACTCGTAATGGTGCTGTGGGGGGTAAACTTTCTTGCGGTGAAAGAGACTGTTGATTATCTGCCGCCGTTTCTTGCGGTCGGAATCCGCTTTGCAGCGGTCGGGCTATGTCTTATTCCATTTGCGCCTTATCCAAAAGAGAAAACAAAACCGCTTATCAACGCCGGTCTTTTGCTCGGCGTTGGTCATTTTGGCTTGTTATTTTTCGGGATGCGATATGTCGAGGTTGGTGTAGCCTCGGTTGTTAACCGAATCGGTGGCGTTGTGCTTGCGATATTGGGAGTGGTGCTTCTTGGCGAAATAGTTTCTCTCCGGTTGTGGTTGGGGCTCGCCTTGTCGATGGTTGGAGTAGTGGTGTTGGTGGCAGAAAATCAAACCCTTGAGGTATCACTTGCAGCGACAAACTCGTATGGTGTGGCGATCCTGCTCGTCTCCTCTTCGATATGGTCATTTGCCACCGTATACATGAAGAATTCTCTCAGTAATGTTTCGACTCTGTGCCAGCTGGCTTGGGTGGCAATCTATTCAGTCCCCGGCTGTCTCCTCCTCTCGCTCGTTTTTGAAGTCGATCAGTTGACAGCAATAATGTCAGCTCCCGCAGGCGCGTGGATGGGATTGGGATATACGGTAGTTGGCTCCAGTCTCGCAGCCTACGGCATTTGGTATGAGCTGGTTAAACGATGTGAGGTGAGCAAGCTCTCTGCATTTCTATTTTTGATGCCTATCGTAGGAGTTGTGATAGGAATGTTGGTTCGCGGTGAGTCTTTGACCTGGATGAAGCTGTTAGGGGCGGCACTGATACTTTATGCGATGAAGCTGTCCATTTAGAGTCCTACTGATCGCTATTCCACAGAGAATCGGACCTTTATGACTCTGAGGAATAGAGGTGTGGAGGTGTCTAAGTCTCTAAGGTAAGAAGCGAGTGATGCGTTGCTGATTACTCAGCTGGTTCGCCCATAGACCTCTATCCCTCTGAGCTAAAGAGGTCTTTTAAGGTGTGCCTGCTCAATCTAGACCGAGCAATTTTTTTGCCTGTTCCTCTGACATACCCGCATCGATTAGTCGGCTGAGCGCCTTAGCCAAACCCTCAGCGATTCCTTCGGCCCTACCCTCAGCTCGACCCTCAGCCCGTCCCTTATCAATGCCCCGCTTATGCGCTGTTAAAATCGCCATCTCATCATCGCGAAGCCACTTGAGCCGCGCTTCGTAGACCTCCCGCTCGTCACTACTGAGCCCCATCGTATCGAGTATCTCGATAGCCCGAGCTATAGAAGTCACCTCGCCAAGGGTTCGCGGAATCTTCGAGCGAGAGAATTCGTGCGCACGGGTTAGAAAAACGATCCATCGGTCTAACGCAGATTTAACCGTTTCGATATCCCCAGTATATTTTTTGAGCTCGATAAAATGGATCTAAAGATGATCGATAAATTCGGTGCCAGTTTTAACATTCAATAATCGAAAAGTGTTGTGGCAATCCTCATCAGCAAGACAGTTAAAGTTAAGAATATTAATACCAATAGTCTTGGTGAGTTTATCGTAATTCATTCCCTCCTGAAGCTGCGCATTATACACTCGTGACCAGTAGTAGAGGGAGCGCTTGTCGTAGTATTCCTGATCGGTAATCTGCATCTCGATATTGTACCAACGCCCCTTTTCATCCTGAGCTTTGATATCGAGCACAGAGAACTTATCTCGGGCAAAGGTCTTCTCGTTGTAAGGATTTTTCAACTCGATTCGCTCTGTACACGACAAAATTTATTGAGATCGAACCGGTTGAAGCAAATTGAGAAGGTTTAGCCAGCTAATCGGGTTCTTTGGCAGAGAGAAAATCGCCTCAATCATGGCATCGAGTCCATACCTGAAAATACTTTTTTCTGGCCTACCGTGTTTCTTAATTCGGATTTTTGCGACGTTTTCGATCTTCCACTCGCCGCATTTA
>JBIJBT010000050.1:0-20775 GCA_044345055.1 Bdellovibrionota bacterium
ATCATAGCCTCACCCTCTGTTCAGGTAATCGTTGCGCTTATCCTAATTTGTTATTCCTTTATTTCTCTTTTTCTTACTTCGATAGCAAGAAGAGGTAAGGAGCGGCTGCTGTATTGCAAACGAGAGGAGAAGTTTCGGGTCGTAGTTTCGTTATCTTGCTGCTTGATCCTCGGTATCATCACGGTTTCTACTCGACCGACCGTTGCGGTGGCTCCACAGTCTGAAGTTGCCCTCAGTGGCATCGTTACATCTCTTCGCCGTCCATCAACGGGCGCGGTTCAGTTTCGGATATTGGCACACCGAGAGACGGCGCTTTTGGAGAGTGAATCGCGTGCCGATGAAAATCTTCCCCTTAATCTTCTTTGTAGAGCAGCGGCGCTACCGTGGCGGTGGGCAAGCAAGCTGGTAGAGGGAGATCGTGTCTTTTTTGTAGCTTCGATAAAGCCTCTTCGATTATCGAGAGGAGGATTCGGATACGAGGATTCACTTGCCCGCTCAGGCATTGATGCGACCTGCTCTGTTACCTGGCTGACTATTCCATCTTTAGTTCCAGATGGTGCGATCGGGGCTCTATCAAAAAATATTGATGATAGAACAGGTCCGAAATACGATGAATTTGGCATAAATTCCGATGTCGGTCCCGCAGGTGATATCGATAGCAAACCGTTGCCTGAAATCATCGGTGATATCGTTACTGATGCAGTTGGTAATACCGAAGCAGCCGCGCTTCTTCTCTCTATGACGATTGGGACAAGAGATCGTCTCAGTAAAGATACCGAGGAGCTATTCCGTTATTTTGGACTTGCCCATCTACTCGTAATTTCGGGCTATCAGCTAACTCAGCTTATTAGTTTAATGAGTTCGGTTGTTCGATCTACGATTGGACTTTTTTGGCGACACGTTGATCGACTTCCTCTTGGAATCTTACCACCTCTGATCAGCTCCGGATGTGGATTTGCTCTTGGTTCTATGGTTGGTTTTGAGGTTTCGATAACGAGGGCTATCGTCGGAGTTGTGTTGATTGAGGTTGTTAAAAGTGCAGAGGGAATTAAACAGATGGGTCACACCCTTCTTGTGACAGCTCTTGTCATGAGTGGATTGTGGCCAGGGGTATTATTTGAACCAGCGGGCGCACTCACAATGAGTGCTCTATTCGGCATTCTTGTTGGTTCAGCTATTGGAGGCAGCGGCTGGCGGGGTGTGATTGGAGCTCATTGCGGAGCTCTTCTTTTTGCAACATTTGTTGCAATGATATGGTTTCCGCCACCTAACGTGGTGGCTGCAATTTTGGTAGCTCCCTTTGCAGCTCTTTTTGCGATGATTATTCTCTATGGAACGGTCGTCGGAATTGCGGTCAATACGCTCGCAATTGACCCAAATGGGCTCTGTTTAAGGATTGTTGCTGCGATTGCGGAAGCGGCCCGCCATTTTCTCTGGAGGGTGCGGCTGTAAGAGGATATGAAGAGAGTCGCAAAATGTTCTGAGGGCTACTGGTTTGCGGAGCACCTTATTCAGATATATCGGCGAAAACGAGCCGTTTGTAGGTTCGGAGGTCATCAATAATTCTCCCCACTCCTCTTACAACACAGTGAAGTGGATCGTTCGCGCGATAGCATGCAATACCTGTTGCTTCAGAGATTATTCGTGGAAGGTCCGTTAATAGAGAGCCGCCTCCGGCTAAACATATTCCTGACCGGGAAATATCATCTACTATCTCCGGCGATGCCTGTTCAAGTACGGAGAAAATAGCGGTCACGATCGCACTTAACGGCTCTCGTAGAGCACGAGAAAGCTCGCCGTCTGAAATCTCTCTTCTAGACGGAAGACCGGAAAGAATATCTTGGCCAGTAACGATGCAGGAGCGTTCCGAGGTCATCGAGCTTGCCGAGCCAATCTGGATCATTAGACGTTCGGCTTCAAAGCTTCCGATATTCAGATATCGCGCATCTCGGACATATTTTTGAATGGCTTCATCACATGCATCGCCAGCATAGGGAGATGCTTCAAAATTAACAACCTCACCTTTGCTCATCACGGCGACCTCGGTGGTTCCACCGCCAATATCGACTATCATTCGTGCGGCTGTTTCATCGAGCGAGAGTCCTGCACCGATTGCAGCAGCGACCGATTCGCCAGCAAGGAGCACCGTACTAACGCCGCTGTGAAGCGCCGCATCTGCAACGGCTCGCCGCTCGGCATACGATATTCCGGAAGGCACTCCAACTACGAGTCTAGGTCCTCTCATACTAAATCCGGTCTGCACTATACCGAGCAGATGCCGAATCATCGCGGCGGCGACATCGAAATCCTG
Organism: Bdellovibrionota bacterium; assembly: GCA_044345055.1. Taxonomy (GTDB): domain Bacteria; phylum Bdellovibrionota_C; class UBA2361; order UBA2361; family OMIW01; genus OMIW01. Next base: position 2,312 of record JBIJBT010000050.1, read on the forward strand.
AATAGTCCCATTCTTTAAGGGGCGAACAACAGAGGTTGATCGGCCTGTCTTGCCGTACATCTCCTTTGCACGGTGCCCAACTGCAACGACTTTGCCGGTATCCTGATTAATTGCAACGACGGTCGGTTCGTTAAACACGATACCCCGTTTTCGGACATAGACGAGGGTGTTGGCGGTGCCAAGATCCATCGCGACATCGTGGGACCACGCTAATCGGAGATGAGGATAAATACTCGCGGCGGCACGATTGGCAAATGGATGGGATATCAGTTGGGCTGGGGATGAAATTGAGGATGACATTGATGACGAGAGCGATCCGCCGTAAGACGGGGATGCAGCAGTCTGAGCACTCGAGGAGAGCGTCGGGAAGGTAAAGGAGGAGCGCTTGGGAAGATTCATAACTGCCTCATTAGGAGAAAGGGCAGAGCAAACAGCCTACCGCCAACAGGGTACGGCAAACCCCTGTTCTCCGACAAGAACGAAAAGCCCCAATACACAATTTTTTTACAAGTTACTTAAAGTAAGAGGCTACAAGCAACACTCAGGCTCTCGGAAGTCGCCTCATTTGCTCGGCACGAGAGTATGCCACGCAAGATATCCCCAAGCAAAAATAAAAGCACTCCCTCCAAGCGGAGTAATTGCTCCTAACCAACGAATACCTGTGACTGCGAGTAGATAGAGCGAGCCTGAGAAGAGAAACACACCGATGAGCAAAATGAGAGCGATCTTTTCTGCCGCACTACCTGAAACAAGCCCGCTGTGCGAGATGATCGCCACCAGAATAATTCCGAGAGCGTGGGTAATATGATAGAAAACCGCCTTTTCGTAGATCTGCAAAGCGTAATCGTCAATCCGTCCCCTCAATCCATGAGCCCCAAACGCGCCAGTACCGACCGCAAGCATAAGTAAAATAGCTCCTATACCTATCCAACGGGCTGAATTCATAATCGTCTCCAAGGGGGGCATCTTCGTAAAGAGAGGCAATTTTTTAGGCTACTCAAGGATAAAGAACATAGAGAAATAAGAGAAGCCTGTAGAGGACTCAAGTAATCCTTAAGTCGCTTGGTCAATCTTTGGCGTGCAATTAGTCGAGCATTAACAGGAAAGATCGATCCTAGGGTAGTTGGAGTTTAAGTTGCTCTACGATTAAGTTTATCTGCGAGAATTATTTGAAGTATTGCCCCTCAGTTACTGATGGATTTTTTAACTGCGACTTGCTAGGTTACTAAGAGGGGCTGATACTAAGGACAAATTTGCAGAGAACCCGAAACAAGCTACTGTTTTTGTCGCTAGACGTTTTATTTATAGCCGAGCGTTGCATATATGAAAATTCTTGTACCGATAAAAAGAGTTCCCGATTATGCCGTTAAGGTTAAGGTCGCTGCCGATGAATCTGGCATTGAGACCGAGGGAGTTAAGTGGATCGCAAACCCATTTGATGAGATTGCTGTTGAGGAGGCGCTTCGGTTGCGAGAGTCCGGGGTTGCTGAAGAGGTTGTTGTGGCTACGATTGGGCCAGAGGGAGCTGAGCAACAGCTTCGTTACGGAATGGCGATGGGTGCCGATAGAGGTATTCACGTTGTTCACAATGGCGAGCTCGATTCTGATCTTGCATCTCGTATTCTTGTAGCACTCGCAAAGAGAGAGGACTTTCCGCTCATCATATTAGGGAAACAATCTATCGATTCTGATGCTAATCAAACGGGACAGCTCATTGCGACACGTCTTGGTAGATCGCTTGCAACATTTGCATCGCGGGTCGTTATTGATGGAGCTTCTGCGGTTGTGACCCGCGAGGTCGATGGAGGTCTTGAGACAGTTCGCATTCCGATTCCTGCGGTTATTACAACCGATTTGAGGCTTAACGAGCCTCGCTACGCATCGTTGCCGGGAATCATGAAAGCAAAGAAAAAGCCGGTTGAGCAGCTCACGGTGGAAACACTTGGTGTTTCTCCGACCGTTGCGGTGCGGGTGCGGCGTCTTTCGTTGCCACCGAAGCGAGGAGCGGGGCGCAAGGTCGCCGATGTTGCCGAGCTTGTACAGGTTCTGCGGGATGAAGCGAAGGTATTATAAGGCAGGGAGGAATGCATGGGCGCGATAGTGGTCTTAGGTGAGGTTGTCGTTCGAGCTGATGGGAGCGTTACAGTTGCAAAGAGTTCGCTCTGCGCGCTCGCTGCGGCAGCTGAATTTGCTGCAACACGTGGTGGGGCTCCGGTTCACGTACTAGTGGTCGGTGCATCTGCGAATCAACATGCAGCACTTTTTCAGCGGTATTCCGCTCAAACAATACACTGGTTCGATGACGGTGCCGTTTCAACGTATCGGGCGCTTCCGTACGCAACGGTGGTATCCGCTGCGATGGATCTTATCGGTGCGGATACTTTCGTGTGTGCGGCTTCTAGCACCGGAAAAGATCTGGCACCGTGTGTTGCCGCGCTTCGTGATGCTGGGCAGGCATCCGATATAGTTGCGGTTCATCCTGATGGAACTTTTCGGCGTCCGATGTATGCAGGAGATCTGCTTGCAGATGTTGAGATTGTAACCGAGCAAAAAGTTATTACGGTCCGAGCCTCTGCTTTTGCTCCAGCGGTTGAGGTGACCGATTCCGCGCCGATTGAGCGTCTTTCGATTGCAGCACCGATTCCCTCTCTTGGCGAGGTGGTTAATCACGAGCTCTCTGCATCTGCTCGACCGGAGCTTTCATCGGCAGCCGTTGTGGTCAGTGGAGGACGTGCAGTTGGTTCGGCTGAGCAGTTTGAGAAGGTTGTATTTCCTCTTGCTGATGTGCTCGGTGCTGCTGTTGGAGCATCGCGGGCAGCGGTCGATTCTGGATATGCGCCGAACGATTGGCAAGTTGGGCAAACCGGCAAGGTCGTTGCTCCGAACCTGTATGTTGCGGTTGGTATATCGGGCGCGATTCAGCACCTTGCAGGTATGAAAGATTCAAAGACAATCGTAGCGATCAACAAAGATCCAGAGGCTCCGATTTTTGAGGTGGCTACCTATGGATTGGTGGCTGATCTTTTTGAAGCGATTCCCGCTCTCACTGAGGCTATTCGACAGGTGAAGGGTTAGGTGGTGTCGGTGGCGAGTTCTTCGTTCAGCGTTGTCGAGAAAAAAGAGCATAGAGAATTAGCGAGTGTGTTTCGCAGATTCGTATCTAAGCTTTATATCGGGACGATCGTTCTTTGTTTGTTCGGTTTAGCGGGGTGTAGCCACTCTTCGCTCCCACACGGGTTTAAAGAGGTTGTTTTTGTCGCGCCTGATGGCTCTGAGCGAGGGCGGTTTCATCTTGAGGTAGCCGACACCGAACCGTTGCGGCAAAAGGGTTTGATGTTCCGTGATTCACTTCCTGCTGAAGGAGGAATGCTTTTTATATTTGAATCTGTTGCTCCACGTACCTTTTGGATGAAGAACACAAAGATATCGCTTGATATGATCTTTATCGGCGAGGATCGTGCGGTTCAGGGGATAGTTACAAACGTTCCCCCGATGAACGAACAACCCCGTTCAGTCCCCAATATCGAAAGTCGTTATGTAGTCGAGCTTGGTGCTGGAGTTGCTGAATCGCGCGGAATTCGGGTAGGCGATGTGGTGCGTTGGTAGGGTCGGAGTGATCTAGCTTTAGGATATAAATCCGAAGTAGAACTAATGACAAAACTTATCTAAAACTGCTCGTAATTTTTTATTTGACTTGGACTAATCCAATCCTTATCATATTAAAAAAGAGCGAAGCGTTCGCTTCGTTTTCCTCGTTCCTGTCATCATTCGAGATAAGGCTTCATAACCAGTAGGCTTTTAGGCTAAATCTGGCGCTCGAGGGTACTGTGAGCCTGTCCCGTGGAAGCTCCGGAGTTTCTTCCGTCACTATCCGTAATCGAAGAGGAGAGTCGAGAATTGCGAGGGGGATCCCCTCTTAAGGCCCAAATTAAAGGAGCGCTTCTCTTGAAAAAAGTGGGTGCTGTCTTGAGATACTTTGGGCGATTTAAATCGTGCAAAATCAAAGGGTGTCCGTTTCCGACCCTCTAATTTGGCATACCCTTAAAACTTACATTTCCCTTTGATTCGTTAATTCTTGCGCCGATGTGCGTGTGAATCTTGGGGGCTACCACCAAATCTCACCATTTAAACGTGTGAGCTCTAAAAGCGCCACCTTCTTATCCCGAAGACCGACCGATGGGGAGTGGTTATTCCAGGAAGTATTATGAACCTAAATGAACTAAAGCGTAAAAAATCGGAAGAGTTGGTAAAGATCGCTGCTGAGTACGGTATCGAGGGTGCAAACACGATGCGCCGTCAGGATCTGACTTTTGCGATTCTTGCTGCGCAATCCGAGATTAATGGAAACATTTACGCTGAAGGTGTGCTCGAGTGTCTTCCTGATGGTTTTGGTTTTTTAAGAGCACCCGATTTTAACTATCTCCCCGGTTCGGATGATATCTACGTTTCTCCCGCGCAGATTCGTCGATTTGGTCTTAAAACGGGCGACACGATTGAGGGACAGGTTCGTCCTCCCCGTGAAAAGGAAGGTGAACGATATTTTGCGCTCCTGAAAATTAACTCGGTTAATCAGGACACAATTGATGCGTTAAAGACAAAGGTCCACTTTGACAATTTGACGGCGCTATATCCAACTGAGCGTCTTAAGCTTGAGAGCAAGAAGGGAGGAGTTTCGACCCGCATCGTCGATCTTTTCTCGCCGATCGGAAAAGGTCAGCGTGGGCTGATCGTTGCGCCACCAAAAGCTGGGAAGACGGAGCTTTTAAAGGCGATCGCAAATGCGATAACCGAGAATCATAAAGAAGTTGTGCTGTTGGTGCTTCTTATCGATGAACGGCCGGAAGAGGTCACCGATATGCAGCGCTCGGTTAAGGGCGAAGTGGTGAGCTCGACCTTTGATGAGCCTGCTCAGCGACACGTACAGGTTGCTGAAATGGTTATTGAGAAGGCAAAGCGGCTCGTCGAGCACAAAAAGGATGTTGTGATTCTGCTCGATTCAATTACCCGACTTGCTCGTGCGTACAATACGGTTGTTCCAACTTCGGGCAAGATCCTCTCGGGCGGTGTTGATTCAAATGCTCTCCATAAACCAAAGCGGTTTTTCGGGGCTGCAAGAAATGTTGAAGAAGGGGGAAGCCTCACGATTATCGGAACAGCGCTAATCGAGACCGGTTCGCGGATGGATGAGGTGATATTTGAAGAATTCAAGGGCACTGGCAATATGGAGCTTGTGCTCGATCGAAAGATCTCCGAGCGACGAATATTCCCAGCAGTAGATATTAATAAGTCGGGAACTAGAAAAGAGGAGCTTCTTGTTGTTAATGATCAGCTCCAAAAGATCTGGGCACTCCGAAAGCTCATTAGCCAGATGCAGCCGGTTGAGGCGATGGAGTGGATTTTGCCTCGGCTGCAGGAAACCAAGAGCAACGCCCAATTCTTTGAGATGATGAAGGGATAAACTTCGGGGTATTCTGATAATAGGGCAATGCGATGGCGATGGTAGTAGCACTCGTAATACCGAATCTCATGATGCGGTCGAAGCTATCCGCGGTTGTTGAGGCCGCGGGATTAACCTCTCGGTATGTCCGCTCGGTCGGTGATATCGCCGGTGTGGTGGAGCGGGCGTCGGCTGATGGCGATTGTGTGCGGGGATTGATCGCGGACCTCAACGTCATTGGTGATGCTGAGCAGATGAGAGCTGCCGTATCTGCAGCGGGGGGAGATGTTAAGAAGCTCGGATTTTTCTCCCACGTTGATGGAGAGACTGGTGAAAACGGTACGGCGGCAGGTTTTGATCGGGTGATTCCACGCTCTAAGATTGATTCGGCTGTTCCGTTGTTTCTTGCTGAATTGCTTGATGCGCCGCAGTGAAAAAATTGAAAAGTAGAGGGGTTGTTTTTTTAGCTTATTTTTCGGCTTTGAGTGATTCGCTAAGAGTTATTCGCCAAGAGCGGTTTGATTGAGTGGCTTTGGCAATGAAAGTCCGCGTTCTCCCAGATTCTGTCGTTAATACTATCGCAGCGGGCGAGGTTGTTGAGCGTCCGGCTTCGGTCGTGCGAGAGATGTGCGATAATGCGCTTGATGCGGGAGCGTCAGAGATTGAGGTTTTTCTTGAGCAGGGTGGACGTTCACTGATTCGGATTGTTGATGATGGTTGTGGGATGGAGCGAGATGATGCGCTCCTCGCGCTGGAGCGTCACGCGACATCAAAAATTAGCTCAGCTGATGATTTGACTGACCTGACAACGCGAGGATTCCGTGGTGAGGCGATTCCATCGATAGCGGCGGTGAGTCGACTCGAGATTACAACCCGTACGAAGGATTCGCCGATTGGGACCCATTTAAGGGTTGATGCTGGGGTATTGCGGGTCGTCAAAGAGGTGCCCGCTCCGGTAGGAACAACCGTTTCGGTCCGTGGCCTTTTTTTTAACACTCCGGTGAGGCGACGGTTTATTCGATCTCCTGCGGTAGAGGAACAGCGGGTGTTGGGTTGGTTGTTACGGTTTGCTTATGGGGTTCCCGGAGTGCGACTCCGTTTTGTGAGTGATGGAAGGGAGCTTTTGAGCTTGCCGACCCACGTTGATTGCTTAGAGCGGGCGCGGTATCTGCTGAAGGGAGATATAAAAGCGATCGAGTATCAGATGGATGGGATCACGGTACGTGGTCTCGTTGGGCATCCGGGAACCGCTGCGGCCTCCGCAGAGTCGTGTGTTGCGCTCGTTAATGGTCGACCTGTCTCTGATCGGGGAATTTTTCGAGCGATTCGCGAAGGATTTCAAAATACCCTAAAAGATCGTGAAGTGCCTATCGCGGTGGTGCTTATCGAAATGGAGCCTGCATCTGTTGATGTAAATGTTCATCCGCAAAAGGCGGAGGTGCGATTTGCTGCGCCGCAGCGGGTTTGGGGAGTTGTACGCGAGGGGGTTGCGCGCGCGGTGACCGGTTTTGGGATGGTTTCTGCGCCTTCTTACAATAGTTTTTTATCAAAACGGAGTGGTGATGTGGAGGTTACGGTCCACACACCGCAGGTCTCTTATGAATTAGCGGGAGGCGGTCAGTCGAATTTGGTAGCGAGTATGCCGCAGATGCTGGGAGCAGCAGCCGATAAGCCCGGGAGCTTACGTTCACCGATGGCGCAGCTTTTTGAGGGCGGGCCATCACGGATGGCTATAGAATCGGGGAATCTTGCGCAGCAGATATTTGATGAGCAACGTACATTTGATGAAAAACGAGTGGAGGCGGGGCCACGGTTCTCAGAGCTTCGATATATCGGCCAAGCGATGAGGTGTTATCTGCTTTGTGAACATGGAGGAAGCCTCTATGTTGTTGATATGCACGCCGCTCATGAAAGGATCAATTATAATACGATTCGTGCAGCTCTTCGGGGTCGTCCGATCGGAAGTCAGCAGTTGCTGTTTCCCGAGGTGATAACGGTTGGAGCTTTGGGTGTGCGACGATTGATTGAGCACCAGAATATTCTTGATAAGCTCGGATGTGCGGTTGAACAGTTTGGTCCAGAGGATGTTGCTGTTCGGGCTTTGCCTCCATTTATATCCCCAGCGCAGGCGAGGGCAGTTTTACTCGATATCGTTGAGTACTGCGGTGTCGACGATGACCGTGAAGTTTCGGCTGGGGCGGTTGATGCCATTTTGGGTGAGCGGCTCGACAGGCTTGCGGCCCGAATGGCGTGTCACGCGAGTATCCGGGGGGGGGATGAATTGTCGCGGGAGGCGGCCCTCGCGCTTCTATCTGCCCTTGACGACGAGCCTTTTGCGGGGGCATGTCCGCACGGTCGGCCGGTTATCGCGCGATTTGGTAAGCGAGAGGTCGAGGCGTGGTTCGGGAGAGACCGATAGAGAGCGATGATCGGAGTCTGAATTGTCTGTGAATATCCCCACTGCAAAAATTATTGCTGCAACATCATCATCATCACCGCCTCGAGTTTTGCTAGTGAGTGGTCCGACCGCAAGCGGAAAGAGTGGTGTGGCCGTTCTTTTGGCGCAACGGCTCGATGGTGAGGTGATCAATATCGATTCTGTGCAGATTTATCGGGGGGCTCGGATTGGAGCTGCTACGATAACCGAGGAGGAGATGGCGGGGGTGCCGCACCACCTTATCGAATTTCTAGATCCCGCCGAACCGTGGGACGTTAGGTGCATGGCCGATCGGGTCGGGCTCGTTGCTCAGGAGATTCGGGCGCGCGGGAAATTGCCGATTCTCGTTGGTGGTGGGGGAATGTATGTTTCGGCGCTCTTTGATGGCATCGCCAGGCTTCCGGCGAGAAATGAGGCGATTCGAGAAGAGTTGGAGGCTCGTGATGATGAAAGTCTTCATCGTGAGCTGCTAGAGCAGGATCCCATCAGAGCAGCGCAGCTTCATCCCAACGATCGCCTACGCGTTATTCGAGCTATCGAGGCGATTCGCGAGCGGGGCGCGCCAACTTCGCAGCTTTTTGGTGAGGCATTCCCGCCCTGGGTATCAGGGCTGATGTTAGTGCTCTCGCCTCCACGTGATGCTCTCTATGACGCGATTAACTCTCGGGTCGTTGCGATGGTGGCGGCGGGCCTTGAGAATGAGGTGGCAGCGCTACAAACATCGTCCCCCGCTGATGCGGTGTTATGGCGTGCGATAGGTTATTCTCATGCACGTGAATATCGGGATGGGTTGCTTTCTTTTGAGCAATTTCAATCAGATATGCAACGAGATACCCGCCGATTTGCAAAACGGCAGACTACCTACTGGCGGAATGAACCCCGAAAACGGGGGTGGCACGAACTTTTACCCCCAACAGATTGGACATGGATGGTGGATCGAGGCAGGATAGAGGCGCTTTGCGAGCAGTATCCGGTCGCTGTTATCCGGTTGCCGCTGATGGGTTCTGAGGTTGGATCGATGCTAAGCGCTAATCGGTAGTTAATTTAGTTGGCCCTGAAAAACCCCTCCATGGGTTTTTCAGGGCGGCTCCAAGCACACGAAATCGCTTTTAGCGCGATTTCGTGTGCGTCGCCCAAACGTCTATCGACGTTTGTCGGACCTTCGTGGTCCGGAGTGCTCCCTGAAAGTGCAACTTTCTGAGCAGCTATGCTCAGAAAGTTGCAAAATCTTGCTTTTAAAAATCGTATTTTTAAAAGCAAGATTAGGTAGTTATACTCTTTTTCAGGGAGCACTAGTTAGTCCTGAAAAATCGATCTATCCGTTTTTCAGAACGGCTCCTCTAACTCTTGAATTAGCCCGTTGCTGGCACTTTTTCTTGATTTCAATTTTGACAATAGGCCTGGTATGACAACGAGTACTCACTATCTCGATTTCGAGCGACCTCTGATTGATCTGGAGATCGAGATCGAGCGGCTCAAGGATGAAATTCTGGGTGGTAATCTTGCTCTTCAAGATCTCCACTCGAAGCGCGAGCGCGAGCTTGAGCAGAAGCGGCGCGATATTTATTCCAATCTTACTCCTCATCAACGGGTATTGCTCGCTCGTCACTTCGATCGTCCATTCACCCTTGATTATGTTCGGTTCATGATGACCGATTTCGTCGAGCTTCATGGAGATCGGCTCTATCGGGATGACCCCGCGATAGTGGGAGGATTAGCGCGACTAGGTGATTTCCCGATTGTCGTTGTCGGTCACCAACGTGGAAAGACAACAACTGAGCGGATCCGGCGCAATTTTGGTATGCCGCAGCCCGATGGGTACCGCAAGGCGCTCCGGCTCTTTCGGCTCGCTGAAAAGTTCGGATTGCCCGTTATCTGTTTTATAGATACTCCGGGAGCATTTCCTGGGCTTGAGGCTGAGGAGCGGGGACAGGCAGAGGCGATTGCGCGAAACCTGCTCGAGCTCTCCGAACTTTCAGTGCCTACGGTGTCGGTCGTTATCGGAGAAGGGGGTAGTGGAGGAGCGCTGGCTCTTGGGCTCACTGATCGCATTTTGATGCTTGAAAATGCGTGTTATTCCGTTATATCGCCTGAGGGATGCGCATCGATACTGTGGAAGAAGTCTGGAGAAGATGCTGCTAAACTGCACGCAGCGACTGCGGCGGAGAATCTAAAACTGACATCGAAAGATCTCGAAAAATATGGCATCATCGACGGGGTGATTCCTGAACCTTTGGGGGGTGCTCACGCAAATCACAAAGAGACCGCAGAAAATGTTCGAGAGGCTCTTCTAAGGACTTTGGAAGAGTTGAGCAAGCTCACGGTGCAAGAGCTTCTCGATGCGCGGTACAAAAAATATCGGGTAATGGGGCCGGTGACTGATAGTTGAGAATTAGGGGTGATGGGATTCCGAATATGAAAGGAGTCCTCGAGCCTGCGGCTTGAGTTGGTGGTGTTTAAAAGATTATAGAGCAGCGATGAGTAGCAAAGATTTTATTGAGTGGAATGGAGTTGTTAAAGAGTGTTATCCGAACACGACCTTTCGGATTGTGTGTGACAATGGACACGAGCTGCTCGGACATCTTTCTGGCAAAATGAGAAAGAACTACATCAAAGTGTTGCCGGGAGATGTCGTGATAGTTCAAATAAGCCCATACGATCTTGGGAAGGGGCGTATTGTGAAACGAGTAAGCGAGGCGAGTAGGGGGCGGGCTGGAGCTCCGAGTAATCCCTCTGACTCCTCGGGCGGAGGAAGCCGCTCGTAGAGAATGGAACGTTGATGAATTCCTAGAGCAAAAAAGCTTTATGCATAAAAAGCATGAGCAAATCGATAATTCTCAATTAAGGTGAGGGGTGGGTGCGGCGATGGTACTGATCGTTGTCGGATGTACGCTCCTCGTGGGAGCAGCACTCCTTTTTCGGAGCGCAAAGAGGTGGTTTAGCTCGGTGATTTTGAGCGTCACAGCTCGGCTGGGCAAGTCAGACGAGGGGGGCACGCTTCGGCTCCTCTTCTCGTTGGCCAAGGGGTTCGGATGGTTGTTAGTCGTTCTGGTTATTCTTGCGACCCTTGGTGTTAATGTCACCGCGCTTCTCACTGGTCTTGGGATCGGTGGTATCGCCGTTGCGCTCGCGGTGCAGTCGGTGCTCGGCGATCTTCTCGCCTCAATTGCAATAATACTCGACAAACCGTTTGTGGTGGGCGATTTTATAGTAGTGGGCGATGCTGCGGGGGTTGTTGAGGCGATAGGACTAAAAAATACTCGCTTAAGAGCTGTTACTGGCGAGATTTGTATCGTTCCGAATGCGGATCTGGTGAAGAGCCGGATTCGAAACTTTCAGCGTCTCGAGGATCGGCGAGTCGCAGTTACATTGCCGATTCAGGTCGGTGATTCGGTAGCGCTGCTTCGTCGAGTGCCCTCGTTAATTGGTGATGTGGTATCGACGGATTCTCGGTGGCGGTGCGAGCGGGTGTCGTGCGTTGAATGGGGAAAGAACGAGGCGACTTTTGAGGTTGTCCTCCATCTACGAGCGCCCGATTACGTGGCGTTTATAGAGGCAAAACATGAGCTCTTTACAACGTTGCAGGAACGGCTCTTTGGAGAAGGGATAACGTTGACATCTGCAGCAAAGGTGAATTTCAGCGAGAAGATTGGAGCGGTTTTATAAGGCGCAGCGCAAAGATTAGGTGAGAGTTACGCTGAGGAAGTTACGCTAGAGCAGTTGTGCCAAAAAAGTGATGTGCGGAGGAGTAAAATGGAGGTACGTCCACAAGCGATTCGTCGGATTGCGGGAGAGGGAGTCGAGGTGCAGTGGAGCGATTCGGTAACGCATCTCCTCACGAATGAATTACTTCGGCGGCAATGCCCGTGTGCGGAGTGTCGAGAGCTTCGGGGAGAGGGAGCTGGGCACGCTCGTCCTCTTACTCCGGTGTCAGTAGAGAAAAAAGGGAAATCTTCCCTCCTCAGGGTTGTAGAACATGAAAAGCAAGAAGAGCTGCAGCTTGAGAGAATTTGGGGGGTCGGAAACTACGCGATCGGAATGGTGTGGGGCGATGGTCACGACAGCGGTATCTACACGTATTACTATCTGCGGGAGCTGGGAGAGGAGATGCTTCCTCGTTCTGGTGATGATGGTCCTCGCGCTTGCGGGGTGTAGCCGAACACCGACCGCTCGCCCCTCTCGGGAGTCTATCCCAGGTACGATTCGAAATAGTTTTCATTTTGATCTACATCACCCCAAAAAAGGTGAAAGTCTTTCATCGCTTAGCCGTGATTTCGGAGTGCCGATCGGGGTTCTCTCATATATAAATGGTCTCCACGCGGACGATCGATTACCGAGGGGTAAAGCGATTAAGGTGCCGTTCTGGGAGGAGCTTTTTCGTGGGCCTCCGTTGCGGCCCGATATGCCGCAGCTAATGTGGCCGGTGCTTGGGGGAGTCCTCACCTCGCCGTTTGGACCGCGATGGGGACGCCAGCACTCTGGTATCGATATCCGCGCAGCGGTTGGAGAGCCGATATTTGCGTCACATGGGGGTCGAGTGGTCTTTGTAGGGATCCAGGGTGGGTACGGGAATGTTGTCGAATTAGAGACACGCGAGTTGACGACCTTTTATGCGCACTTATCTCATGCGGTGGTTCGAAAAGGGCAGCGGGTGGCTCAGGGCGATCTTCTCGCCTTCGCGGGAGCCTCAGGGAATGTCACAGGCCCGCACTGTCATTTCGAGGTCCGATTGCCGCATAATAGCACGGCGCGAGCGCCGATTGATCCAAGCGGGTTTTTCCCGCGAGGCCCACTGCTTGCTCGGGTGCCAGCAAAGCGTCCGGTGCGAAGTGCGCGTTTGGAGAAAGCCTCACGCCGCCGCGCTGGTTGACAGAACATGACGTGGTAGCGAATACTCTCGAGTCTGCGTTGTTCGGAACCTAAAATACGAGCGCACGATCATCTGCCCCTGTAGCTCAGATGGATAGAGCACAGGTTTCCTAAACCTGGGGTCGCAAGTTCGAACCTTGCCGGGGGCGCATTTTTTCGTGAACCTAGCGCTGATATTCCGCTATTCTTGCTCGTGTTCTCGCAGTGAATCTGGAATCTCGCCGACCGTATTGAGAATAAGATGAGGCTTTGCCTTCTTGAGCAGCTCGTCAACGATCTTACCCGTCCGAACCGCAATAACTCCCCCAACACCCGCGGCGTGTGCCGATACCGAATCGGAAGGGTTGTCTCCTACCATAAAAGAGTCGCCCGCTGAAACTGCGGCGTGTTGGCACGCTGCTAGAATTTGTTCAGATTTATCACGCCAAGGAAGCGTTCGGCACGAGCGGGCAGTAATGCAATCTATCCATCGAAGAAGCCCCGTGTGGCGCAGATTCTCGCGGATTGAATCTGGAAGTTCTGCGCGCGCTGTGGCGATCGCGAGCTGAACTTTTCGGGTTGCTAGGTAGTCCAGAGTTTCTATTGCTCCCGGCAATAATCGCGCCGGCGGTTTCTGGTGATCCCGAAAATTCTCAACAAACGCCCGCTCAATAGCGATACGTTTTGCTTCGCCCGGAATGCAGCCAAATAGGTCATCGCGGCTGTGGTGCGAAGCCACAATCTCCTCTGTAATTTGATCGAGGCCATGTTGCCTCACAATCCCGAGAAACTCCCGATAGAGAAACTCATGCTCGTAGTCGATAAGTGTTCCGTCGAGATCGAAGATAACAAGGGCAGGGAAAAAAGGCATAAGAGTGTAGTAGGTAAGTAATTTTATAAGTCAGTTGAGTCGATTTCATCTTAACGGAAAAGAGGAAAAATTACGAATTTAGGCGGTGAGCCGAGGTAGTGCTTTTGGAGGGTGGTGAGGTTGATTCTTTATAGGTAAGGGGATAGCGTGGAGGGCTATTCGATTTTAACTTGTTGCTGTCATGCACCCATTCACCTACACCCTTCCCCCAGAACTGATCGCACAACGTCCGTGGGACCCGCCCGATGAGGCAAAACTCCTTGTAGTTGATCGTTCCAGCAAATCTATCACTATCGAACTCTTCCGAGAGCTTCCTCGCTACCTTGCCTCGGGCGATCTTCTCGTACTCAACGATACTCGGGTGATGCCAGCTCGCCTATTTGGGGAATGCGAGGGACGCTCCGTTGAGGTGTTGCTGGTATCCGAGCTTGGTGGGGATTGTTGGAGAGTATTGGGACGGCCGATGAAGCAGCTTCGGCGTGGTGGGGAGATCCGATTTAGCGATATCTTGAAAGGCCGAGTCGAGGCTAGTGAGGAGGGTGAGGCTCGGTGTTTATTTTTCACCGAAGATGGCACTTCAGTTCGCAGCGCCATAGAGGCGGCGGGCACTATGCCCATTCCACCCTACATTAGAGCTGGCCGCGGAGACGAACAGGATCGAGCAGATTATCAAACTATCTTTGCCCGAAATGAGGGCTCAATAGCGGCCCCAACGGCAAGTCTTCACTTTACCGAGCGGCTCCTCGCCGACTGTCGCGAAAGAGGAATCGGAATAGTATTTTTGACGCTTCACGTCGGGACGGCGAGTTTTCTTCCGGTATATCGAGCGGGAAGTGACGAATTGCGTCCTCCCGAAAGTGAACGTTTCTTCATCCCGCAAGAAACTATCGATGAGGTCGCTCGGGTCCGGCGAGCTGGAGGCCGAGTTGTTGCGGTTGGTACTACAGTGGCGCGTGCTTTGGAGAGTGCAAGTTCCTCACAGGGAACTCTTCAGGGCGATACCGAGCTGTTTATTACCCCGGGATACCAATGGAAGATGACCACTAATTTGGTGACTAATTTCCATCAACCGGGTACTACGCATCTTCTTCTTGTTGAAGCGCTCCTCGGCCGTGAGCTACTAGCCGAGGTTTACAACAGAGCACTCTTAGCGCCTCTAAGGTTTCTCTCTTATGGCGATGGAATGATTGTGCTGTAGCAGCGATGACATTACTGTCCACTTCTTCAACACTGTACTTTATCCCTCGCACATCGGTGCAAGCAACGAATCGATGCAGTCAACGATAAGATGAATCTCTGGCTTACAGAATGCCGCATCTGCTTTCACTATATCGCATTTTGCTCGCATCTGGTCATTAATGAGCGATGAGAAAAATACGAATGGAATCCGATTAAATTTCGGATTTGCTTTTACCGCTTTGCATAGCGCCAATCCATCAAGCTCAGGCATCTCGATATCGCTGAGAATGAGGGTCGTTGGTGAAGGCGGATTTGCCTGAAGATGTCTTAGAAGCTCTGCTCCGGTCACGAACTGATTAATATCCGTGAATCCAGCTTGCTCGAGGGTCTTCACCGTTGTTTTTCTGATTACCCCTGAGTCTTCGCAGTACAAAATGGCAGCGTCCTCTCGCTTATAGGTATTCGCCGGTGTTTCATTAACATATTTGATATATGTGCTGATCTGTTGATCCGGATCGAGTTCCGCCATTAATGCCTCGATATCTAGAATCATGATGACCCGCTTGTCTATCATCACAGTTCCCGTTAGCGAGTGGGAGGTGACATCAAATGTGGTCTCTGATATCGGCAAAAAGCGGTTCCACGAAACTCGCTCTATGTTAAATACCTTATCAACTAGGAAACCATTCACCCGCTGGTTAAATTCCATAACGAGAAGGAGTGGATTTATATCCTTACGTAGCTCAAATCCGAGTATCTGGCTAAGATCGAAAACAGCACAGTTTGAGCCCCGAAACGGATAAGAACCAAGAAATACATTATCAGAGGTCGGAAGCTGGGTAAGTTTTGCCTGATCCCACACTAGAAGCTGTGACACTTTAGCGACATTTACTCCGAAACGTTCAGAGCCAACGGCAATTTCGAGAAACTCAACCTCGTTAGTTCCGGTATCGAGGAGTATCGAACCGCGTCGCATTTCGTCGCCATTTCCGAAAGACATGCTCATTTCCCCCTGTTTCAAACAAAAGCGGCCTAAATTGGGCCTTCCAGTCAACCTATCTGTGAAATTCAAGGCCCCCTCGAAAACCAAATGTATTGTTAGTCGGTCATCCTCCTCCAACGTACAGAGGGGATATCGGACAAAAGGGCCAAGGGATAAAGCAAAAAAGTAGCATTCGAAAAATTGATCGACTAATAAAATTAAGGCATTGATATTATTCGTTATTATAAAGCCCTGATAAGCCGCTCACTCGGGCTTGTCTTGCTTTTTCGGTTGAGCCAAGGGACCATTAGGGTTTTTTAAGGGGCTCAAGTTGCCGAGGAATCTTCGCGAAGGGGAGATAGGGAATTTAGAGGAGAGCCTTTTCGGACTTTTTATTTTTGTCCTCCCTTAAACTGGGAGCGCATGGGGATGGCCTATGGAGATTTGGAAGCAGTTTGAGGAAAATGAGCTTACTCACAGCGCTGCTCACCATCTTATGGCGATAAAAGAGATTCGAGATGCCCAAGGGTATGCACGGGTAAGTGATGTGGCGCGGCATCTCGGTATTACTACCGGGAGCGCTTCAGCCAATATTAAGGGCCTCAAAGCGCGAGGGCTCGTTGATATGGACCCAAACAAGTTTCTCGTCATGACTGCTGCTGGCGAAACCCTTGTAGCGGGAGTTCTCGATCGTAGAGCAGTCCTGTATCAGCTTCTTCATGAAGTTATAGGAGTAGGGAGCGCGCAAGCGGAGATAGATGCCTGTAAAACTGAGCATTTGCTAAGCGATGAGAGCCTTCTAAAGTTGAAGGAATACCTGAGCGCCGGGCGCACACTAAACCAGAAGTAGGAAAATCAGGTGGCACCATTTTCAATCTGGTCGAACGATGGCCACGCAAGGCGCGGGGCATTTCGAACGGCTATACACGGCAACTTCCAGACCCCCGCTTTTATGCCGGTGGGAACAAAAGCCTCGGTAAAAGGGGTTGATCATGAGCGGCTCAGAGAGGCTGGCGCCGAAATTACCCTCGTAAATACCTATCATCTCCACCTACGGCCGGGATCTCCGCTTATTAACTCACTCGGCGGTATTCACCGCTTCTGCAGCTGGGAAGGGCCAATCCTGAGTGATAGCGGCGGCTATCAAGTGTTCAGCTTGCAGAGCATTCGCTCAATTTCCGAGGAGGGAGTACGTTTTCGATCTCATCTCGATGGAGCCGAAATCATGCTCACTCCGGAGCGATCTGTCTCGATTCAGGAAGAGCTCGGTGTGGATATTGCGATGGCATTTGATGAGTGTCCACCAGCAGATCTCGATTACGACGGATTCGCGCGCTCCCTTGAGAGAACGTTGCGGTGGGAGAAGCGATCTGCGGAGGCTCGTTCGCGACCGGAAACTGCACTTTTTGGCATCACTCAGGGTGGAAAGCATAAGGAGCTACGAACGCAGTCGATACAGGCGCTGCAGGAGATCGGTTTTGATGGATATGCAATTGGTGGTTTGAGTGTAGGTGAGCCGCAGGAAGTCATGTATGACGTGCTCTCATATCATGTCCAGCAGCTCCCTGAATCTCAGATTCGTTACCTTATGGGAGTTGGAACGCCAGCTGATATCGTCGAAGCGGTATCACGAGGAGTTGATCTTTTCGATTGCGTAATGCCGACCCGAGCGGGGCGATTTGGCCGGGCCTTTTTGGGTGGAGACCGCCCATACCTCAATATTCGCAATGCGTGTTGGACCAGCAGCGAAGAACCGCTAGATACAGAATGTCGCTGTCTTGCGTGTCGACGCTACTCACGCGCGTACATTCACCATCTCTTCAAAGCCGAAGAGATGCTCGGTCCGCAGCTTTTATCGATCCATAACCTTACCCATTATCTCACCCTCATGGCGGAGATTCGAAAAGCGATAGAAACAGGTACGTTTGGTTTGCTATACCAAAAGGTGCGGAGCCGATGGCAGGCGGGCAAGGAGCATCGTTGAGCTGAGGGAAGAAAAATAGAGCAGAGGAAACAAATTCATAGCTCTCTTTGTGCAAGATCGGTTTGGGATATCAAGAACTTAGCAATATTATCCTTTTAGTTCGCAGATATTTTCCCGCTAATCCGTAGACGGGTGGTTGAAAATCGGCCACTTCGGGTTTACCTTTCCAATATGAGTCAGTTATTTGCACCTTTCAAGGGAAGTGATCCGGCAGCGGTCACTATCAATGGACATCGGATTATTATCCTCGGCAGCGACCGTTCCGAGCTTGAAGAGGGTCTGGAGCTGGTCGGCGGAGATAGGCTCCGGCGTCTGCGCGTTGGTGATTCCGACCGTGGGCACGAGCGTGTTCTGAAACGCCTCGCGTACCGAGTGCGTGGAGGTGTTGTTATAGCACCCCCTGATACCTCCGTGTCTGCATTACTAGAAAGTCTTCGCGAGCAATTGCCGTGGGTTCAGTAGGTGAGAGGTGGGTAGAGTTGGTTAAGAAACCGCGAGCAAGAACCGCTCGAAATATACTTAGCCGCACCTGCTTCCTATTTTTTCTACTTCTTACTTTTACATCCTGCGGTTCGCGACACTTGCATCGTCCCCCCCAAGTCATGCGAGTTGGCCCTGTAGCCACCTTCTTAGATTCTTCAGAAACCTATCTTCCCGATCTTCGTATTCTCGTTAGAGTGGATGACCGCGGCCTCTCGGTCATGAGCACCGACTGCACGGTCGATC
>JBIJBT010000064.1:0-16356 GCA_044345055.1 Bdellovibrionota bacterium
GGGCGAGAATCGATTCTTTAGGTCACGTTTTTCTGCTGCGCGGTATTCGCTCGCCGGAGAGGTACTCTCCGCTCCAGCCATCGCTCCGTTGCCATATTTTAAGGCAAGGCTTGCCGAGGGTGTTTGGGGTGGGCCTAAAGATACCCTCTTCGTTGAAATTGGGTTGCAAAATGAGGTTAATTCCGACTGGCGGCTCTCCCTTGGATCGACGCACGAGGATACCGCAAGAAGATAAGGACGATACGATCGCACTACCCCGAAAGGAATAAAAGCTAAAGTAAGAGAGGCTTTAAGCCGACTCTTGTGGCGAGAGGGGGTGTCGACAATGACGATGGTTCTTTCGCGCGCGAATCTCGTATCGACTTTCGCTCCTTCCTCCGTTGTCGGGAACTATCATGGATACCATTCTTCTTCTAGACGAATCAGGAGGTAAAAATCACAGCCTCCTAAACTTCCTCGGTTATAGCGTTGTATGTCCTGACGCGGAAACATCACCACTGAACGTTCTGCAATCTGCTGAAATGGACCTCGTTATTTTGAATGAGGCCGTTTACCCTCACGCCGTTGATCTTCGATATTTTCTAAGAGCTTTTCCGGCAACCAGAGAGATACCACTCATCAGATTGGTCGATGGTGACTCGGGAGAGGTCGTACTGAATCACGAGGAGGTCGTGCACCTTTCAACGATGCCGGGGGCCGTGGCGAGTAAGGCGGCGGTTCTTCTTCGTGTCAAGAAACTCCGAGGGCAAAACGACCACGAGGCGACGCTTCGCGAAAGAAACGCGATGCTTAAAGATCTCAACGATCGTTACGGACGAGAGCTTCTGGAGGCTCGATCTATTCAACACGCTTTATTGCCGGAGTCATTGCCAGCGAGCGATGACGCAGTTGTCTCGGTGTGGTACCGTCCGATGGAGCAGGTGGCGGGTGATGCTTATTTCTGTCGCGTTTTGCCCGGAGGAGTTCTTCACCTCGTTGTGATCGATGTTACTGGGCACGGAATTGCAGCGGCGCTGTTATGCAGTATGGTCAAATTGGCGCTATCGGTTAGTCAAGCCGAGCGAGCGGCGGACCTGCTAGGTGATGTTAATCGGGTTCTGACCCCGCAGTTGCCGGAGGGGCGATATATTGCGATGGTGGTCGCAAGCTACGACCCTGCAACGGGCGATGTTGAGTTGGCGCATGGGGGTATTCCGCCAGCGCTTATAGTGCATACATCAAAAGGCGAGTGTCAGGAAGTTGGTGCGCGGGGGCTGCCGATAGGAGTTGACGAGGATGCTGTTTATGCGTCAGCTTCGGTTTCGATGTCGGCGGGCGATGTGCTACTACTCACCTCTGATGGCCTCACGGAATCGTCGAATCGTGAGGGAGCACGTTACGGAGTCGAGCGAATGGGTCGCGCGTTGTTAGAGGCTGGCGAAGAAGATGGTCGCTCAATTGGAGCGATTCTCGAGGAGGATCTGATAGGATTTCTCGATGGAAAGCTGATCAATGATGATGTAACGGTTCTCGCCATCCGAAAGCGGTAAAATGTGGAGCCGCCCGTTATCGAGCTTGCTTGAGATTCTTAATATTCGCTGAAAAATTCAGTCTCCTCAGTTTCTATCTCATGTTTTTCTATTTCCATGTTTGAAACATTCGATCTTCACCCTGCAGTGAGCGGGGCGAGTCTTGCCTTTATACTGCTCCTCTTGAGCCTCGATGGTATTAACTGGGTGCGGGAGCGTAGTCTCTACAAAGGTGGAGGAGCTATCTTGTGGGCCGCTGGAATCGCACTTGTTACCACTTTTTTTTCCGGTTATCTGGCACACGGATTTCTCTTTCCACCGGATGATCTTGTTATTCGGGACGCTATAGCGCGCCACCATGTTGTTGGGCGCTCCGCTCTGATAGTATTTCCGATCGTTGTGGTGTTGCGTCGTCTCGCATTTTCGCGCTGCACTCTTTTGTGGATAATCGGATATGGCTCAGCAGTGCTCGGATTGGCGGCAACTCTGGTAGTTGGTGGCGCCATGGGGGGAAGGCTCGTCTTTGATCACGGCGTGGGAGTAGCGGCAGTAAATCGGTGAGTTTCGGGTTTTTTCTTGACCGATGGAGATTCAGTGAACGAAAATTTTTTCTCTCTTGGTCGCAGCCCGTTGTGGATGGTAAGCCAGGACCGTGATCTGAACGAATTTGTGACCTATCTTCAAAAGGTTCGCGAGTTACTCAAGGAGGAAGGTAGCGTCGTTACCCTCACCTTTAATCGAGCAGAAGTAGAACGGGTTCAGCAAAGTTTTGCAGCGATGATTCGCAAAGGAGAAGAGGCGCTCCATAGAATAGCCCTGTTGGTGTGCTCCGTGCTTGGTGATGGAGGAGATGTTCGGGAGCTTGTCGAAATTAGTAGCGTAGTTATTGGCGGCATCCCGACGACCCGAGAAAGATTCACCCTATCTCAGGTACTCGATCCTGATGCTCTTTACGATACAACCGATCTTGATTTAGGAACCAGACAGCTTAGAAAGTTGCGCTATTTTGATGGCAATAAATGGGTCGTGCCAACGTTGGTATCAAACGTTGTTGAATACCAACCCCGTAGCTTCAACGGTTTTAATGTTCATAAATTTATGACCCGAGTGAAAGCGGAAGAGGAGATCTGGAACAAGGTCGCTGATGAAATATTCGAGCTCGATTCGCTCGTCGCGCGGGACAAACAGCTTTCTCATTTGAGTCGATACGTGAAAGACGTATTTGGCCTTAAAGCGGTTGTTTCGGATGAACAGAGTGCATTTAAGTTGCTTGCTGAGCTCGAGCGGCGTGAGTGGAGTGCTGACACATTGAGATCGGTAGGGGTTGCTCCTTCCCCTGAAACGCAACGATTCTCGCTGCTTGAAACGAAGGATTATTTATCTGGAGAGCGCGGAAAGAATTCAGGATGGCAGGCGCTCAAAGTGGTTGTCACCTGGGGTGGGAGGCCATTTGAGGTCCAAATTCAGACACTTCGTAACTATCTACGGGAGCGTGAACGGCTTACTCAGGAGAGCCACGCAAGCTTTAAAGCTACCCGAGAAGATGTAAGAAACCGAATTGCAGAACAGCTTCCCCTTTTTGGTTTTTTTCGGGACCTTTTGCGGTGGCTTTTTCTTGCAGAAGGGGCGGTGATGCCGGAGCACCCATCGGTGAGGATTGTGCTTGAGGAGATTGGCGAGGTAGTCGATAGAGTCTAGTTGGTTAGCGCGAGGGAACCTTTCGGGATTGCCACAACATCCAAAAAAGGTACACTACCCCTTTGAGTGAGGGGTTGACAGGGCTCCTGTGCAAGCCAGTTCTGCACACACAAATTCCGGTGCTACAGTGGCCGGTAAATATTTTCGGCGAGAAGCTTTGGCATTAAAGCTTGGTAAGTCAGGGTTAAGCTTTTGAGAAGAGGTCCGGAGAATAGTATGAAGCGAATTATCTCATTGGTTGTTGGAGCGGCTGTTGGAATACTACCAACGCTGATGGCAAAAGCTCAGCCGTTTGCTGCCGATGATACGGCGCGCATAAGCTTTGCTGGTGGGACCGGCAGTGGTGGAGCTTCAAACGCTGATGTGATTAATCCGCAGATGAGCAAAAACGGAAGATTCGTCGTTTTTGAATCGACATCGACCAATTTGGTAGCAAAGACTCAGGACAAAGACCCCGTAACCTTAAATGGCAAGAAGCAGGTTTACCTGTACGACAGGCAGGCAAATTCGCTCGAACTGGTCAGTTTAACGCTTGATGGAAGCGCCTCGCCGGTAGATTGCTATGAGCCGAGCGTTAGTAATGATGGGCGTTATGTGGCGTTTGTGGCGGATTTGCGCGATGGGTCTGATACGAGCAACCCGACAAGGACCGGCAAAGAAATTTTTGCAGAGGAGTTTAATCGATCGGTGGGGCCCCGAGATGCTTCATCCAAGGTGTGCCAAGAAGGGGATTGTAACCAGAATTATCATGTAGCCCTTTTTTTCCCTGGTCGTCACATCCTTATGCGTGACAGGTTCGCTAACCAGACGTTACTAGCCTCTCTCTCTGAAATTTCAACAGCGCGGCAGAAATTTGAAAATGGTGCTCCCAAGATTGATAGTGCGGGTTTTCCGGAGTTCGTTACTGAGACTTTGCGAGTAGCCAATACTCGCTACGATGCCGTAAATGGAGTCGCGGTTGGTAACGCTGGTCGAACACGAGGCGATAGTGATAGCCGTCGTCCTAATCTCTCAGGCGATGGTAGATTCGTCGTTTACGATACCGATGCCTTTACCGGAGCGGGATACCGAGTTGGTAAGATAGATCCTAATCGGACTGATAACTTTAATGTTTGGACCAGAACTCTTGGGCTATATACTGGTAAGTACATCGCAGGTGAAGACGGCGTTGTAGACACCGACGATGATTATCTTCTACCCGGGCCATTGCCATCTGGGAATTTCTCTCTGTCTCAGTGGTTCGATAACAATAGCGTTCGGGATGTTTTCGTTCGGGACGGTGAAACTCCAAGCACCAAGATGGTATCATTCGATTGTCGATATCATTCGCCAAAGCCGTTGCGTTGCGATGTGCTTGGGACGAAGGATTCTATAAACGCTTCGATAAGTGATGATGGTCGATTTATAGCGTTTGAATCATTGTCTTGGAACTTTTTATCACAAGACTTTAATAGTGCATCAGATGCATACGTCGTAGAGCGAGAAAAGATTGACCTGGACGTGGTTAATCTGGAGCGTATCAGTAACAACTCCTCGCGAGTATCCGCTCCAAACGATGCTAGTCAAAACGTCCGTATCTCTGCAGATGGCCGATTTGTTGTCTACGATTCAGCGGCCACTAATATCGTTCCAACCGATGTTAATAGCAAAAAAGATGTCTTCGTCTACGACCGGACATTCTTCCAGACGACTCGGTGTCTGGGGCCAAAACCTGCAGATCCAAACCAGACACCTGCTCCGGGTAATGGCGATAGTATTCGTCCCTCAATTAGTGGTTCTGGTGAGTTTGTTGCCTTTGAATCGAACTCAACAAATTGGGGAGCTGCTGGCGGGTTATTTCAGGCCTACTCGGGACAAACTTCCAAAGATAGGCTTGGTCGTTTAACTTCCTGCTACGCAAACCTCGCCTCTTCAGCGTCGGGCTCAGGCGGAAACGGTAACAGCACGCAGGTATCCGCGGCGGTAATTCCGCGCTCTGCGACAGCAACTCCGAACCCCAATCCGACAGCAACAACCACTCCGGCAGCAGCAACCCCAACTCCTGAGACTGTCCGTCTCAGAGTAGCATCGGTTGCCTACGGCTCCACCGCAACCGATGTTGGCTTGCGGGCGCCTTCGGGAACTCCAACGGCCGATACTAACGGGCTTCGCGATATCTTTCAGGCGCCACGATGTTTGGCTGAAGATCTTGCGAACGACCAGGATGGAGACGGAACGGTTGACTGCTTTGATATGTGTTGGAAGGACCTGAAAAAGGTAGAAGACGCCGACAAGGATGGCGATGGTGTCGCTGACTGTGAAGATAACTGCCCCGAAGATCCTCAGAAGCAGCAGAAAGGAATTTGCGGCTGTGGTACGGAGGATGTCGACTCGGATTTTGACCGCACCTTCGATTGTCAGGATGAATGTCCGACTGATGTGGCCAAGACAAAAGCAGGTCTTTGCGGCTGTTTCCGCTCCGATGTGGACACAGATCAAGACGGAAAGCCTGATTGCGACGATCTCTGCCCAGATGATCGCTTAAAGGTCGAGCCGGGTGCATGTGGATGCGGTAACTCAGATTTTGGCTCCGATGGGAAACTTCTTGTCGGGTGCGCAACTCCAACTCCGCAGCCAGCAACCCCGACACCAACGGCTACACCGATACCGTTTACGGGGAGCAAGCCGGCCAAACCAACCTTAAAGCGGCTGACGACCCGAAAGTACGAGGTTACTGTGTCAGCCGCTGGGTTGCCGAAAGCCCCGAGTCAATATCGGGTTTCGGTCGAGCCGTCCTCGTCTACGACGGCGGTAAGCGTGGTGAGATCGAGTGCAACAAAGATAGTTGTTGATGGATTAAGAAAAGGCACCTATCGCGTTCGCTACCAGGCTGTCTCCGGCAAGGAGCGGTCTCTGTTCAGCGATTACTCAACGACCTTTAGGATAAGGTAGAGTAAGCCTAATAAATAATGGGGCCGCAGCTTGGTCTTGATTGACCAGGCGCGGCCCTTTCCTGTTTCGTTTGACCTTTCTCAGTTATTCAGTTAACCTCCCCCAACTATTCATGGCAGTGTCGCTAGGGCGCGTCCCTCGATTTGAAAAATCAGTGTATAAGCTGAGGTGGTCCACCCCCTGATGGGTTTAGCTCATCATGTTAGCGAGCCTTAATTGGCTAGGTGGCTCACGGCGTTTGATGAAGCCAAGTTTAAGAATGTCAATAGCGTAATAAAACGATTGATGGAAAAGATAGTATGAGTGCAGAGTCCGGTCAGAACATCGCAGGAGTCGGAGCAGTGGTCGCCCTTCAGAAGGCGGAAATAATTAAAGCCTATGCACGAAAGGAAGGGGATGTTGGTTCTCCAGAGGTTCAGGTAGCATTGCTAACAAAGCGGATACAGAATTTAACCAATCACTTCGAGTCGCACCGAGAAGATAAGCACTCAAAGCGCGGTATGATGGCGTTAATAGGACGCAGAAAAGCTCTTTTGAGATATCTTAAAGATGAGAGCCCTGAGCGTTATCGGGCTCTCATAGCTTCGCTCGGTCTCCGTAAGTAGAGGTTCAAAAGCGATATTTACACGGGGCCTTTTTTTAGAGCTTTATGCGGCGATAAAGGTCCCATGTATAGGTAGTACGATGGCGGGAATACTTACTTCGGTCGGTATTTACTCAGTTTTGGTAAGTTGCCACGCCACGTATATCCGAGTCTCGCGATAGGTATTAGGTCTGCGGTGGTGAGTGGAAGCTGACCAGCCCTTTTTTAAGGGAGCGCAACCAAGACGCAGATTCCAATTCGAGCCCATCGGGTTCATTTAGTTCTAAATCATCACCACTTCCAATTTTCTCCTTTTAATTAAAGAACGTTTAAGAGATTACAGCATGATAACTGTCGAACATGAGCTTTTCGGAAAAAAAATATCGATTGAAACGGGAAGGGTAGCCCGTCAGGCATCAGGATCGGTTGTAGTTCGTTGCGGCGATTGTGTAGTTTTGGCCACAGTGTGTCTGGGTGTTGATAAAAAGGGGGATTTTCTCCCTCTTACAGTAGAGTACGTCGAGAAAGATTATGCTGCGGGAAGAATCCCAGGAGGACACTTCCGAAGAGAAGGAAAGCTCAGTGAGCGAGAAACGCTAATTTCTCGAATTATCGACCGACCCGCTCGTCCTCTCTTCCCTGAAGGGTACACGAACGAGATTCAGGTAATCACCACGGTAATGAGTGCCGATGGAGAGAACGAAACAGACGTGCTAGCGGCTCTCGGCGCAAGTGCGGCGATTACTCTCTCAGAGATTCCATCTCACGGTCCATTCGCAACCGTTCGGGTTGCTCGGGTTGATGGAAAGCTAACGCTAAATCCAACGTTTTCTGAAATCGAGCGAGCCGACATCAACTTTGTGGTTGCGGGCACTCGCGACGCGATTGTAATGGTCGAAGGAGGAGCGAGCGAGGCATCTGAAGCAGAGGTTCTCGACGCACTCTTTTTCGCACATTCTCAGATGCAACCTCTGATTGATCTACAGCTCGACCTTCAACGCTCTGCGGGTAAACAGAAGATTGAGTTTACTCCGAAGGGGTATAAGGCGATCTCTGAATCTGAGGTAGAGGCGTTTTTAGGCTCAAAACTAAAAGAAGCTATCAAGCCCGTTGAGAAACATGCGCGACGCGATGCGATAAAAGCCGTTAAAGAGCAGGTTTTTTCTCAGTTCGTTCAACCGGAACTTGAGGGCGCAGCCGAACGGACCTCGGAACTTTCTCACCTCTTTGAAGAGGTGCTATATCGGGTCGTTCGTAGCTCGATGATTGAAACTGGCCGTCGACTCGATGGTCGGGACACAAAGACAGTCCGCCCTATCTCAATTGATCTCGGTTTGTTGCCCCGAGTTCACGGTTCCTCATTATTTACAAGAGGAGAGACCCAGGCGATCGTTACGGTAACGGTCGGAACCGAGGGAGATGCGCAGCGTCTTTATGGGCTAACAGGTCTCACCGAGAAGACCTTCATGCTTCATTACAACTTTCCTCCATTCTCAGTCGGAGAAACAAAGCCAGTTCGTGGACCAGGACGTCGAGAAATTGGTCACGGTGCGCTCGCTGAAAGAGCAGTCCAAGCTATCCTCCCAACGGCTAAACACTTTCCGTATGTGCTCCGTATAGTATCGGAGATCACTGAAAGTAATGGTTCGAGCTCAATGGCAACGGTCTGCGGATCAAGCCTCGCTCTGATGCAGGCGGGTGTTCCTGTGAAGGCGCCAGTCGCAGGGGTCGCGATGGGGTTGATCAAGGAGAACGACGCGGTCATGATTCTCACAGATATTCTCGGAGATGAGGATCATCTTGGTGATATGGACTTCAAGGTGTGTGGTACCGGCAAAGGTATTACCGCTTTGCAGATGGATATCAAAATTAAGGGACTAGATCGCGATATAATGAAAACCGCGCTCGAACAGGCACGTGAGGGTCGGTTACATATTCTTGGAAAGATGCAGGAAGCAATCAGTTCACCAGCCTCTGAGATGAGCTCATTTGCGCCGCGTATTGTCACAATAAAGATAAATCCAGATAAAATTCGTGACGTCATCGGGCCAGGCGGGAAGATGATCCGTTCGATAAGCGAATCGTGCGGTGTTAAGCTCGATGTGTCAGATGATGGCACAATAAATGTTGCTGGCAACGATTCGAAGAAGATACAAGATGCTATCGATATCATCGAGAGCATTACCGCCGAGGCTGAAGTCGGTAAACTGTACGAGGGTATCGTTAAGCGGATCACCGAGTTTGGAGCATTTGTTGAAATTCTCCCCGGCACCGATGGACTCGTACACATATCTCAGCTCGCTGAGGGGCGTGTTAATAGGGTTACCGATGTTGTTCAGGAAGGCGACCTCATCTGGGTTAAAGTGCTTGAGGTAGATCGTCAGGGCAAGATACGTCTTTCGCTCAAAGAGGCTTTAGTGGATCGTAAGGCGCAGGGATTGTAAGGATAATCCGTATGTCTCAATCTTCAAGCGAGAGTCTTACTTCCTATTCGGAACAGCTTCGATTCTGGTTGGACCCTGCTGCTAGAGCGGTAGGGTCCCTACTGGAGTCGCCCCGATTGGGCGATGCGGGATTTGATCTTAGAGCATCAGGCTCGGTGGTGCTTGAGGCAGGAATCCAGGCTCTTGTCCCGACGGGACTCTATTGCGCCATTCCGCTGGGATGGGTGGGTCTTATAAAAGATCGCAGTAGTATGGCTCTTCGTGGTCTCCATACTCACGCAGGAGTTATTGATGCGTCGTATCGGGGAGAGATAAAAATACTAATAGCGAACCGGTCTGGTGCAGAGTTCTCCATCAGGCAGGGGGATAAGATCGCGCAGATGGTGATTATCCCACATCTTGCCGGTGCGCAGGAAGTTGGTTCGCTTGAGGAGTTAGGTGATAGTGTGCGGGGTCAGAAAGGGTTCGGCTCAACGGGTCGATAGACTGATCGCATAGATCATACATCGTAATGTTGGCGAGATTTTTTTCTTGAATGGCTCAAAATTTCGGTAGCATCGTACGCATTATTATTCTCGCCCTTTTCGTCGGCGTAGTTGCATCATCTCGGGCTGAGAGTGAAGAAGAGCCGGCCGCGCAACAATCTGAGACTACTGAGCAGGCCGTAGAGGCTCCCCCCCTCCAAGACCGCCTCAAATCAGTAGTTGAATCAATTCAGCTTCTCGAGAGCCGGATTAAAGAAAAGACCAAAGAACTTCGCGGCGGACAGGCGTTAGGCAAAGAGGATGAGGCTCGTGCCGAATTAAAGGGTCTCCGTGAGCAGCGCGACGCGCTTCGATCAAATTTTTCCGAGCTAATCTCTCAGACGGATTTATCCGGTTTAGATGAGTCAACAGAACAACAAGAGCTCGATCTGGAAAAGGAGGTCCGTTCTCTCCTTGGTCCATTCATTAAAGAGCTAAAAGAGCTCACCCGTCGCCCCAGAGAAATAGAGCGGATACGCTCTGAAATAATTAAATCGCAGCTCCGATTGTCACGAATAGAAAAGGCTCTTGAGAATATCGAGGCCTCAAAGGCGCAACTCTCAGATAAAGCGGTTCTCTCTGAGCTTGATGAAGCCGCGGGGATTTGGGAAGCACAGCGCAAATCAACTACAACTGAGATAGAGATCGGTCGTCAGCGATTGCAGCAAAAAGAGGCTGAAAAAGTTTCGCTTTCGGCGGCGCTTGGAGAGATTTTTGGTCTTTTTTTCAAAAGCCGTGGACGTAATTTTATAGTTGCCTTCATCGTTGCGGGTCTCTTTTGGTTTGGTTCGCTTCAGGGATGGAAGCGAATTATGAATATGCCAGCGGTAGCATGCCGCCGGTCTCTAATGCCGTTGCGCTTTCTCAATCTTCTCGCAATAGGTGGCTCTTGTGGGGGTGCGTTGATTGCCTTCGCGTTGGTCCTCTATTTTTTTGGGGATTGGGTTCTGTTAGTGCTCACCCTTGCCCTAATTTTTGGAATTGTATGGACCTCCAAACAGGCCTTTGCGCGATTCTGGGCGCAGCTGACGATGCTTATGAATGTCGGCTCGGTGCGAGAAGGGGAGGTGGTAATACTCGATCAGCTGCCTTGGATCGTTCAACGGCTTAATCTTCACAGTCAACTCGTTAATCCCCGACTCTCTGGCGGAATTATCAGGGTTCCACTAAACCATCTTCTTGAGCTTCGTTCACGACCTTTAAGTACGAAAGAACGGCTTTTCCCAACCAGAGAGGGGGACTGGGTTGTTTTGTCAGATGACAGCTTTGGTCAAATAGCCCTCCAGACTCCAGAGCTTGTGCGGTTAGAGCTGCCTGGTGGAGCTCAAAAAATGTATCCAACGAATTCATTTCTCGGTTTGTATCCTCGCGTATTGTCGAAGGGCTTCCGACTAAATGAGACTTTTGGGGTTGATTATCGTCATCAACGAGAGCTACTAACAGAAATAGTACCTAGTTTGCGGCAGTTTATTGAGGAAGGACTCGCTGAATTAGAATTGGAAGCTGGGGTGGTAAGCGTTTCTGTTGAGGTACAAGCTGCAGGAGCCTCTTCGCTTGACTTGGCTGTACTGTGCGATTGCGCAGGAGCCGCTGCCCCGCTTTACGATCGACTTCGTCGCCTTATTCGTCGACTCTGCATAGAGGCTTGTAATACGTTTAATTGGACGATTCCGTTCAACCAGATGGTAGTGCATGTCGCGAAGCCCTCTGATCGATTGGCCTTTTTGGGAGGGAGCGAAGAGTAGCGGCTGCGCAAGCCTTCGAAATGACTAGGAAAATACAAGATCGCTAATGGGTTTGGTACGATGTTTACTAAAAAGTTCTCTGGACCCTGTTAGTAGTGGCCGATAATCGTTTTGGGCGTCTAAATAATGGCTAATTATGTGGTAAAGGATCCCGACGATATTTCGGTAGAGGTAGGTCAACCATCTGCGCTTGGACCTGATTCCGATAAGGCTCTTTTCGCCGAGGGGACCGTTATTAACTCTATCTACCGTGTTGTCCGCTGCCTTGAATTCGGCAGGATGGGGGTCGTTTATCTTTGCGAGTTGATTGAAGAGGGGGTGGCTCCGTTTCCTCTCGTGGTCGTAAAGATGCTTCACCGCGCAATTGCTGATGAAGGGGAGAGCAATCCGACGTTCCTTCGATTTTATCGAGAAGTGGACGCGGCTTTTCGTATTGCACATCCAAATGTCGTAAGCCCGCTCCAATTTATTCATTACGATGGCCAGATCGGATACTCAATGGAGTATGTAGGTGGAGGAAATCTAGCACAACTAATCTTAGCAGATGGGCCTCTTCAGGAACGAGAGGCAATACAGATGCTCGAGCTAATATCTCGAGGTGTCGAGGCAATTCATCGAGCTGGTGTCATTCATCGCGATCTAAAGCCTGAAAATGTGCTTCTTACCGATGATCGTCGACCAAAGATTGCTGATTTTGGGGTTGCTTATAGTGGTTCCGGTCAACGGCTTACAGGAAAGGGGTCGATTGTTGGTACGTTACCCTACATGAGTCCGGAATATCTCGAGAAGGGGTTCATAACAAGGCAGGGCGATATTTATGCGGTGGGTGCAATCGCTTATGAGCTGGTGACGGGGTTCGCTCCGTTCTCGGGATTGGGACCGTGCGAGATGATTGAGGCAAAGATATCTCGCACTCCTATTGATCCGCGTGAAAAAAACTCAAGTTTGTCGAGTGCGTTCGTTCTGGTGATAATGAAGGCGCTCAGTAGAGATTTAGGAGGACGGTTTCGGACGGCAGCAGAGTGCAACACCGCCTTTCGTGAGCTGCTAGGACATTCGAGTTTGTCTCGTTCTTTTGAAACGGGGGCAGAAGACGCCGAGAATAATCTGCAGCAATCCGAAAAGATCGATTTAGAGAGGGACTCAAATAAAACGTTAACGGTTGATCCTCTAAATGAGGAACCGTCTGATCCTGATGTGCGGCCAGAGTCTGAACCGTACCAACTTGCCGCCGATACCGAATCCACGTCACAAAGTCCCATCCTCAATTGGACTAGGTTGTTCATGGTCATTTTAGGCACTCTCTTTGCGTTCGCCATCCTTTGGCTTTGGGGAAGCCGAGGAAATGGTCGTCAGCTAAAGGGTTTGCCCGTTATAGTTGATGCTGCGCCTTTTCTTGAAATTAATTGCTAAGCACTAGCTCTTTGCGTTCGTAGAACTGCCCGTTAGCGCTCTGTTTAGGCTTTCGGTTTTCTCTATTCTGTTCCCACTCGGAGTGTGTGAACGTGGATCGGGAGAAAATTTAACCACACTTTCTCGTGTTTGATGAGATCGTGTTCATGTTTTTTGTCGAAGAATCTATCTATCTCGATCAATCGACTTCGCTTTTCGCCCTGAGCTACAAGAGCTCCCATTCGTCTTAAACCTATATACTCGTAATAGGTCATGACGGTTTCATCGTGGCTGACTGCATGAAGTCTCTCAAATATCTCCTGCACAACTTCAATTGAGAAGTTGGTAAAAGGGAGTGCGCATACGACGACATCGAAGGGAGTTTCAGGTTGTGGAAGCTCCTGAGCGGGGCACTCAAAAAAGGAGATGTTGGCCTTGTGCTCTGCGAAGCGAGGATGCTCGGCGAGACGGCTCTTTACTGTAGCCATAAACCGAGGATTAATCTCGCATATCGCCAATTGGTCCCCTGGAATCATATCTTCCAGAATCTGCATCGTCACTGACCCGGTACCTGGCCCAAGTTCCAAGATTCGTCTCGGGCTACGCTCTTCCCGTAAAGCGTTCGTGAGCGCTTTGGCTGCCCATCGCGACGTTGCGCAGAGTGCCCCAGTGTCGTGGAACCTAAAGAGCCCTTCGCGGAGGAACAGCGCTGTTGACTTTGCCAAGGAACTAACGGAATTGGCTGCCATTTATAAATCTCGAGTGAAGCTGAAACACTTTGAGCTGCAAGACCGCCGCAATAAACTATCGCATCGAATTAGAGGTCCGCAGGAAAAACTACTGAGTAAGTCTTTGACTCTCCACCGCTCAGAAGAACCGTTTTAGTTCTGCAGGGAAGGCTCCCAAACTATGACACAAGGGCTTAAGCTAAACAACGCTTGAACTTGGAGGCTGGAAGGTTAGGAATAGTTCGCTATCTCCCCGCAATAGCCTCTGCTATAGTGCCGCCGCAAGATTGTCTCAGTTCTGGGGCAAAAGGTTGTCCCGAATCGAGAATTATCCCCTCTTTTTTGCCGTAGAGGGATCGTGTTTGCCCCGAATTACTCGTGCGATTTTTAATTCAGTAATCTTATCCAGGAGGCACCATTCATTATGGCCAGCTCATTTTCCTCTTTTACCGCAAGTTTTTTTGCAGACCTTGAATCAGGTCTGAGTCTAGATATCAGTCGAATGGGATTGCCAGAAGGCTATGTAGTTACTCAGCGGTCACGAATAGAGCGAGCATTATCTGAGATGCAGCACCTTGAGGCTGGTGCCATCGCCAATAAAGACGAAGGCCGTATGGTCGGGCATTACTGGCTGCGTTCGCCTGAAAGAGCCCCAACAACATTAATAAGAGATGAGATTCAATCCACACTCGTCGCTATAAAGCAATTTGCGTCCTCAGTTCGGAGCGGAGAGGTAACCGCAGCTAATGGTAATCGATTTACTCGCACACACGTCATCGGCATTGGTGGGTCTGCTCTCGGTCCGCAATTTGTTGCGGATAGCCTCGCTTCACCAGCGGACGTCATGAAAATCAGCTTCTTTGACAATACCGATCCGGATGGCATCGATAACGTGCTACAAAATCCTGATTTCAGACTCGAGGAAACGTTAGTGCTCGTTGTATCAAAATCGGGTGGAACAAAAGAAACCCGAAATGGTGAATTGATTATGAAGCAGGTGATGGCATCTGCCGGTATTCAGTGGGCTTCGCACTTTGTCGCAGTAACAGGAGTAGGGAGTGAGCTTGATAAGCGAGCTGAAAAAGAGGGGTGGCTTGCACGGTTTCCTATGTGGGACTGGGTCGGTGGACGGACCAGCGAGTTAAGTGCGGTTGGCCTATTGCCTGCGGCTCTTCAAGGAATCGAGATTGATGAATTGCTCGCTGGAGCCGCTCACATCGATTCTTTGTGTCGCAATAATACGGCAGAAAAAAATCCAGCTCTCCTTTTGGCTTTATCATGGCTCTGGGTCGGCAATGAGCGGGGCGAGAAGGATATGGTGATTCTTCCATACAAAGATCGACTCCAGCTTCTTAGTCGCTATCTTCAACAGCTCATTATGGAGAGTCTTGGAAAGGAGTTTGATAGAGACGGAAAACAGGTGAATCAAGGTATCGCTGTTTACGGGAATAAAGGCTCCACCGATCAGCATGCCTACGTTCAGCAGCTTAGAGATGGTCTTAGCAATTTCTTTGTTACCTTCGTAGAGGTTCTCGAGAATGGCAGTAATCGCCAAGTAGCCGGTAGCACGCTCCCTCTAATCTCAGATATCCAGGTAGAGGATGGAGTAACAGCTGGCGACTATCTATTCGGTTTTCTCTATGGAACTAGGGAGGCGTTGAGTCAGCAAAACCGACCATCGCTTGTAATCACAATTCCGCGGGTGAATCCTTTTTCAGTTGGGATGCTAATTGCACTTTTTGAGCGGGCCGTCGGTTTCTACGCGACCTTTATAAATGTGAATGCTTACCACCAGCCAGGAGTTGAAGCGGGGAAAAAGGCGGCTGAGAAGATCCTATTAATTCAAAAGGCTCTCGAGGTAGCTTTGAATGCGGAGCGGGGCGAAGTTGCCCTAAGCATTCCTGAGATCTGTCGTCGCGCCGATATGGTTGGTCAGGAAGAAATGGTATTTCAGATACTTCGTCGATGGGCCGCGAACGGACGGGGCCAGTTGACTGTTCCTAATAAACCGGCTGAAGCTATATTTACTTGGTCAGCTGCGTAGTCAAATCCGCTAGGTGGCGAGGTTCATATCAGCGAGATAACATCAGGCTTTGGCCGCTTGGAATGGCGGCCCAACGACACTTCTCTGCAAAAAATCGACCGATTAGAAGTACTGCGTATCAGTTGAAGAAACGCAAGATAGCTGAAGCGAAGAATAGCAATCAATCGAAAAGAACAGCGAAAAGAGAACAGAAGAGAAAACAGAACAGAGAAGTCGCTCGAAGTGAGGCGATGTAAAGAAAAAGAAACGTGCCCGGCAGGATTCGAACCTGCGACCTTCGGCTTCGGAGGCCGACACTCTATCCAGCTGAGCTACGGGCACTCAGACTTAAAACCCACACGATACTCGATCAGGAATTGATCGGATACCAGTACCCATCAAACCCGTCAAGAAGTGCCCAAAAACGTACCGCACTACTAAGATAAGGGCAATAGTAGCCCTCATCTCCAAAGGTAATGAACCTATACAAACTGATCGTGATGTATTTAGCCGTCAAGAACGGACCACTAGGTTGCACAATTACAACGAAAGAAGATTTCCGAAGAAAAGATCAAAAAACTTCGCTGAAAAGGTTGACGACCACCATTCAACCCGTTACTCTTAGGGTCCCTGATGCGGCGGCGAAATGAAAAATGAGCGGCCAAAATCAAGGGTATTGTTAACGCGATACACAATCGAATATGGGTAGAAGTCACAGCAAAGCGAGCTTGTGAATTTGGGTGTGAGAGCATTTAAGTTTGTGAGTAAGCTTTAGCAGCA
>JBIJBT010000083.1:0-11173 GCA_044345055.1 Bdellovibrionota bacterium
AGAAAACTGACTGAGCATGGCGGCGTTGTTGGAACAATAGATTACGTTGCGCCCGAGTATCTCCTTAGCTCGCAGATTGATGGTCGCGGCGATATCTACGCTCTTGGAATTCTCGGTTACGAGATGATCGCGGGAGAATCACCTTTCAAAGGTGATTCGATTTACGACACGATGTGGAAGCGAATCAAATATGATCCGCCACCACCAAGTCAGATTCGGCCAGAATGCCCACCTTCGCTTGACGCAATTATCCTGAAAGCGATGGCTCGGACACCCGAGGAACGTTTTCAAACCGCCCAGGCGATGTATGACAAGCTTGTCAGTCTGGAAGGAGTTGTGGCTGGTGAAGAACGAATATTTGTACCTTTGGCTTCAACACCGAGCCTTTCCGATAAAAAGCCGATAGATTTTCCTAACGATGAGGAGCTAGAAAATTCTGAGATTTATTCGCCGCAGGATTCCCCGAAAGAATCGGCGAAATCAGAGGCGTTTACCGTATCCGGAAAAGGCCGAGCAGTCACACCTCAGCGCATTGAGAGGCCGATTGGGAGGCCAGATCCGTGGATGGAATCCTCTCTGTCGAAAAACCCACCGAAGCCTACCACCTCTGAAGCATTAGGATCGATTAAGCGAGCCTTGGGTGAGCATCACAAAGATTCACCGATTTTTCGACCGCCAGTAAGGCAGCAGTTGCCTGCTCGCGTAGTGGGAAAAGCTGCGAGAGATGATTCGGCGGATAACCCCAATAGTGAGCCATATTTTTTACGCTATCGAAATATATCGGTCACCTCGGATGATGTACTGCTGCTCGTTTTGACGATGGGGGTGGTTGTGGGTATAGGTCTTTTTTTTCAGGCTTTTGGTTTCTATGCTCCTGGACGCTAGTATTTGAACAAATATTTGGAGGTCGAATACGAGATATTTGTGTTGTTGATTGAAATTGGTTTAGCAATAAAAGACTCTTAGTTTTATGAGTCAAAGAAGTTGTTTAGGGCGGGAATTGAATGATCAAAATAGCGAAATCGATTGAAGGAGTGTCACCATGAAAGTAATGGTTATCGACAATTCGAGCGAAAATCAGGTGAAGTGTGCCCGCCGTGTTGAGGCAATAAGTGAACGGGATAAAGAGATCCTGGATTTGCAAATTAAGGTTGTTAACGAAAAGGAATACGAGGAGAGGATTGATCAAGCGGATGTGTTGATCTTGGGCTCAGGTCTTGGTAGTTCAGCGATTACCATTACCAGGAGGGCTCGAGCAAAGTTTCCCTGGATAAATGTGATCATGTATGTCACCGAGCAGGCTTATGCGGATGGGGCTTTTCGCTCGGTTCATTCAGAGGGTGTCAGAAAAGCCCTTGCAGATAACTCGAGTCCGATAGATTTGCTCCAGGAACTTATCGCGATTCACGCTGATTTTAAGAGGGATGGGAGAGCGCGAGATGGGCGTGTGATTGTCGTTTGTCACGCAAAAGGTGGTGTAGGTGCGACATCAATCGTCGCGGGATTGGCGGAGGTGTTCAGCTCGTTTAATAGGCGAACTTTGTTGTGGGATCTCGATACGGCATCGCGCGACCTTAGTCGTTCTCTAGCGGTAACAGGTGCAGAGAGTCGCATCATTAGTGAATGGGTTAATGGAGGGCGAGAAATAAATCGTGACTCTGTTCGTGAAGCGGTGATACCGATTTCTGACGGGGCATCAGTTCTTATTCCGCCGGATGGAATAGCAGAGTCAATTGACCTAGTTTGTCACACTGATGGAATGTTGATAGCTGAGCGAATCATTGAGGTAACGTCTAACCTATTCGATACAATTATCGTTGATACGGCCGGTCATTTAGGTCCAGCAATGGGGGCTTTGTTGCGAGCGGCGGATCAGGTCGTGGTGGTCATCGATGACGGAGCTCTAGGATTAACTGCAGTAGATCTATTTCTTGACTTTGTTAAGGCACTTGTAGGTAGTACGGATAAAATAACACTGCTGGTTAATTCCTACACCGGAAATCACTCAAAGGTCTCTCAGCTTGCATATCAGCTCGAGCCGAGTCATAAGTTAGGAGGCGCTGCCTGGCGTCTGCCGCCGGTGCCGTATGAGCCGAAAGCGGCTTTGTGGCCAGCAACTGGCCGAACTCTTTATAGCCTTGGCACGCAAGATCTTCGCAATGCTCTTGTTGAGATCGCGGTGGAGCTAGGGGTTGTGAATAAAAACCAGATTACTGCCGGACCGGGGTTGGATGCCATACCTTCCGGGAGGTGGTACCAGAGATTTTTGGGAAGGAAAGGGGGGGCATTGTCAATTTGATTCGTTAACTCGGGACCTGATGACGGTGATGGAATATGCAACGGTTTTTTGTTAAAGTCTGGGATAGGTTAAAAAATTTGATTTCGGCGGTTTTTATCCGCGTCATTTTGGAAAGACTGTGGATTGAATCGATAAATAACGGTATAAATCTCAAGGAATTTGGCATAACTATCCGGGAAAAATTGCTAAAGGGTTGCTAGGGAATGGTCGACCCCTTAAGGGTCGAGGTGGTAAGTTGTAACGTTGTAAACAGTCAGAGCCCTCAAAAAAATGGGGGAACGGCTTTCGGGTGGGAAAAATCATGGAAAGGCGATCGGGAAGTTCGGCAATATTTCGACCGAAGCAGAGCCAGAACCGTACTATAATGCTTGCGGTGGGTGGGGGATGCCTGGTTCTAGGGTTGGCGATAGTCCTTCTCTCGGGTGGAGAGTCCGGTAAAGAGCAACGAGATCCGACTGTGATTGTCCAATCAGCCCCAGAGATCGAGTTAGTCGATGTACTAGTTCCGGTGAGGCCAATCGAGACTGGAACAGAGTTCATGCCAGATATGTTTAGGGTGGAGCAGAAACCCCGAGTTAGCCTCCCGTCAGGGACAATATCCCGATTTGAACAGATTAGGGGTCAGTTCGCTCGGGACCGTATCATGACGGAAATACCGATGAGCGACCAACAAATTATGAGTGTCAGGCCAGTTACAGCTATCTCCAAAAAGATACCTGAGGGCTTTCGAGCGGTAACAATTCCGGTTGACCAGACGACGGGGGTTGAGGGCTGGGCAAAGCCTGGAGTTAAGGTTGATATCTCTTGGACATCCAATAAATCAGGAGAGAGTCTGGTAACGACGATCGTCTACAACGCCGAGGTTCTTTCAGCCGGTGGAAATCCGGCTGCTAATCCGAATGAACCGGCCGGCCAGGTTTCCACTGTGACACTCCTTGTGTCAGACTCTGACGCATCTAAGATACATCTCGCTCAAACTGCAGGTAAGCTCTCACTCTCACTTCGAGGTGATACCGATTCTACCGGACCAAGGGGTCCGGGGGGAGTGCTCACTATTGAAGACCTTTACGGACGGTCGGTGAAATCTATCCCAGCGGTTCGTAAACGTCTCGGATGTGTCAAAGTCAGACGGCCGGAAGGTGGTTACGATGAGATGTGTCTCGGTGATGAGGGTAATTTGGAGCCTGTTGAATGACGAATATGTTGTCCGTGAACTAATCCGAAAATTACCACGGTGCCCCGATTCTGTAAGAGGAGAGATTCGGTCGTACCACTATCGAAACTTTTGAGGTGTAGCGGAGAGCGTCGAGTATGACAGGTACAGATGATAAGCAAGGTCTAATGGGACTGTTATCTTCTCGCGGTGGAGGAAGGCGTCTTGGGGTAAGATCGGATACTAATACCGAGGTGAAGGGTTTGTTGTCGGAACATTCGTCTCGTGAGGGAGATTCGGATATCGACGTTTCGACATCTGGAGCAGGTAAAGCAGGAGATAGTTCAAAAAGACCCTCACAGAGCGAGTCTGAGACTCGTGGGGGTGGCTTAGCTCGCACCGACATGTCAGAGCTTGCAAGTCATGTCCTCCGAGAGGCTCGTCGCGAGCTCGGTGGAGCATCGTCGTTGCGACGAGCTGAAGAGCAGGGTCGATCATTAGATGAAACCATTGCCGAGGCTGTTGATAGGGTTTTATCGCGAAGAGGTGAAAAGCTTGATGATGTCGAGAGAGTGAATGTTATTCTGGCTCTCCGTCTAGACTTAACAGGCTGGGGGGTTCTTCAGCCACTTATCGATAATCGTGAAGTCACCGATATTCACGTTTATGATTATAAGACCGTCGTACTTCAGCGAGGAAAAATTAGTGAGATTACTGGGCTTT
The DNA here is from genome assembly GCA_044345055.1 of Bdellovibrionota bacterium. Classification (GTDB taxonomy): domain Bacteria; phylum Bdellovibrionota_C; class UBA2361; order UBA2361; family OMIW01; genus OMIW01. The sequence goes on from JBIJBT010000083.1 coordinate 4,176, forward strand.
CGTGGCCGAATCATCAGGCCTACATATCGTTCCTCGATAGGCTCCTTCTTCGTTTAGGGAAGTCTCTATCAACGCAACAGCACACCGTTGATGCCGCGATGCCGAATGGAATTCGTTTGTGCGCGGTTCACGAGAGTGTGTGTGGTCAACGTGGCCCCCTTCTTTGTATTCGCGTTCCCCGGTTGTCAGAGGTTCACCTTGAAAATCTCATAACGTACCAAGTTGCTCCGCCACTAATAGTGCACTATTTGGCGGCACTTGTGCGCTCGGGGCTTGTTACGATGATGATATCGGGAGAGACCGGGACCGGGAAAACGACTTTGATGAAGTGTTTGGGGACTCAATTTGGCTCATCAGAATCGATAGTCGCGGTGGAAGATACCCCAGAAGTAAATTTCCAACACCCATATTTTCGCTCCTTAGTTTCTCGCCCTCCCAACTCAGAGGGACAGGGAGAAGTAACTCTCCAGCAGCACATTATTACGACTCTACGTATGACTCCAACACGGGTCATTCTTGGAGAGATGAGGTCTCCATTCGCTGCTGAGGCGTTTCTTGAAAGTGCTCAGACGGGGCATGTAGGGATGGCGACAGTGCACGCTCGGAATGCTCGAGAAACACTAACCCGTTTGGAGAGTCTATTGGGACGGGCGCAGAAATCTGTTGCTGTTGAAATTATTAGGCAGCAGATTGCATTGGCTATTGACATGGTAATCTGGCTATTTCGGGATAAGGAAACGGGACGTCCCCGAATAGGAGAAATTGTTGAGGTGGGCCATTACGTTGAGGGAATGATTCAGGTTAGGCCGATGTTTAAGATAATTAAAACGGGTCAAAATCCGATTTGGAAATTGGAATCATGGTCATCAGCTTTTGATGAGCAGCTCGCAGAGTCCGGAATACATCTGGGAAGCTGTCAGCAGGAGTTCGGATTTAGCGGTACGGGTGGACTTGGCGCTCAAAGGGGCAGGTAAGAAACTAGCGTATCTACGGTTTGGTGGAGAATGCTGAGCCTTATAGCAAACAAGCAAGACTAGGGTCGTCGGCCCTTTGGAGTAGGGAGGAACGGTTGTGCTGAGCTATAGTGCCGGATTGGCGTTAATATCAATTGGTGTTGGAGCTGTCGGATTGACGCTCGTGTTGGATTCAAGGTCCAAAAGGACCCGTATCGCTGAAGTCAAGGGTTTTCGTGCAACTGGTTCCGTCGGTCGAAGTTCGAGCATAGCTGGTGAATCATCTGATGTGGAGACTAATCAGGCCGTTACCCCAAGAAAACAGTTAGGCCGATTAAGTGCATTGGAACGTCGACTTAAATACGCGCATTTAAGTATAACTCCTTCACAGTTTCGAATCATTGTATTGGCGGCTATAGCTGCGATATACATCTCTCTATTGACGATTCCAAGACTCAATACGGTCATTCATCTCATTATCGCAGTATGGGGTGGGTCGCTTCTGGTTAATTATTACATTAATCGTCGGACCAAGATTCAATTTGACGCTTTCGACAGTGATTTTGCCCCTTTTATAATGGCATTCGTTGGATTGTTGAAATCGGGAATGAACCTCATGGCGGGAATGGAGGCGGCTTCGGAGCGGTTGGGGCCTGATTCACTCCTCAGAATGGAGGTCGTTCGTATGTTAGAGCGTCTTAGGTTTGGCGTGAATGAGGATTTCGCAATCGGCTCTTTTGCCGAGAGTGTAGATCATCCCGATATAGAGCTTTTTGTTCAGGCGATGCTGTTAAGCAAGCAGGTGGGTGGGTCGCTATCCAACACTCTTGAACGTTTGGCGCGTCAAGCGCGCAGAAGGGCGCAATTTCGAGAGCAGGCTCAGGCTGCAGTCGGTCAGCAACGTGGTTCGGTTTGGGCCATTCTCGCGATTGTAGCACTCGTCCAGACGATGTTGTATTTTCAGATGCCCGACGTAATCCTCGCTGGATTGCGTAGCGACATCGGATTCGTTGTCTGGCAGGTAGCGTTTCTTATAGCGTGGTTTGCTGTTTGGTTAATCGGACGAATTACGAAAATTAAAGTGTAAGCTTTGGCCGGAGATAGCGTAAATTAGAGTGCTTCCCGATGAATACGCAAGAGGAAAGACATGGAATCTGGAGTATTATTTGGTATTTTAGTTCTTGCGGGAGGGGCGGGGCTCATCGCTGCCATGAAACTCCGAGAAAAAAACCGGAATTTTAATCATTCTTCCTTTCGGGCGGGCCAAGGTTTAAATACTGCCAAGACGGCGGCGGTAGAGGATACATTTAGTTCGGAGTTAAAGAAACTTGATCAGATAGCATCGGTCAAAAAAAAGGTAACAAAGCCAACTTTCGAAGAGCTATTAGTCAGGGCTGGAGTCTTCTCCCCAGAAGAACGGTTAAAGTATGAACGAATTAAACTTTGGGGGCCACTTGGAGGAGGGCTCTTTGGACTAATCGTAGTTCACAGTCTAGTGGGTTTTTCTGGTCCTCTCGCCATACTATTTCTAGCACTTTTTACCCTAGCTGGAGTGCGAGCTAATGTAATTATGTTGGAGTCTCGGCAAAAACGTCTTCAGCAAGAAATCCTATTTTACTTGCCTATCGTTATTGAGCAGATGGTCATAGGGGTTAGTAGTTCTTTAGATATTGGACCGTGTATTCAAAAAGTCGTCGATATGGCCTTTGAGCGGGACAAATCGAATCCCGTGGTTGACCTTTTGGATCGAGTTTTGACACGGGTCCGGGCGGGCCATTCGCTCGATGAATCTTTGACTGAGATAGCGGAGCGAATGCAGATAGCCGATTTAAAGCATGTATTCGGCGCTATAGCTCAGGTATCTCGTCATGGGGGCGAAGTAACAAAACAGCTGCAAGAGTTAGCTGATGCTGTTACAACGCAACGGGAGGTGGCGGTGGAGAGCCTCATCAAAAAATTGGAGCTTAAGGCAACAGGTCCGGTAGCGATTGCATTTCTGGCATTTTTGGCGACGCTATTCACTGGGATAGGTTGCATGCTAGCTAATCAAGCGATGTAGTTCTGGATTTGTACTAACTATAGAAAATAGTTTATTTATGTAATTTTTGTAATACGCCGAAGAAGTTTTTTATTAATGGTTTTACGTAAATTGGGACCGATTTTATAGTTTTCATGGTTCGATAATCGTGAGAAAAACTCTAAGGAATGATCGGTAACATGTCGGACCAGGTAGGAGGTTGTCCTGTCGTGAAATCTGACAAAAGGGTGTTCAACGAAGGTGGCTGAGTGCGATTTAGGGATGCAACACTAGCGATTTTTGTTTTGGCGATTGCAGTAGCGCTTATTATTCCGCTTCCCACAGCTCTGCTCGATGTTTTAATAACGCTAAATTTAGGGCTATCGTTTCTCCTCCTTCTTGTTTGTATCTACATCCCTAACTCGCTCTCTCTTTTAACCTTTCCCTCAATTCTCCTCTTATCGACCCTCCTTAGGCTCTCTTTAAACGTTGCCTCATGTCGATTAATTCTCAGTATCGGTGATGCGGGTGAGGTCATTCACGCATTCGGTACTTTTCTCATTCGGGGCGAGTTGGTCGTCGGATTTATAATTTTTTCCATAATAACGGCGGTAAATCTCATAGTCATCTCACGGGGGGCTGGTCGTGTATCGGAGGTAGCTGCGCGTTTTGCTCTTGAGGGTTTGGCGGGTAACCAACTCGCAATAGATTCAGATCTAAAAAGTGGACTCCTTACGGCTGAAGAGGCTCACAAGCGAAGAGACGAGCTACGTCAGGAGTCTCAGCTGTATGGTGCTATGGATGGTGCCATGCGATTTGTGCAGGGTGATAGTATAGCGGGAATTATCATAATCGCTGCTAATTTAGTTGGTGGGCTCTATCTTGGAGTAAGTAGAGGGCTTGATGTTTCATCTGCTGTGCAGCACTACTCGATACTTACTATCGGAGATGGATTGGTCAGTCAGATACCTGCTCTTTTAACGGCGATTTGTGCCGGTATGCTAGTTACGCGGGTCGAAGGTGGGACTCAGAAATCGCTTGGTAGCGACCTAGTCCAGCAGGTGTTTGGTCGACCCTTCATGGTTGGATGGGCGGGCATTCTGCTTTTGGGGTTGGGGCTCCTTCCCGGGCTGCCATTCGTGCCATTTGCCCTGGTTGGCGGCGGTTTTCTTGGGTTTGCAATATGGTCGTCATCCACTCGGGGTGGCAGACTGCAAATTCAAAATTCAGAGGATGGTTTAAGTGGAGGTTTAATCCGAAGCTCTTCGGCGCCAAATGAACGGGATGGAATTGGGCCCATAGTGCGCACCTTTACTATCCAACTTGATGGAGAAGTCCTTGCACCCACTTTCTTTGAAAAGGAGCTGTTTTATCGTCAAAGATGGGCGCAATGTGCTCAAGATGCTTTTGCAAGTTTCGGAATTAAATTACCCCGTTTGCAGGTTGAACGTGATAGTTCGCTCGACAAGGGAGAATATCGGGTGATAATGAAGGGAAACGAGCTGTTTCGGGGGAAACTTAACCCGACAGTTGTATTCGTAGAGCTAGGGGTGGAGAATGCCGAGTTATTGGGTTTCCTCGTCAGTCGAGAGGAGATTCATCCCTGCTGCGGAAAAACAGTTTTTTGGTCTCCTGCTATTCCCAGAACGGTTAATATTGCGCAGGCCGGTGATATCCGTCTCTTGGATTTTGTCGAATTTCTTTATCTGCAGGTGTTCGATTTTTATCGACGATTTCCTGAGGAAATTCTTGGTATTCTCGATGTGCATCAGATGGTACGGGAGCTCGAGAGGAAATTTCCTGGGACCGTAGAAGATGCCCTTCAACGTAATTTTATCGATGCTCCGCGACTCACGGAGCTAGCCCATGACTTAATAAGAGAAAGGATAGATATAAGCGACTTTCCGGCGTTAGTTGAATCAGTTCTTGCGTATTGTTCAAACTATCGAGCGTTGCTATCAATTGGGGGTGATTTTGATATTGGTCATGCCGTTGCTCATATCCGCGTGCAGAGAAGGCGTTCGATCACGAATCGAATATTAACGGATCAGCGGGAATTGCGAGCAATTACCCTTTCACCCTCGTTGGAAAGGCTTTTTGAGGAAATTCCCACAGAATCTGGACCTTCTCCAATGTCGATACCACCTCACTCCGCGCATCTCTTGATCGAGAGCCTCAGAGAATTGATAGAGCCTATTCGACGACTCGGTATTCAGAGAGTGTGCGTGCTTTGTCGACCCGATCTTCGGGGACGAGTAGCCAAATTCTTGCGATCGGTGAGTTGTCACTATCAGGCAATATCTACCGAAGAATTGGATTCCGGTCTTTTGATCGAGCAAGTGGGGGTGTGGCAACCAAAAAGGTAACTTTTAGCGGGTATTTACGCGGAAAAAGCGAACGATGTGGAGTGATACGGTTATATAGATAAGATTGTTTTGTTGTCTAAAAATAGCGTCCCACGCCATTTTTCGGTCGACTCCAAGCTTGGAAAACTTTTTTAAGAGCGAAGTTTTTAATGCGGCTCAACCAAGCTGTGATGGTTAAACAGTTCGCGCATAATTTCAGCCCAGAGGAGGATTAATGTCGGATGTTTCGGCGCCGGTACCACAGTTGAGCGAATCGATAGCGGAGATGTATAGCATCGGAGGTAAGCTGTGTGAGTCGGTAAATTTTACGGTTCATTCTGCAGTGGTCGCTTCGGAGCGAGAAAGCAGAATCGTTGTTGTCGGAAAGAAACCGCTCGATTCATTGAGTGATGGGGTGCGAAGGTTCGGGGTACAGCTATCGGCTTTATTGGAATTATTCTCGCATAAGGGAGCTAGGGGCGCTCTCTTTCATGGAGGACTCGATTCGCAGGGGTATCCCTTCCTTGAATTAGGACTTGTGAGCGGTTCACAGTACTCGCAAGTCGCACGAACTCTGCCTGAAGCAGAGCGACGATTCCAATCTCTAGTCGATGAAGTGGCAAAGTTTCATGCCGCAGGAATTTGTTTTGGAGATCTGAGCTTTGCATCTTTCATGGATGACCCTGCAAGTGGTCCTTTTCTTGTTGGACTACTTGGATTGACTAATCCAAAGGATGATCCTGGCTCTCGAAGTTCGGAAGAGGTTTTTCTAGCTCCTGAAATTTTAAAAGGTCAGACCCCATCTCCAGCGTCGGACGTTTTTTCCCTATGTATCATGGGAGGATTTCTGTTTGGAGCAGTCCTAACGCGCGAGGGGCGTTCCGATGGATCCCAGTTTTATGACAAATTAGTGCGTAAAGGTGTTTCTGAAGGGATGAGTCGGTTAATCTCGAGCGGCGTTTCTGAAGAGCCTGGATCTAGGCCGAAGAGCAGTGTTGAACTAGCGGAATTGCTCACAGAAGCTAGGCAAGGAAGGTTGAATGCTCACTTGGTAAAACGTGAGACTGTGATAAGAGATGGAGCAGGTGAAAATCCTAACGAGGCCGCGGGATCGCAGGTATTTGACCCTCCACAGATTAAGCAAGAGCGCTCTCCTCATTTACGCCTAGGAAAGACTGTCCTTTCGATTGCTCTTCTTGGAATCTTGGTGGTAGTTGTCGCTTTCTATCTTCGCGGAGTATCCTCGCGACAAAATTCCGGTGTACTCGATCAATCAACAGCATTCCTTCGTTCAGTCGGTTTTTCGCTCACAATGACAACAGCTGAGCGGGCTCAGATGTTTGAACGGCTTGCCGAATCAAATGATCCGGTCGTGCACGATGCTGCTATCCTCCTGATAGAGCGATCGTCAACGGTTGAGGATCGGGTCGTTGCTGAAAAGTGGCTTCTCGATAGGTGCGCAAAAGCGGGGATGGTGCATTCGGTAAGAATTATTCAGACCTGGTTTGGCGATAAGCCGCTCTTTAGACCTCAGGGGTTTATTGCTGGTTTAAGAGTTCTTGATCCATCAGCGCCACTTGAGGTAGTGGATCGATATTTGGATGAAATTGCCAAAACAAATAGACCGGTCGCTATCCAGATTGCCGCTGGATTGGTACTTGATAGGAGTGGTCGTCAAGGTGA
>JBIJBT010000081.1:0-11693 GCA_044345055.1 Bdellovibrionota bacterium
ACCAATCTATTGGGAGTATTTAGCGATGCATGTGACCTTGTGGGGCGAGTACGGCATCCATTGTTGCACTGTGCTTGCGGGTCACTATCCGCAGCAGGTCGCAGCATCAACTATTGCCGAAGCTCTGATGATTGAGGTCGCCTACACTCACCAAATTTTGCAGCGACTGCGGCAAGGGGGGATTGTTGAGAGTAGTCGCGGGGCGCGGGGCGGGTATTTTTTAACACGGCCTCCCGAGGAGATATCGCTGCTCGATGTATTTGTAGCAACGGAGGGAGATACATTTCGATTGGTGTGCGACAGTAAGCCGATTCAGGATAGCTGCGGATTAGCGGGACGGTGCGGATTGCAGGCGGTGTGGTCGGAGCTTCGTGGAGCAATTGATACAGTTCTTGAGAGCCACACAATCGCATCGCTGCGGGGGCGCACGCCGATTGATGATGATGCGATTGTATCGATTCAGTCATTAAATCGCGGATCGTCAGAGAGGAAAAATCGATCGATCGATTAAGCGAAGGGAAGAGGAGGGGAGCCGAGCATGAGTGAAGGGAGTTCAAAGCAAAATGATATATCTGACCAATCGTTGAAAGACGACACGCACAACACGATTGTTCATCGCTTACGGGAATTTTTCCCAATTCTCCGACAGACTGTTCGGGGAGTTCCCCTTGTGTATCTTGATAATGCAGCGACCGTCCAGAAGCCAGTGGGTGTGATAGATGCTGTTAAGCACTTTTACGAACGGGACAACGCAAATATTCACCGAGCGGCACACGATCTCTCGAGCCGAGCAACTCTTGGGTTTGAGGCGGTGCGTGGCAAAATCTGTACTTTCTTAAATGCCCGAAGCGAGCGAGAGATTATATTTACTCGGGGAACAACTGAATCGATTAATCTTATTGCGCACTCCTACGGAGCGCTCGCAGTAGCTTCAGGTGATGATATTTTGCTCACTGAGCTTGAGCATCACAGTAATATCGTTCCGTGGCAGCTTCTGGCGCAGCGAACTGGTGCGCGTGTTGTTGCTGCTCCGATCTCTGATGCGGGCGATATTTTGCTCGATAAGTTCCGTGAGCGATTGAGTACTAAAACAAAGATCGTTTCCTTTACTCATGTATCAAATGCGCTCGGAACGGTGAATCCGGTGCGTGAGCTTATCGCTCTTGTTCGTAAGTATGCGCCTCAAGCGGTAGTTGTTGTTGATGGCGCGCAGTGGGCTGCTCACGGGCCGACCGATGTGCGGGCGCTTGATGCCGATTTTTACTGTTTTAGCGCTCACAAAGTGTTCGGACCAACGGGGGTCGGGATTTTGTACGGGAAACAGGAAATTCTCGAACGGATGCCACCCTTTCTTGGTGGTGGAGATATGATCGAGCGGGTGAGTTTTCGTGAGACAACATTTGCAAAGCCACCATCACGTTTTGAGGCGGGCACTCCCAATATTGCAGGGGTAATAGGTTTTGGTGCAGCGCTCGATTTTCTGGCACTCGCGCCTTGGAACGCAATTGCCGAGCACGAGGTGAAGATAGGGCGTCGCGTTATTGAGGGACTCTCTTCGATAGATGGGGTCAAACTCGTTGGTCGTCCAGTGGAGCGGATTTCGGTCGCAAGCTTTCGGATTGAGGGTATGGCTCCGATTGATGCCGCTGTGATGCTCAATAACTTTGGAGTCGCAGTACGGGCGGGGCACCACTGCTGCATGCCGCTGATGGAGCGGCTCGGTGTTCAGGGGACCGTTCGGGCCTCGTGGTGCCTTTATTCAAATGACTTTGATGTTGATACCCTTTTGACCGGAGTAGCAGCGGTAACACAGCGCCGATCGGTTAAGCGGCTTGTTCGGGTTGAGGAACGGGTTTCGATTACCTTCAGTGAGCCTTTTACCGCTACGGTTCACGATGCAGCAAAACGGCTTCGTGCTGAGTTTGACGATTGTATCGATTCGGCGATGAAACAGGAGTTACTGTTTGAGCTCGGCCAGAGCCATCGAAATCTTCTTGAGCGGCTTCGCGAGTGCACGACACCAGTAGCAGGGTGTATGAGTGAGGTGCGAGTGCTCTTTCAAAAGACTGAAGAAGGGCTGCTCATGATGGCATCGGATGCAAATGCCGCTGTTGTTCGTGGATTATTGACGATTCTTGAGCGGCTCATATCTGGGCACACAATCACTGAGCTTGCAAAATTCGATTTCCCCCATTTTTTCGCCGAGCTCGGCATAGAGAGTTTTCTCTCAACTCAACGCCGCACCGGCCTTGAGGGCGTGCTTCAGCTTTTGCAGCAGGAGTTGCAGGGATAAGAGGTGAATTGCTCGGGTCAAGTAGGGGAGGGCGAAATGAGCGCAGTGGAAAGCGTCGATTATTGTGAGGATTCGATGAGGATGCAGGAATTAGGGTATCGGAGCTTCTCCAGAGAGTGGTAGGACTTTAGGCGACCTTCTTTTGGAAGATTCTTATGCCAACATTACCAGTAACTCCCAAGCCATCTTCTCAAAACTTTCCAGAGGGGCTTTGTTTCCCCGAAACTGCGGTCGAGCGAGAGGTTAAATTTGCGACGACCCGAGATCTTCTTTCGCGGGGAGGAGTAAACCTTGAGAAGTTACCGAAAACAAGCATAGAGCAGCGTTACTTTGCACCTCAGTATTTTAGCGAGGTCGCGGCGCTCTACGAAGCACGAACAGGTGCTAAAATTCCTGATGAAATTAAAGATGAAATATCCCAGGCTCGTATCCGAAAATCGGTGTTTCGCGATGAAGTAACCTACGAGCTTACGATGAAAACGCCCCGTAATTCGCTAGGGCTTGGAGAGCGAATAGAGCTTCCCGCTGCTCGATTGTCTGCGGAAGAGTTTGCAACGCTTGTCTGCTTTGCATCGGCGGGAATGTTGTTAAAGGACAGATACGAAGTGCCGACGCCATCCCGCTTTGGGGTGGATATCGCAATTGATGTTGTTAGAAAAGCTGGCTCGGGAGACGCCGAGCAGGCTTTCGGCAAGGCTGGATGGAAAATCCTCACCATTGATGTCGAGGCAAAAACAGCAGCAGCGCTGCGGCGTTTAATAAGAGATCCGGGGGTTGTAGAGCCGTTCTTAGCTGCCGCGCTGATGCTCGAATATCATCCACGATTGCGAAAATCACTCGGTGCCACAAATCTAGCGCTCGGAGATAGGCACTCTGGTATGAAGCGCGAAGGGAAAAGTCATCAGCGGGGACGATTTGAAAAATGTGAGCGGGATGTATTGCGATTGTTGAGGCGGGGTTTTGTCGGGGAATAGGAGATGGGATGCGGAGGCTTAACTTTATAGGTTTGCGGCTTTCTCTCTTTCGCAAACCTATGGAGTTTTCTCCATGCAAGCATAGCCTCTGGGAGTGGAGGTCCGCCTCTTTTTGCAGAGGAATTTCGGAACGAAACCGAAACTTTATGCACTGACTTTCTGTGCCTCTTAAGCTAAGGGGAGTAGGTCCCCCTAGGAGCGCTTGAAAGTCTCAGAGTCCCAGTAGCACTGCTGCAATCCACGGGAACGCGACTGTTACATCGCTTTGGATAATCTGGTAGTAGCTCGACGTTGAGAGCTTATCCCAGGTGATCTTTTCTTTGCCGCCCGCTCCCGAATATGAGCCATACGACATCGGTGATGATCCAATCTCTATGAAGCCAGCCCAGTCACGCACTTTGTGCATTTTGAGATCGTGCTTTATCGATGGGACAGCGCAAATCGGGAAGTCTGCCGCGATACCGCCACCCAATTGCAAGAACGCGATAGGGGAATTTTTGCTCTTTTCAAGATACCAATCGTACATTGAGGTGAAATACTCGAGTCCACTCTTCATGATGTTCTGATCGAGGACTACCGCTCCACTGCGGCGATATTTCCCATTGTAAGTATAACTCGCGAAGATGTTGCCCATCGTTGAATCCTCAAACCCAGGGATCACAATGGGAATGTTCTTCTCGTAGGCGGCGTACGTCCAACAATCATGAGGATTTGCCTTGGGATCTGGTTTAATCAGGCCCTCGGAGTAGAGTCGACGGAAATACTCGTGCGGGAAATAACGCTCACCATTTTTTTGGGCCTGTTTCCACATCCGGAAAAGGTGGGGCTCCATGATTCGCACGCTCTCATCCTCTGGCAGGAACGTATCAGTGATTCGCCTCAGACCCGCGTCCCGGAGCTCAGCTTCCTGTTGAGGAGTAAGTTCTGTGTATCGTGGGATGTAGGCCTAATGTGAGTGAGCAACGTATCGGTAAAAGGACTCCTCATGATTAGCTGCCGTGGCTGATATGAGGTGCACCTTATTCTTCCGAATAAGTTCAGAAAGCATAACGCCCACCTGGAAGGAGCTTAGAGCTCCCGAGATGGTAATAACGAGCTTGCCACCGTCGTCTAGATGGTTTTTTAGCCAGTGAGCGGCTTGAAGGGTCGCGCCACCGTTACAATGCTTGAGAGTTAGCTCAGCGAAGCGCGACACCGCACCCCGCGAGCCACCCTTCATCGCCGTGGAGAGAGGAGCCTTTTTAGTGGTTGAGTTTTCAGGCACGACGAACTTTTGCAGGCTCGGCGATAGGGATTTGAATTTTTTCTTCATGATTTTCTCTGTTCAAGAATTCATGCATTACTTTACGGATAAATGCGAGAGAAAACAAATACCTGAAGATTAAAATTTCTGATGGAGGTACCTCGAAGAGATCGCAATCTTAATATTTTCTCTCTCAGATAGTGGCCGCCGCCAACAAGTCTTTTTTTTCCAAAGACGAGCTCTTCTTTTTTTCGCGGTCTCTTTCCTAAAAAAGCCCCAACCCCATATCGAATCGCCATGTCCCACCTAATTTTCTCTTCACCCTGTAATTGCAGAATAAGGAACATGAACAATCCCGGGCCGTATTAGCGCTGCGGTTGCGATTGGGGCGATGACGCCGATAGAGGTAAAAGGGGGAGTTTTTTGAATCGCTGTAAGACTTTTAATGAGGTAGTGATCACACGATGCCCGTTCAGTTATGACGAAGGGAAGGATAGCGTCGGGGCGTTTGGCGATGAGATCGATCTTGGTTGTTCCACGACGTGAATAGTGAAAAAGTGTGAGTGGAGGAAGTCCTGCGTATTCGTGTTGAGCAAGGAGTTCGTTAACTACAAGGGTGAGAAGGAGAGTTTTCTCTTCTGCGCCGAGATACCGCGCAATAGCAGCATCAAGAAGACAGAAACGATCGAATCCTGAACCATCGGCTTCACGAAATGGTTTTATCCTGTTTATGACAAAGAGCGATTCAAGATTGGTTAGGTGTCGCTTAATTCGTCTAGTATCTTCGCCGAGCTTTTTAGCGATCTCGGCTTCAGATATTTCGGAATTGCGAGCGATAGCGGTGAGTATTTCGCGAGCGAGTGCGCCATCAGATGCTGGGCCTTTGAGTTGAGGAAGATCCCGATAGCAGATCGATTGTACCCATTCCTCGATCATCTCCTCCCGTAATGCGGATTCTCCCAGGCAGCAGAGAGCAGGCATGCCACCCCGAGTGAGCCATATATCGACCTCGCGGGTAGTAGCGGTGGGAGCGACATAAGCGCGAGAATTGGGAAGAAAGTACGAAATGTTCCGACAACGAAAGATGAAGGGCCGCTGTGCAATTTCGCCGACTGTCAAAGGATATAGTCGCGTCATTCCGATCCGTCCCGTGAGGGTTTCTCGAATTCCCGACACGCTGAGAAAATCGACTGACCCGGTGAGCAGCACGATACCTCGATTTTTGCGCTCGTCGGCGAGTACCTTCAGTACGTCGAAGAGGGGAGGTGCCTTGTGGGCTTCATCGATGATGATCGGTTTTTTGAACTCCTCCGTATGAGTGAGCACGAATCCCTCCGGACGCGATTTTGCATCCCGAAGGATCTGGGGACGGTCGAGTGTTATGTAGGTCACACCGAGCTGTTTTGCGAGAATGTCGCGAAGGAGGGTACTCTTACCAACCTGCCGCGCTCCCAGAACCCCAACAAGTGGGAACGCTTTGCGTTTTTTAGCAATTTTATCAATAAGATGACGATTTCGAAGGTGCATAATACGGTAGTCTATATCTCGTTAGATACTGTATAAAATTACCTACTATTGTAAAAATATACAGCATCTACCCCCAGAAGAGAAGCGTAATTACTCCCGTTGTAAAAACTATCTCTTTATACTCCCAATCCATTCCAATCGCCGTCTTGCTCCCCTTAAGCTTAGAGGCATAGAGGTTCAAAGTAATTCAACTTACGAAGTGTATACAATTTAGCTCCCTCACAAGGCCGTAATCGAGTATTTGCTGAATTAAATATCGACAAGTATAGTCTTTGCACTCAACCTTTCGGCTCGTTTCCTAGCCTATAGTTTGCAAACTAATCTGGTTCGCAAACTAATTCCCTCCCATTAGCGGTGAACATGTCAGACATTGAACAGATATCCCTCCCCAATCCGACCGAATCGCTCAAGGTTTGTATCGAGCGTAATCCAAAGCTGTTGCAATCCATTAAAGAGAGCCCGTCTCGGTTTCGGGTTCTTACTGGAGATCGAACGACCGGTGCGCTTCACGTTGGGCACTATTTTGGTTCGTTAAAAAATCGAGTATTGCTACAAAATTGGGGCGTCGATGTCTTTGTCCTTCTTGCCGACTATCAGGCGATCACCGATAGAAATGTGACATCAGGAATATCCAATAGTGTCGCACAGATTCTTCTCGATTATCTCGCTATCGGTATTGATCCAGCGAAATCAACCATCTTCTGTCATAGCATGATACCGGCACTCAATCAGCTGATGCTCCCTTTTTTGAGTGTGATCAGTATGTCGGAGCTTCAGAAAAATCCGACCGTAAAAGACGAGATCGCGATGGCGGGGGCTCAGGCGGTAAGTGGATTGATGATGACATATCCCGTGCATCAGGCGGCAGATATTCTCTTTTGTCGTGGTAATGTCGTGCCGGGGGGCAAGGATCAGCTACCTCACATCGAGTTGACGCGAGTGATAGCGCGGAGGATGAATAACCTCTACTTCGAAGGGGCGCCCTATTTCCCTGAAACGGAGCTTCTGCTGAGTAACGCGCCGTTACTTCTCGGGTTAGATGGACGAAAAATGGGTAAAAGCCTCAACAATGCGATCTTTTTGGGGATGTCAGAAGATGAGACAGCACATCTCATCAAGGGAGCAAAGACCGATTCAAATCGGACGATATCCTACGACCCGGATAATCGCCCTGAGGTGTCTAACCTCCTTCTTCTTTGTTCGCTCTGTTTAGGAGTTGTGCCCGAACAAATCGCTGAAGAGATCGGCGATGGAGGAGCGGGTACGCTCAAGCGAAAACTGACCGAGGCATTAAATGAATATTTCAGGGAAATCCGTACCCGCAGACGGGAAATAGCAGAAGATATGGGGTATGTTTTTTCGGTGTTGCGTGAAGGAAATCAAAAGGCAAACGCCATCGCCGACGAGACCCTCGCGGCGGTGCGCAAGGGGATGCGGATGGTTTATTATTGAGGGAAAGAGGAGCGGTGTTTATTGGGCCGAATAACATGCTTCTTGCAAGGGCAAACAGGTGCCGGTCATCACCGAAAGCGAGGAGCTTTCTTGAAAAAGAACAGTGTGTCGGGTTATTGATGATGCTGGGTTCCTGCTGACTATATTTGCGGCTTCATCGCCACATGAAGAGAAGCCACAGGAAGAGTGAGGAGTGCCCAAAATTCTGTGAGAAACGAAACGTATGCTTCCACTCCGCCACCCCAGCCGTTTGTTCTGCATTTTATTTTCGCTCTTTTTATGGGCTGTAAACTGCAATGCACAGGGCGCCAACAAAACGTTCGAAGGAAAGTCCTACTCGATCTACCGCGTTGATCTAATCCATCAAAAGCTCGAACTCCTAACAACTGATGATAATGGCAAGCGGCTTCGAAATCCGGCTGATCTCAAAACTCTTGGCGCCAAAAGGGCCAAACAGCTTATATTTGCAACAAATTCAGGTATTTTTGATCGAACATTTTCTCCTCTAGGACTTCACATCGAACAAGGCAGACGACTAGTTCCTCTCAATACGAACAATGGTGAAGGGAATTTTTTCATGAAGCCGAATGGGGTTTTCTTGATTAAAGGAACAAAGGCCTCGATCGTGGATGCTAATTTATTCGATCGAAATAGTCCCGCTGATTATGCTGCACAATCTGGTCCCCTTTTGCTATTAGCCGGTTCAATTAATCACTCCTTCAATCTAAATTCGAATAATCGCCTCCTTAGAAGTGGTGTTGGAGTTCGCGGAGATTCTGAGGCCATTTTTGCAATTTCAAATCATCCAGTCACGTTTCACGAATTCGCTCGTTTCTTTCGTGATGAACTCGGATGTGGCTCAGCGCTGTATCTCGACGGAGTTATCTCGGTGATGTACGCCCCCGATATCGATCGAGAGCAGGTATCTGGAAACTTTGCAGCAATGTTCGCCGTCTTTGATGACTAGACGAATAAAATAGGAATTGACTCTCACCCATTCTAAAAAAATCAAATCACCTTAAATCGCTCGAGACAATGCTATTGTAATTCCGGGCAACCTCTTCCTCGATGCCTAACTTTAGGCCTCAGAGTTATAGAGCTATTCGATCGTTGCCTCATACCTAGTTGGATCAGACACACCGGCGAGCGCAAATGCTTCGCGCCGTTCGGTGCACGTTCCACATCGACCGCAATGTAGTTCGCCCCCGTTGTAGCAGCTCCAGGTTAACTCAAAGGGGACATTAAGCTCTGCGCCTCTGCGGCATATATCCGTCTTAGTCCATCCGATAAAGGGGCGAAGCAGCGAGACCTCATGCCAGTCGGCACGACGAATTGCCTCTGCGAGCGGGGTGACAAATTCCTCGCGACAATCGGGGTATATAGCGTGATCTCCGTGGTGTGCGCCGTACGCAATCGCATCGAACTTTTCATTGATAGCCCACGATGCAGCAACCGAAAGTAGTATCATGTTGCGATTTGGCACCACCGTAATCCGCATTGAGTCGTCTTGATAATGACCTTCAGGGATAGTGCTGTTTGTATTGGTGAGGGCGCTTGCCGAGAGTAGGGGGGCAATAGAGGAGAGATCTACTTCGCGGTGTTCGATCGAAAGGAGTTTGCATAGAGCCCGTGCTGCATCTAGCTCGCGGCTGTGTCGCTGTCCATAATTAACGCTCAGGGCTTTAACTTCGTGTCCCTCGTGCAAGAGATGATGTAGCAGAACGGTTGAATCCATTCCGCCCGAAAAAACAACAACAATCTTCATGATCTATTTTGGTTTAATTGCATAGAACTTGTGCTGGATGGAATATCCCCGCTACGATACCGCAGTTTTGTTTTTGTTGCCATTTTGATTACCCATGAAAAATCCTCTCGGCCAGGCTGTTTCTTATCCCACGACGTATACCCCTGAGCTTCTTTTTCCGATCGAGCGCTCGTCCTATCGCTCCATAATCGGAAGCTCGTCGCTCCCGCTTCGTGGCAGTGATCTCTGGAGATGCTATGAGTTCTCGTGGCTCCAACAGGAGCGGCCGCCAGCGATTGCGGTCATCGAGATCTTAGTTCCCGCTGATTCGCCCCGCATCGTCGAATCAAAAAGCCTCAAGCTCTACCTCGGAAGTTTCGCACAATCCTACTTTGCAACGTTTGAAGATGTCAGGCAGACGATTGAGCGAGATATTTCTGCGGTGGTCGGAGCGCGTGTCGAGGTGCTTCTTCTTCCGCCGATTGAGTGGGCATCAAAGCTTGCGGTTAGTTCACCGCGCGGCGAGTGCATCGATACTATTGCGGTCGGTTGTTCTGTGTTCGAACCCGATCCGAGCCTTCTGCAATTGTCGCAGAGTAACGAGGCAATCGAGTCGGGTAAGGCCGTTATACAACGGTGGTATTCAGAGCTCCTCCGCACGAGATGCCCCGTCACGCAGCAGCCCGATTGGGGAACGGTCGAGATCTGTATCTCTGGTCCTCGAATAGAACCAGCATCGCTTCTTCAGTATATCGTATCGTTCCGCGAGCATCTTGGATTTCACGAAGAGTGTTGTGAGCGAATATTTAGCGACATCAGCCGAGCCTTTGCACCGGATGCCTTAAGTGTTCTCTGCTCCTTTACCCGTCGCGGCGGAATCGATATCTCACCACTCCGTTATCAGGGGTCGACAGAGTTAATCGGGGGATTATTTGAACCTCGACGGCTGGTTCGACAGTAGGAGGCGAGGGTGGGGGATCTTAATCAGTCGCGAGCTCCGGAATTTCGACGAGGTAGCTGGGTGCGTTTCTTCTAGTGCTCAGAGGCATAGAGATTCTGGGACGATTGGAATAGTTCGCTCTGGTAAGTCGGCTGGAGCATCATTTGAAAACGGTTCTCAGGCGCTGATTATTAGAGAAAAAGGACGTACACCCTCTTCATCGAAGATCCCCCCTCGAGCGGCTCTGCTCTCGGGGGGCCTGCTATGAAGTTTGAGAGAGGGAAGGATGGGCTTACAGCCGCCGGTTTTTCCTATCCAGTTCATCTCTGTAGCGATAAACACGGAGGATAGCGGAATCAGTTGGTGATAACCCCGAATCGCCTCCTGATGATCGGTTTGACGGTATTCCGTCGAGAGGCAAAGTTGAATCAGCTATGTCAAATACGAGCCGTCGCATTACCTCTGTGATATCTGCCCCCACAAATCCCTCAGTGGCTTTTGCAAGATCTTTACAATTGAGGCTTTTTAATGAGGCTAGTTCTGTAGCTGGTCTTTGCTGGTGACGGTTGATGCAGGCCTCGAAAATCGCCTCTCGCGCGGCTTCGTCGGGATAATCGATAATGATGGTCCGGTCGAGACGCCCCGCTCGGGTAATAGCAGGATCCAACATCTCTGGTTTGTTGGTTGCGCCGAGAAAAATAACACCCTCCCTACTTGCCATGCCATCGAGCTTTTTGAGCAACTCGGTCAGAACCCGCCTCGATGGTTCACTAGCCAAATCTCTATTAGGGGCAAGAGCTTCGAGCTCATCAACGAACAACACACACGGGGTTCTGACACCCTCAAATATTTCAGAGAGCCGTTTCTCTGATTCGCCGTAAAGCGAATTGAGCACATCTGATGTTGAGACGTGATAAAATGCGACCCCGAGCTCTTTGCACATAGCCTTCGCGAACATAGTCTTTCCGGTTCCCGGAGGGCCGGCAAAAAGAATTCCTCTGGGTGGCTCGACGCCAAAGGATTTGAAGTGTTCTTCATTCTCGAAGAGTCGGATAAGTTGTCGAATCTCTTGCTTGACCTCATCGTACCCGCCTATATCCGCCAGCGTTACGTTAGAGGTAGCGACCAACTTCTCGATATCTACTCCTGGTTCGCTAAGGATACCTCCGGAAGATGGTCCAGCGCTCACGTTAATGTTTCGCTCGGCGGGGTACATTTCAAGCTTTAGGTTCCCGTCTGTCACCCCCAGGTGTTGAAGAAGTGTGTCGAAGTAGACTTCAATACCCTCTTTAACTGCATTAAGACGATCCGTTAACGTGCGGCCCTGTCGATCAGGGTTGATTGTGATGTGGCCGCTGTTTGTGAAACCATCGAGAACACTTATGATCTCTTTAGCAGTTGGGTTCTCAGCAAGTCGCTTGAGGGCGTCGGCCTTTACATCTACCATTAGGCTCTGTTTTGTGAGCATGTCCAAGGACTTGCAATCGAAAAAAGCTTCACAGTCCGGACAAATGAAAAGT
>JBIJBT010000022.1:0-36431 GCA_044345055.1 Bdellovibrionota bacterium
TGCAATGAGCTTTCCTCGCTAGGGGGTGTTGCTATCGCGGTGTTGGATTTAAGGATTAAACAGTGCGAGCGTTTTTTTTTAAAAAGGTGAGTTTGTCGTAGAAGCTAACAGCTAAATAGTTCCCCCTTAATATAAGGCTAGTTTATGGCGCAAGGAACAGTTTTGTCGCATTCTCAAGCATCGAGCTTAATCGCCTCGGTCGGCTTACTTGTCACCCTATTAATTTTCCAACTTTTAATCTTACTCAGCTCCACACCCGCTCTCGCCGCTCCATCGCATCCCATTCGTATCGACGGCTCGAGCACCGTCTATCCAATCGTCGAAGCACTCGCTGAGGAGTACCAACAGGAGCACCCTGAAGCCGAGATCACAATTGGCGTATCCGGAACGGGTGGAGGTTTTAAAAAGTTCTGCGCTGGAGAGCTTGATATCGCCACCGCCTCACGCCCCATACAGCCCGTGGAACGTAGTGCCTGTGAGAAAGGAGGAATCGCCTTCCGAGAGATACCGATTGCAACCGATGCGATCGTCGTCGTTGTTCACCCCAAAAATAGCTGGGCGCAGTGCCTTACCACCGCTGAGCTCCGCACCCTCTGGGAGCCTGCTGCTCAGGGTAAGCTCACGACCTGGCGGCAGCTTCGCCCAGATTTCCCCGACCGCCCCGTGACCCTGTACGGTCCAGGAACCGATTCCGGTACCTTCGATTACTTCACCGAAGCAATAGTTGGAACCGCAAAGCAGAGCAGGGGAGATTACACAGCAAGTGAAGACGACAATGTTCTTATTCGCGGCGTCGCGGGAGATCCAGGAGCACTCGGTTACTTTAGTATGGCGTACTATCTACAAAATCAGGAACAGCTCAGAGCCGTGGCGATTCGGGCTGTCGGCGATAATACCGCCTGCGTAATGCCGAGCTCTGATGCGGTAAAGGCTGGTAACTACCGACCGCTCGCGAGGCCGCTATTTCTGTACGTGGCTGCCCCATCAAAGACCGCTGCGGCTGTTTCTGCGAGTAAGGGAACCAGCGAAGAGCTAAGCCGATTCGTAGAGTTCGCCACCAATCCCGAGCGTGGGACGTTGATTGAGGAACTTGGGTTTGTGCCGCATGGGGTGGTGGGTCGTTAGGTTTTTTTTCGTGATTATGCAAAATTTATGTAAGGGATAAGGGGGGGGAACCATAACTTTGGTAGGTGTCTTTGAGTTTTTAGGGGTGGATTTTATGGCAGGCGTAGAAGGTGCTCGATCGAGTGAACAGGTAATCGGGTCGCGGACTTTTGGAGTAACTCAGGTTGATGGAAATAATAAGGTTTATCGAAACGGTAAACGTGATCCGGTTAGCCAACCAACGAGTTCAGTCACGCCACCCGAGAGCATCAATAAAGAGCGGGAACTGCAAGGAAGTATTACAGCCGTAAATAACTTGCTTAAGTTAAGTCCAGATGGAAAAACTATAGTAGCTGGACAGTCTCAACTAAATACCCTCGGGCAGGCTCTTGAAAAGACAAGACAGACGGCCGAACTAAGTGCGTCGGTATTAACTAGAGGACTCTCAAATCCAAAAGACCCCAAATTGCAGGCTCAGGCAATAGCAACACTCCAAGCTGAGCTAATCAAAGAGCAATACGGTGGGAAGATTAAGCTGCCCAAGGAGGCTGAGGGGGCTGGTGCTCCGAAACCGGCTGAGAAAGAGGACGAAAAGCCGAAGCTGGCGCACACCCTTAAATTAAACGATAACGGAAAAGGAGAAGCGTCGAACCTGAAGGTTATGCTCAAACCGGAAGAGTATGATGTTTTTTTCAAATCGCCACCATCCGACAAGCTTGACAGTCCGGCGGTGAGTATCTTTCGAAACCCCAAAGAGCAAGGTATAGCTTACATCGTCGTGAGCCGGAGAGACGCAACCGGTAAGATTCAAAGCACGGAGGTGGCCTCTGTTACATCAGCGGATGCCCTGGGGAGCGATGGTGGTCACCCAAAAACTTTGACGGCTAAAATATTTAGCAAGGGAGGACAGGAGAAGTCTGGTCCAATGAGCCTCGAGGGGCTGGATGTTGCTGCACTGCGAAATGCTCTTCAAGATAACCTAAAAAAACCGGAACCGAAGAAGGATCCAGAGATTCCAGCAGAGGGGGGCGATAAAAAGGCTGGCCATCAGAGCAATCCGCAGGGAGGAACCGGTGGTGGTGCCGAGGGTGGCAGAAGCGATGCAACGCAATCAGCTAGCGGAGGCCCTACGACACCTACT
The DNA here is from genome assembly GCA_044345055.1 of Bdellovibrionota bacterium. Taxonomy (GTDB): domain Bacteria; phylum Bdellovibrionota_C; class UBA2361; order UBA2361; family OMIW01; genus OMIW01. The sequence continues at coordinate 2,246 of JBIJBT010000022.1, forward strand.
CCGGCTGCTCCGAAACCCACTGCGATTATCGTCGATGGAGCTCTTAATAAGAGTGAGATGGTGAGGTTTCTAAATGCTGTTAATGAATCTAGTGGTTCTGTAAGTGTAACTGAAAAACTGAAGGAAAAGTTCCCTGATGCTACTGTTTCCGGAGATAGAGATAAGGTCACACTAGTGTTCGATAAAGCGACAGTTCGTATTTCATGGAAGGATGGTTCTGCCTTGATAGAGTCCAGAGAGAATGAACATCAGCGTAAAGCATGGATAAAGGCATTCGAGCAGAAAATAGATGCGATTACAAAAGATCCGAAGCTAAGACGCCCGTAGTAAGTGTCAGTCCAGCAGCGTCCTTAGTAAAATCCGCTTGAGATGATCGCACCCCCGCTGGTGCTGCTGATTCGCGACATTCAAAAGGTTAAGAGGCACCGTTTTTATGGCGTCCTTAACCTAATGCCAGTTCTCGTTTATTTGTGAGAGCTGGCAGAAAGCGGGTGGTTTTATTTGAGCTCCACTTGCAGACCAGGTCGGGCGCGACGGGGATCCGGTGGAGCTCTGTGAGCAGAGCAGTGAGGGGGGACTATCTTCTTTTGGTTAAGCCTAGATTCTGCGGATTAAGCGGCAGAAGTTCGTCGGGGATAGTATCCTGAAGGGCTAGGACTTCTCCTTTCTTTGGTTCGTAGCCAGCATCGAGGGCATTCCGATATAACGCCTGAAGCCGGAGGCGAGTTTCGATTGGGAGAAGTTGAGAATTTGCGTGGGATCGGGCCTCTTGAGATCGGTTTGTGTTTCTTAATTCTCGGTGGGCGCGGAGAAGTTCTTTGTATTCTTCCTCTAGGATTGGGACTGCATCCTGATTCCGTTCTTTAGCTTCCTTTAGTCGCTTGGTTATTACTTCGTTGGGATCCTTAAGAGTCCTCTTTACTACTGGAGTTAAAGTGTCGAGACTTTCAAGTACTCCGCTGTATACTCTGTTCCGTATTTCGCGGGCTATAGCTTTTTGGGCATCTGTTTCAGCGAGCTTGAATAATTCACCTAGTTTACCCTCCATCCGAACTAAACCCGACATCACCAGATTACTCCGGAGCTGCTCGCTGTGAAGCGGGGCATGGCGTTGACTCTCTTCCCACGGGGCATAGATTATACCCTCGACTGAGAAATCAATGACGGTGGGTTCCTTTTTTGAAAATCTGAGAAAATGATGTTGACCCTGAACTCGCTCAAGTATCTTTACACATGTACCGACGAACTTGTCCTCTTGAGATGGTGAAGTCCCCGTTGTGCTCTCGGTTGCATCGTAGAGTTCGATCCAACGTTCAAGGATGGATTTAGAGTGCGGACTCAGTTCAAATGGATAGCGGTCAAATGCAGTTTCTAGTGATTCGAGGCTTAGGCTATTTATATTTTCAAGTAAAGGCTCTCTAATATCTTGCATTGCACTTTTGAAATCGCCCCCGTTTTCTGCAAAGTGCAATGCCAAAGCCGCTGATCGTACAAATATAAGACGCTCAAGATCGGCGCTTGATTCCTCTGTGTGATTGCCTCTCTTTTCGGCTCGTTCGCGGACGGTCGAGAACTCTCCGACTAACACTTCACCTAGATCATGGATAAACCCGGCGATTGCGCCGTCCTGCTTGAATTGAATGAGCTCTCTACCTAACTCTCCGCTCAATTCATTTCCTTCCTTTAATGACACCGCATCCGCTACAGCAATCACCAACCGCGCAACGTGGACGCTATGAGTTCCTGATTCTTCACCCACCCCTTGAGCAAAGGTCGTCTCACCCCGGAACCTATTTGCGTATTGGAGTTCGTCGACGAGAGAACTCAGCGCCGTTTGGGCTACATTATCAATCGAGAGTTCGCCGTACGAAAGAACATTCTGAATGCCCTCCGGAATGCTTCTATTTGGCTGTTCGTGACCGGTCTTTGCTACGAGGGTATCAAGATAGGTTTTCTCACTAAACGGAACGGCAAAACCGGCGTGCATAAGTTCTCTCAAGAAATTTCAAAAAATTGGGTCAGCTATAAGTGACTTCAGACGCGAAGCAATAACCGAATAGCCTGACGTTGGGAAGACTAGCCAAGCCAGACAGTGAGATCAAGAGCGGGAATAATCGCTAACAAAAAATTGATAAAAGCGAGACGATCCTTCAGCGATCTCCACTCCACTCCACCTCCCGACATCTCCTCTCCGCACCTTACACTCCCCCTGTTCGATCCCCTCGCACCACAACCGGAGATCCCACCCGCGCGGTGGCGCCTAATCTGCGAGCCAATGCTTCCCATTGCTCTGAAACCTGCCTTCTTCCGAGGGCGCGATGGGCTGCCATTGGGAGAACGTATTGGCGAACCTCCTGGGTGGTTGAAAATCCTGCATCTTTTAGTACATCTCGCACCTCGCTATCCCAAAAGAGTCGGTAGGGGCGAGTTGTTTTTTCTATCATCAATTTTAATTGATATAAGGCTCCGCTGACGATATTCACGCTCTTTGCTGAAGGGTAATCAATTATAACGGCGCTCCCCGCGACGCGGCAGAGCTCTCTTAAATAGCCGCGCCAGTCATCGACATGAGGCAAAATACGAAATGATACGACGGCGTCAAATGATGCGGTATCGTAGGGAAGTGTGTCGAGGGGGCCCTCGCTCCACGAGCAGCGCCCCGACGCGATAAATGGGGCAGCTCTTCCCTGTGCTGCGACACAGCTTCCATGAATCGTAACGTTATAGCCAGCCTCTAGTAAAAATGGGGTGAGTTGAGCGTGACCGCCACCAACATCGAGGACTGAGCTTGCTGAAGGAAGGGTGAGAAGCTCGGCAAGAGCGCGACGTTGAACATCGAGCATCCAGTTTCCAATTTCGCCCGAAAAGCGGGATGCGTAGAGATCGGTGGATGAGTCGAGATCGCACCAGGAGCGCGGTTCTTCTAATTGCATAACGATTCTTTTTCGATTTGACGCTATCGTTTTTTTGGGGCGGCTGTCTAGATTGAGCCTTTCTTTGAACCGTTTGCGCGGGGTGAAACCCATCCATTATCGCGATACCATCGAGCAACAAAACGAATCTCCTCCTCAACGGGAAGAGTGGGAGAATAGCCGAAATCGCGCTGCGCTCGGGAGCAATCAAAACTTCTGTTTTTTATGAAAAAGTCGGCGCGCCGACGGTGGATTGGTGGTTCGATGCGCAACGGTAGGCAGAGCGCCTCGACTGCTGAGCCGAGCAGCTGTATCGGGAGAACGGGTATCCTAAAGGGAAGAAGAGAGACTCCGTATTCATCGGCGATAATCTTCATTGATTGTTCAAGAGAGATCGGATGAGCTCCTCCGACGATGTAGAGGTTGCCGGAACTTGCTGGCGATTGAGCGGCGAGAAAAAAGGCGCGAGCAACGTCTCGAGCGAGCACCCAGTGACACCAGGTTTTGCCGCTGCCGATAATCGGTAAAGTTCGTCGTGCGATTCCTCGAAAGAGCTTAAGTAGTCGGGTATCACGGGGGCCATACACCATCGCGGGACGAATCACTGAGCCCGTAATTTGGCCCGATCGGAATCTTTCGAGTGCAAGTTTTTCTGCATCTGTCTTACTCTCCTGATAAACATCAAGAGGAGCGTACGGAGTGGTTTCATCTGCAGGTGGTGATTTCACATCGCCAAGCACACCAGTGGTACTGCAGTATCCAACGTATCGGACCGAATCGATCTCGCCGCAAAGATCGAGCACATTTTTGGTGCCTTCAAGATTTACTCGCCAGTATTCGCTCGATGGAAATTTTGCCTCACGAAAGAGCGCGGCAAGATGAAAAACCGCATCGCAATCACGCATCGCAGCACGGAGCGAATCGCGATCGGTGATATCACCCTCTGCAAGTTCTACCGGGAGAGTGCGAAGAAATGAGGTATTGCTTCCTCTTCGGTGAAGGGCGCGAACGGTTATCCCCTGAGACACAAGCTCTTCGCAGAGGGTGCTTCCAATAAATCCGGTAGCTCCGGTAATAAGTGCTTGTTTCATGTGTCAACGGTTGGAAAAAAATGGTGGAAAAAAGTTGCTCCACGATGGAGAGAATCAACCTATTGGGTTAATCGAGCACATTAACAACTTATTTCTTATCGCCGATACTACCCTTAAATCGAGCGATAGTGTACCCAATGAAAAATAATTTAGCTGTCATTCCTCACTGTTGGTTCTTTCTTTATTACTGTGACATTTAGCAGGAAGGACCATTTATGCTGAGCTATCAGGTTTGTAAAAATGATTTCTTGTTAACCGAAGTTTATCGAACCATAACAAAATAAGGGCTCCGTTGTCATCGAATCGATGACAACGGAGCCCTTTGCACCTGTAGATTATGGTCTGTTACCTTATCCTTCCACGACTTCGCCGTGCTGGGTTTGGTCGAGACCCTTTTCTTCATCCTCGGGTGATGGACGGAGACCCATTACGGCATCTATGACCTTGAGAATTACAAAAGTCATAACGAAGCAGAATGCGCCAACTATCAAAACCGCTTTTAACTGAGTCATGAAAAACTCAGATCCGCCATCGGTTGCAGCCGCGTTAATCGACTTCGATGAAAGAAGGCCCGTTGCTAAAACGCCCACTATTCCGCTAATTCCGTGACAAGCGAACACATCGAGGGTGTCATCAAGCTTCGATTTTGCTCGTATACTTGTTACTCCGAACGAAATTATCGAAGTCGCTGCACCTATCGCGAGTGCACTGAAGTGGTCAATAAAGCCCGCTGCTGGGGTTACCGCAGCTAAGCCGACGACCATTGCGATGCAGGTCCCAACAAGAGTTGGTTTTCCTCTAGCTGCCCATTCAGAGGCCATCCACACAACAGCAGCTGCTGCTGCGGCAAAATGGGTATTGGCAAAAGCGAGCGCTGCGATATCATTTGATCCGATCGCAGATCCTGCGTTAAAGCCGAACCAGCCGAACCAAAGAACTGCTGTTCCCATCATCACGAGTACGGGTGAGTAGGGAACAGCCTCGGTCTTTCCATAATCGACCCGTGGACCGAATACGAGCGCCGCAGCGAGTGCAGATACACCAGCAGAGAGATGCACAACCAAGCCGCCCGCGAAATCGAGCACGCCCTGCGTTCGGAGCATCCCGCCAACTCCCCAAACCCAGTGAGCGAGAGGAGAGTAAATCAGGAGGGACCATGCAATGATAAACACAAGGTACGAGCTAAACTTCATTCTCTCGGCAAATGCTCCAGTTACCAAGGGCGGAGTGATGACCGCAAACATACATTGAAAAACCATGAAGAGATTATGTGGAACCGTGGGAGCGTAGTCGGGATTTGCGCTTTGTCCTACTCCTCGGAGGAAAGCCCAGTCAAAGCCGCCGATCCAACCTCCATGTGTTGGACTAAAGGCGAGGGAGTAGCCAACCACTAACCAAAGCACCGAGAGAACAGGAATCGCCACCATCGACTGCATGATCGTTGAGAGGACGTTTTTCCTTCGAACCATTCCACCGTAGAAAAGAGCAAGCCCTGGTGTCATAAAGAGCACAAGTGCGGTGCTTACAATCATCCAGGCGATGTCGCCGCTGTTAAGTGTCGGTGTGGCGGCTGCATCTTGGGCTAAGACACTAGAGGTTTTCAGGAGCAGAACGCTAAGAAGAACTCCGGGATGGCGCCAATATTTGATGTTCATGCAATTTCCTGAATAAAGGGTACGGGGAAAGAGACCGCGATGGCTAACGGCCGAGGGAGCTCTACTAAATTCCATTACGTCAAACGGCACCGAGCACCGCTTCTTTGCGCGAGCTCGGTTCCGAGCAAAGGTATCGGCTAAACCGATTGGATGCTTGATAGTTCTCCTGCATTTCGTCGTAACGAATAGCAGCCCGGAAAACGTAACGCGGTTATGATTTGAGTGGTTGTGATTCCTTTCGCACTTCCTCAATCATTGTTGAAGCGGAGGTAGGGGAGTGGTGTTATCTGAAAACTCACGATACTATCGACCGATTGTAGGTGATGGTCGAGCGGAAGAGGTGAGTGTAAAAGAAAGGGAGAATCGAGAAAATGACAAACGCTGTAATTGAAACTCTCCTCAACGGACTTACCGTTATGTTTGAGTCGATGCCTCATTTGAGATCGGTGGCGTACGATCTCTCGATCCCGGGGGGGCTTTTGCTCGATGGTGTGGGCCAGATTGGTGGTGGTTCGATAACTCAGGAGCTTATCACCCGCGGTGCGGCTGGCTTGAACGCCTTTGAACTTTCAAACCGATTCGATGAGGCCGGTATTGCGCACGGAGAGTCCGCTGGATACGACCGGATCTCTTTTTCAGGTGCGTGTCTTCCTGAATCGCTAGGCAAAGCGCTCGGGCTCGTTGCCGATATGGTGCTAAGACCGACCCTCGACGAAGAGGAGCTTCCCGGTATCAAGGGTGTAATGCTCCAAGATATCGGATCAATCAGCGATTCTCCCGCTCGCCACGCATCGCTCTCATTTGACCAGGTGTACCTTCCTGAGCCTTTTAATCGTCCCTCATGTGGAAGGTTATCTGATATCGAGCAGTTCGACGGAAATTCTGCTCGTCAGGTGTGGGAGCGACTTTATCGGCCAAAGGGGGCGTGTCTCTCAATTGCGGGCAATTTCGATCGGAGCGCTTTACTTGCGGAGATTAATCGGTGGTTCGGTGATTGGAGTGGCGAAGGGGCGGTGGTGCCAAAAGGTGGGAGCCTAAGTAGTCAAAACTCCTTTTTCGTCCGTTCTCCCTCGGAGCAGGTCCAGATTTTTGTCGCATACCCTTCCGCTCCATTTCTTGGTGAACACTACTATGCCGCACGGGTGGTAAATGTTGTGCTGTCTGGGGGGATGTTCGGTCGCTTGTTCGTTGAGGTTCGGGAGAAGCGTGGGCTCTGTTATTCGGTTTATTCAACCCACATCGGGCGTGGGCAATTTGGGTATGTGCGGGCGTACGCTGGCACGACACCTGATCGAGCGCAGGCAACGCTCGAGGTGCTCACCAATGAATTAGGAGCAGTGCGTGGGACCGTGACGGTGGAGGAACTTAGCCGGGCCAAGGAGAACCTAAAAGCATCGTTGGTCATGAATCTTGAGTCGCCGTCGGCGCGAGCTTCGACGAATGTAAGTGAATGGTGGTTGTCGGGGCGGGTTCGATCGATTGCAGAGATTGAGGCGGGAGTTGAGGCGGTTTCGCTTGAGTCTATTGATGAATACTGCGAGTGCTATCGACCGAGCGATGCATCGGTTTTGACCCTGGGGCCAGAGCCGTTGGTCAGTGATGCGCAAGAGGTTATTCTCTCGGTCGCGTCGTAGAGTTGTAACAGAAGGCGTTACATTTAGATTTAAGTGCGGAGAGTAAGTAGAGGAGCGCAACGGCGGTCTTGGGGGCAAACGGTTGTGTGGACATGAGGAGTGACATGGGAGAAGGGTCCGGGGAGCTGCGTTCGCATACGTTGTCGAACGGTTTGGTTTTGTTAGGTGAGGTAAATCCTCGAGCAGATACTGCGGCGGTGGGATTTTTTGTAAAAACGGGCTCCCGCGATGAGACTGCGAGAGAGGCAGGGGTATCGCACTTCCTTGAACATATGATGTTCAAAGGAACACCGAATCGAACCTCGTTGGATATCACCTACGAATTGGGAAATATTGCAGCGCGGGCAAATGCTTTTACATCAGAGGAGTGCACCGTTTACTATGGCGGAATCGTTCCCTCTTTTTTCACCCGCATGCACCATCTTCTCTGTGATATGTTGCGACCGTCGCTCGACAAAGATGAATATGCGATGGAAAAAAAGGTCATTCTCGAAGAGATAGCGCTCTATCTAGATAAGCCCGGATTCTTTTTACGGGAAAAAGCTCAGGAGGATTTTTTTCGTGGGCATACGGCGGGCAACTCTGTACTTGGTTCTCGCGAGTCGATAACTGCGCTATCTCGTGATGAGATGGATAGTTACTTTAAGCGGCGCTATGTGCCGAGTAACATGGTGCTTGCAGCGGCGGGTAAGTTTGATTGGGAGCGATTCATCGCTGATTCGGAAGAGCTGTGCGGTGGTTGGCAAACCGGTAATGCGCCGCGCGACACACCCCGTCATACACCAACCTCTGGAGGTCTAACTCTACATCGCCCCAATCTCAAGCAGTCGTACCTTGTCTTAATGTGTCCGAGCGCGAGTGTTCAGGATGATGAGCGAGCATCGCTTGCGCTCCTAGCATCGCTTCTCAACGATAGCTCGGTTGAGGGTGCGTATTGGAAGTTAGTTCATACCGGTATCGCCGAGTCTGCTTGGGCTGATCTCTCTGAGCGGGATGGGTGCGGATATTTTGAGCTTGGTCTATGCGTAGAGCCTGAAACGCTCGAACAGGCGCGTGAAATATTGCTTGAGGTTGTAAAATCCCCTATCAAGCTCGATGAAGCGGACCTTGAGCGGGCAAAGACTCGAACTATCTCGAGGATGGTGTTGAATGATGAGCTTCCGATGGGGAGAATGATGGATTTAGGACTGACCTATCTTGCGCGTGGGCGGATGAGAACCCTCGATGAGGCGATTCAGGAGATAGCATCAGTAACAGTGCCCTCTATTCGTGCAGCGCTTGAGCGGTATCCGCTTCAGGGCTGGCTGGAATATCGACTGCTTCCAGAGATGTGAGTAGGGTGTTAGTGCGAACTATATGAGCTTTTTAGGTAGTGGCGATGAATAGTAATCCGGAAAAAAATGATGATCCTCAGCACGCTGCTGAGCTGTCCCCGCAGGAAACTTTAGAGTACGGGGAGCTTGAGGCAGATGAGCCGATTGAAGCGGACGATGAGAGTGAAAGAGATGATAGCGAGAGAGATGATATCGAGGATGATGAAGATCACGAGTGCGCCGAGCATGAGGAGGTAGCTTCGCAAGAAGAGGTTGCTCGGAAAGCGGCTGAACAGCGAGAGATAGAGCAGGAAGAGAAACTGCAACAACAGAGAAGGCGCGGGCCTGAAGTTAATTCAGTGCAGGAATTGATTGCGACTTTGCCAGCGTGGGCTCGAAATCACGCGCAGCTTCTTAAGGGGCACCTCACCGGGGTTGTGGCGTTGATTACTACCGATCCTCATCGAGCATATCGGATTGATTGGAGCGGTGATCGATTGGTGGCGGAGGCGGGAGACGCCCAAACTGCCGATTGTCGCGTTACCCTTAGTCAGAGCGACCTTATGCGGGTTGTTCGAGGAGAGTTTAATCCACAGATCGGCATGCTTTCGGGTCGCATCAAAGCGAGTGGCAATCCCGAGATGGCGATGTATCTTTTTAATCTTATTGTTCGTCGCTGACGGTTCGAAGGTTTTGTCATGATTGCGAGTCTCGATGGAGTTTCCTGGGGTCAGGATGCGTTTGGAGTACAGACTGAAAAGGCGCGGCTCCTCGCCAATGGGCGGGCGGTGTGTGACCTTTCGATGGTCAATCCTGATATTGCACCACCTAGGTTTTTGATTGATACCCTGAGTGAGGCTGCGGTTAAGGGCGCAAATCATCGGTATGCGGTTTCTCGGGGTGTTCGCAAGCTGCGCGAAGCGCTATCTCAACGGTACGACGGAGTATTCGGGGTATCTCTCTCCCCTGAAACCGATGTGTGTGTCACCTTGGGTAGTAAAGATGCCCTCACCCAGATAGCTCTCGTTTTACTCGAGCGTGGGGATGATATTTTGGTTGGTGAGCCGACATACGCAGCATTTCGCTTTGTCGCTGAGTATGCGGGGTTGCAGGTGCGGAGTTTTTCGCTCTCCTATGATGAAGAGGAGATGCTCTCCAATCTGACTGCTGCAATGGAAGAGAAGCCGGCGCGGGCGATTTTTCTCAATTTCCCGAACAACCCGACGGGGCAGTCGGTGTCGGAGGATTTTTACCGTTCGGTTCTCGCGGTTGCTCGTCGTTCTGGAACGATCGTGGTCAATGATTTTGTCTACGGAGAGATGACCTATTCGGGTAATCCTGCGGTCAGTCTTTTAAGTGTCGCAGAGCGTGGTGATGCTGCGCTCGAAACGTATAGTCTTTCAAAGGCATTTAGTGTTCCGGGATGGCGGGTCGGTGCAGTGATGGGAGCGAGCCATCTTGTGCGAGAGATCGCGATTGCGAAATCACGGGTCGATTATGGCCTTTTTCTGCCTATTCAGATCGCTGCTGCCGCTGCATTAAGCTCGCAAGAGCCGTTTGTAAGTCAGATTACGGAGCGGTATCGCAAGCGAGCCGAGGTGTTGACCCGAGTTCTTCGGAGCGTTGGGTGGGAGGTCACTTTTCCCTCGGCGGGAGCTTCGATCTGGGCGAAGATACCGGAGCGTTGCCGCGCTGAGGGAAGCGATCGGGTTATTCAACGGCTGGTCGGCCGGGGAGTCGTCGCGACAGGAGAGTCATTCTTTGGGTCGTCTCGGGATGGGTTTGTTAGATTTGCGTTAGTTGCTGCCGAGGATCGATTGCTGCAGCTGGAAGAGGTGTTGCGGGTATGAATTATCGCGCAGGTGGTATAGCGGCTGGGGTTGGGCTCGTCGTGATGACTATCGCGACCGGCGCGCTAGCTGCTGATCCGGAGGTTGAAAAAAAAGGTGATAACGAAGGGTGTCGCCGAGCGGTCGAGATAACCGTTCAGGCGGTCAAAGCGATCGATGCAGTAGAAGAGGAGAGGCTCTATTCGGAGGCGATTACAGCGTGCGCAACACTTGCGGAGGCGCGCTATAACCGAGCGTTACTTTATAGGCGGCAAGAAAAACGGGAGCTCGCGCTTCGCGATCTCACAAAAGCGCTCGAGGTCAGAGATGATGATCGATTTCGGATTGCTCGTGGGCGAGTTCACGGTGAGCTGCAGCAGTTTGAGGAGGCGCGTGCTGATTTTAACGCGGTGCTGAATCGTTCTCCCACCGATGGAGGAGCGCTTATCGGGTTAGCAACCGTTGTCGAGGCGCAGGGCGATAGGGCACAAGCGATTCATCTTCTCGAGCGGGGCAGGGAGGCCGATCCAACGAGCGCGTTAATTCGATTTAATCTTGGTGTTTTGTACGAACTGTCTGGCCGGATGAACGAGGCGGATGGCGAGTATACGCGCTCAACGGAGCTCGATGCGTATAATGGGGAGGCTTGGTACCGGCGAGGGTTGTTGTTAACTGCGCGGGGTGAGGGTGAACGGGGTGTCGCGGCGTTCGAGCGCGCTATTAGTGCTGGTGGGGATATTGAAATTCAGGCGCGGGTATCTCTTGCGCGGCTCTTTAGAGAGAGAAAAGCATTTGAAAAGGCTGAGCTTGTCCTTCGTAGGGGGCTTGAACATTCCCGAGATAGTCAGCCCCTTCAGAGGGAGCTTTCCGGGGTTCTATTTGACCAGGGAAGGTTTGAACAGGTGGTTGAGGTTGCGGGGGCAGCGCTCGTCGCGGAGCCTCGTCAGCCGCATCTTCTGCTCCTAAAGGGTTCCGCAGAACGGCGTCTCGGTAGGTTGGAGGCTGCCAAGCGCTCTCTTCGGGAGGCAGAGGCGCTAGACGGAAAAAACTCCGCTGTACATTCCGAGCTCGCTCTTCTATTTCGAGCACTTGGCCGTAGTGATGAATCGTCTCGACATGCGCTGGTATCAAAAGAATTGGAACAATTATCTATGGTGCCGAGAGAGTAGTTTACTTTTTTTGCCCGTTATTTAGTTGGCCCTGAAAAACCCCTCCATGGGTTTTTCAGGGCGGCTCCAAGCACACAAAATCGCTTCTAGCGCGATTTTGTGTGCGTCGCCCAAACGTCTATCGACGTTTGCCGGACCCTTCCTGGTCCGGAGTGCTCCCTGAAATTGCAACTTTCTGAGCATAGCTGCTCAAAAAGTTGCAAAATCTTGCTTTTAAAAATCGTATTTTTAAAAGCAAGATTAGGTAGTTATACTCTTTTTCAGGGAGCACTATTTAGACCCCCCAAGAGATGTGAGTTCATATTTCTAGAAAGTCCTCGGACTTCCACCCTTCTTAGAATTGGGCAAGTTTATAAAAATTTTGGGTCCTTAACACTTAAATGGCTCTTATTCCCTGCCCCCGTATCCTAATAGCGGGCACCTCGTCTGGTGTGGGAAAATCTTTTATTTCTCTAGGTATTGTTGTTGCACTTATTCAACGTGGGATAAGTGTTTCCGTTTGTTTGCATGGAGTTCGACTCCCGCAGGCGATTCTTTATCGAAGGATTACACTTCGCCAACCATACATTCTTGATCCCCAACTTCTAACGGATGCGCAGATTCTCCGCGCGGTGCGTTCGGCTGGAGTAGGGGCCGATATCGTCGTTATTGATGGAAATCTTGGGCTCTTTGATGGACGCGATCCGACAACGTGGGAGGGTTCTGATGCGCGAATAGCAGAGCTTTTAGGAGCCCCCGTAGCTCTTGTCTTTGATGGCGGCATTTTTGACGCGAGCTCAGGGGCACTCGTTAAGGGTTTTTCACACGGTGCTAAGGGGCAGTTTTCCATTGAGGGAGCTATCGCAAATTGGCTTGATTCGGCTGCGTTTCCGAATCGAGATCGCCAGTTTTTCGAGAAGACTCTTACCTCCTTTGATGCGCCTCAGCTTCTTGGAGCAATTCCGATATTTCCTCAGGCAACAGCCGAGGAAAACGCATTGCCGGGAGTAAGTGTCGAGCAGGATAAAAATCGCACTGTGATCGGTCATTCGTTTATTCTCGAGGCCTCAAAATGGATTGCAAAATCGGTTGATGTTGATGCACTGGTTGAGATTGCCCGTCGAGCGGCGCCGCTAAGTGTCGCCGATGAAGACGAGCGTAATCCCCCAAAGAGGCGGTGTCGCATCGCCGTAAGTGACGATAGCTGCTTTCATCTTGGTTTTCCGAACAACCTCGATCTTCTTAGGTTCTATGGAGCTGAATTGCTCTCGTTTTCCCCACTTGCGGATTCGCGCCTTCCCGATCGGATTGGTGGCGTTTATCTTACGGGAGCCTATTTATCGGAGTATGGTGCGGAGCTTGCCGGAAACAGTGATATGCGAGCGGCACTAAAGGCATTCGTAGCTCGGGGGGGGCTTGTATACGCCGAGGGAGGAGGGGCTGCGTTTCTCTGTGAAGAGTTCATTGGCAGCGGCGGAGAGGGCCCGCTTGCTGGAATTGGAGTACTTAAAGGGCGCGCACGATCTGTTAAGGCTGAGGTTGATTATATCGCTCTTGAGGCGGTTTGTCCCTCTTTTCTGGGTGAGCAGGGAACGGTAGTGCGGGGTGTTGATTCTAGTGAGTGGCTTTTTGAGGGGTGGAGTGAAGCTCCCACAGCTGTTATGAAAGAGGTATCATCTGGTCGGCGCCGCAGCGCCGAGGTGCTGGCTCTAGGAAACCGTGTTGTCGCAACAACGGCATTCCTGCATTGGGGGTCAGCGCACGAAATCGCGAGCCGTTTTGTCGAAGAGGCTGAACAGGCGATGCGTTGAGTGCGAATGGAGGGCATTCTTCAGGGAGCACTAAAGAGGTTGGCCCTGAAAAACCCCTCCATGGGTTTTTCAGGGCGGCTCCAAGCACACAAAATCGCTTTTAGCGCGATTCTGTGTGCGTCGCCCAAACGTATATAGACGTTTGCCGGACCCTTCCTGGTCCGGAGTGCTCCCTGAAATTGCAACTTTCTGAGCATAGCTGCTCAAAAAGTTGCAAAATCTTGCTTTTGAAAATCGTATTTTTAAAAGCAAGATTAGGTAGTTATACTCTTCTTCAGGGAGCACTAAAGAGGTTGGAACGCCATGGACACTCCGAGAATAGTGGAAACTGAGGATGCATTCGGATTTATTCCTGTCTCAAATGGGACGCAGAGGAATATTCCCGTTGTGGGGACTAGGGCGATTCGAGATGCATTTGATCCAGTCTGTATTCAACAGGCGATAACTGCGCGATGTTCGCCCGGCGTTTCGGAACTGATACTCAATCCTGATGCGCACGTTGGTTACGGGGCGCCGATCGGATGTGTCCTTGTTTCCCCCTCTCATATATACCCTGGTCCTGTTGGGTTTGACATCAAATGCTCCATGAGCCTCCTTCAGCTCGACCTGCCCGAAAAGGTGATTGCAGAGAAATCGGTTCGCCGATCGCTTATCGGTGCGATCGAAAAACGGCTCCCCACTGGTCCCGGAAAGGGGCAGCGATCGGTGCCGCAATCGCGCTATATTTCGCGGGAAAATGGCATCGCGGCGGTTGTTCATGGCGCCACTCCCGAGGTTTGCTCTGCGCTAGGAATACCGACAGATTGGCGAATGCGGTGTGAGGACGCTTCCCATACAGGACACGATGGAACGGTATCAGCACTTGAGAACCGTATGGATCGGCTCCTTAGTGTTGATGTTATCCCTTATCTCGATGAAAAAATGAGTCAGCTCGGCTCGTACGGCGGAGGAAACCACTTTGGCGAGTGTAGCGTGGTGCGAATTGCCAAAGGGGAGCGAGCGCACCGTGTTGCTGCGGCTTTTGGATTAAGGGAGGGAGCTGTTGCGTTTCTTTCTCACTGCGGTTCTCGTGGTTTTGGATATGCCCTTGCGTCCCGTCAATTTAAGCTATTGCAGGAGAGGTTTGAGGAGTGGGCAATACCTTTTCCGGGTGGCGATAAACAGCTTGTTTACGCTCCACTTGGTTCTTCGGAAGCAAACGATTATCTCGACGATCTTGCGCTCGGAGGTAATTTTGCGACCCTCAATCATCTTGTCATTAACTCCCTAGTGCTCGAAGCGTTTCGGGAGATATTTCCCGGCACTACTGGTTCTCTCATCTATTTTATCAGCCACAATTTTGCTCGTCTTGAGCAGTATCGGGGCACGCAGTGTTGGGTCCACCGGAAAGGAGCTACCCGTGCCTTTCCAGCGGGACATCCTGGGCTCGTCGGAACTCCATTTGCCGAGATCGGCCACCCTATTCTGCTCCCGGGGAATCCTCAGGTTGGCTCGGTGGTGATGGTTGCTGACCCGGGCGCAGAACGCACCTGTTTTAGCATTAATCACGGAGCTGGCCGCGCTCTTGGTCGGCGGGAGGCGATTCGCACCCTCGACCAGCGCTCGGTAGACGACGAGCTTGCTGCCCACGATATCCTGACTAACTGCCGCCACTATCCTAAGGACGAAGCCCCTGCCGCGTACAAGCCATTCGAAGAGGTGTTGCAATCGGTCCAAAAAGCGGGGCTAGCCTCCCCGGTTGCATCGCTCCAACCCCGCTTTGTGATTAAAGATGCAGAAAAGGGGAGGTGATGATAAGGGCTCGCCTTGTTATTTCAATAGCTTAGCCTACCCCTCTGAATGACCCCTTGTTTTTTCGATTGTGGTTTTATAGCCTATCACAGATTTTTACGTTGTTTGGTTATCAAGCTCCCCCTCTGGTCGATGTTTTGTCCAGGGAAGTTATGAGGAGTGTCGGGTGGTGATAGGGTGGCAGGGCAACTACGATTTGCCCGCCTCGTTCTAAGAGAATGGACTTAGCACTCGCCCCTTCAAAGCACATCATGAAGAAAGCCCCGAAAAAGCGGACCGTAAATAGTAAGAACTCTCGCCAACAACAATCTGAGCAGCAGATTGTAAGGCGAGACCCTGCGCTGTCATCGAATCAATCCTGCGCTTCCGCTGATATTACCGCTGATATAATAGTCTCTGTTCCGATGGGTCAGGGAATCAAACAGATGCGGTGTCCCCGGCTCCCCGCCGCCATGCTCCTTGGATGTGTCGTTTCGCTTTTGTGCGCCGCGGGGTGGGCCGTGTTTGACTATTCTCGACTTGTAAAGTTGAGCCTAAATGAGCAACAAGCGGTAGACGAGTTATTACGCCGAAATGATGCGCTGTCGAAAGAGGCAGCTCAGTTAAAATCACAGATTGCACAACTGTCTTATCGGGTGAGAGCCGCGGCAACCCGTCAACGATGGCTTACCGATGAGGGAGCGCACTACATGCGAGCGGCAGAGCTTAGCGAAGCGGCTCCGCAGGTAAATGCCGAAGAAGATGAGTGGACCGCGTGGGGTGATGTTGAGGCTCAACCGCCTAGTGGTTCGCCCTCCCGTTTTAGCGGACACGGTGGAATAGGTGGCGCTGGGCGAAACTGCTCGGTCACTAAAGGAGAGTGCAAGCGAGGATCAATCAAAGCCGCGAAGGTGTCCCGTCATAGATCACAAAAGGCCGTATTAAAAACAAGCACATCACAGCGGAGAGGCACATTTACTCGGCTTAAATCCTCGCCAATAGCAAATCGCTCCATTAAACCCTCAGTTAAACCGGCGAGCTTCAAAATTTCCTCACCCACATTACGCTCAGCTCCCCTCCTTCAACCGACCGCCGGCCGTATTACCTCGCATTTTGGTATTCGTCGATCTCCTTTCCGAAGAGGCCGACAGATGCACGAGGGTATGGATATCGACTGCACTACCGGTGCGCCGATTCGCGCTGCTGGTGCTGGAATGGTGCTCGCGGTGGGTCGGCATAGCAGTTACGGATTGGTTGTCGATATCGCTCACGGTGGTAGCGTAAAAACTCGCTACGCGCACCTTTCTTCAGCGTTAGTTCGCGCTGGCGCCCCCATCGCTCGCGGCACTGTCCTCGGTCGCTGTGGCTCGTCGGGAAGGTCTACCGGTGCTCACCTTCATTTTGAGGTCCATCAAAACGGCTCTCCCGTTGACCCTCGCAGATACCTCTTCAGGGGCGATTCTTTACCAGGACGCTCATCGCGAAAAATTCAGGTTGCTTCAAGCAACCAAGTAGATAACAGATCCAAAGGAACTCGTCGGATCGGTTAATCGAAAAAGCTATCCCCTTCGATCAAAACTTTCCTCGTTGACCAATTCTCTCTCCGGTGCTGTACTCGCTGAGAGGCAGCAGAGTTACCGTTCGCTAAATTACAAGCGGCGAATAGGTTTGGGCTGACCTCGAATCAATGGAGATTAACGGTATGAGTAACCGAAAAGGATGGCGGTTCTTGGCGATGGTGCCGATGGTAGTCTGGCTTAGCGCAACTACCTCCGGGTGCTTTGTTGCCCGCGCGACAGGAGAGACCTTTGAAGCAGTTGGGGTTGGTATGGGTCGTGCGTTGGGAGGTGTGTCAAACGGTTTCGGACATGCTGTTGCGGGCACAGGTCGCGCTGTTACACGTGCGGCTAATAGCGGCTCCTCCGCAATGCCGCGATCTATTTCAGCAGACGCCGATCTTTCCTCTGATGACGATCAAGATATGAGGTTTTAATCAGATTCGCTCGGGGGTGGCTGTTGCTGCTCCAACAAAAAGGGGCTAAGGTCATTTAGATCGGTTGATATTGCCCCACCATCTCTCGAGGAGTCGTTAATGAAGATAGAAACGATCGAGGTGACCCCTGTTGCCCAAAATTGTCGTATCCTCTCGGACCCGCAGACACGTTCCGCGCTAGTTATTGACCCGGGAGGCGAGGTCGATACGATATTGTCGATGCTGAAACGTGATGGGCTTACCCTTGAGCAGATCTGGTTGACTCACTCTCATTTTGATCATTGCGGAGGAGTTGCGGAGCTGAAAGAGGAAACCGGTGCGCCTCTTATTGCGCATCCTGATGAGTCTTTATTCCGAAAAAATGTTCTTCTTGCTGTCCAGCGGTGGCAGCTTCCGGAGGATGGATACCGAAATTGTCCCGAGCCAGATCGCACGGTAGTTGGTGGTGAGGAGCTTATTTGGGCGGGGTATTCATTTCGGGTGCTCCCAACACCGGGCCACTCGCCGGGCCACGTTGCATTTTACTGTGCCTCTGAAAAATTTGTGCTTTCAGGAGACGCACTGTTTCAGGGTTCAATTGGCCGGACCGATCTCCCGGGCGGCAACCACCAAGAGCTTATAGAGAGTATTATCGGGCAGCTCCTCTCACTCCCTGATGGAACGCGCGTTCTTTCTGGTCACGGTCCTGACACAACAATAGGACGAGAGCGCACCCATAATCGATACCTGAGCGAAACGTTGCACGGTTGATAGGTTCACATCTGCTATGGCCGCTTCCTTTGCTGCTTCTCCTTCCCTCACGAAACGTGCCGTCCCTCGCCGAATCGTTCTTGGCGTTACCGGTTCTATAGCCGCATATCGCGCTCCTGACATAATACGCCGACTCCAGGAGGACGGCTGCGCCGTGCGAGTAGTTATGACCCACTCCGCGCGTCAGGTGGTTGGAGTGGCGACGTGTGAAGTTATATCGCAACACCCTTGTATGGGGGAGTTTTGGTCATCTTCTGTATCCTCTGGTTCTGAGCAGGGTGGTGAGCACTCGGCTGAAATTGAACATATCGCGTGGGGTGATTGGGCTGATGCAATCGTTATCGCGCCAGCGACCGCGGATTGCATCGCTAAGATTCGGCTCGGTATCGCTGACACTCCACTTCTTGCGACGGTGCTCGCAGCGCGGTGCCCACTCATCATTGCGCCAGCGATGAACTGTAATATGTGGACAAGTGCGCCGATTCGTGAACATGTCGAGGCGTTGCGGGCACGGGGAGTTATTTTCGTTGGACCAGAGGAAGGGTCCCTCGCGTGTGGATGGCAGGGCGCTGGGCGACTCGCAAATATCGATGCAATCGTTGGAGCGGTTTGTCGACTGGGGGCAGCGCAAGATCTTGCGGGGCACCATATCGTTGTTACTCTCGGTCCGACACGAGAGAGAATAGATCCCGTTCGCTTTCTAACAAATCGTTCATCCGGAAAAATGGGGTGTGCCGTTATTGCAGCCGCGCTTGCGCGGGGAGCAACGGTTACCGCGATTCATGGCCCCTTGGCTGTGCCGATTCCACAAGGAGCGGTGCGGGCTATTCCTGTTGAGTCTGCACTTGAGATGGAGCAGGCGGTGCATAGAGTTGTCTTTGAGGAGGAACCACACCCCTCAGTGTTGGTGATGGCCGCCGCAGTGTCTGATTATCGTCCTCGATATCCGTCGATGGAGAAGCTGAAACGATCGGGAGGTGACGATGGGACAATTTCCCTAGTGCTCGAGCAGAACCCCGATATAATCGCAGGGGTTGCACACCGAAGAGGTAATTCTGCCGCGCCGTTTCTTGTTGGATTTGCGGTCGAATCGATAGAACATGGTGAGCGTTTAATCGCTGAGTTCAACCGCAAACGAGCCGCAAAAGGGGTCGAAATCTTGGTTGGAAATCGAGGTGATGATGCGTTCGATGCCGACACTAATGTCGCGTATCTTATCGATGGAATGAGTGAGGTTGAGCCGATTGCAGCGGATAAACGAGAGGTTGCTGACGCTATTCTTGATCGGATTGTTGCATTTTGGGAGCGATAACGGCGCAGTAATAGCGGGGTAGCGATACGACACCATACGGGGCATCATGGAGGAAGATACACTCAATTATCGTGAGGAATTACTGCGGACGGTTGAGGCACTTGCTCGGCGATGGTACCGATCTGGGGTGCCGCGTGAGCTCTTTCGAAACGCGCTTGCTGAGGCCCTCGCAGCGGCCTCCGATTGCGAGGATGAGAATCGTGGTGACGTGGATGGTGAAAGCACTGAACAGGGCTTGCTCCGCGCGGTGTTTGTCGTTCCAGCTCCGCTCAATAGCGATGACGAGGCGTTTTTGAAACGAGCTGTAACTCAGGGATTACGGTGGAATTGGGACGAAATCGCTGTTGTAGTAAATGGTAGTCTTAATCGAGTGATGCCGATGGTGCCGATAGTTCGGTGTGGTGTTGATGCACTGTCCGATGCACCCGATAGCAAGCGGGTCGAATCGGCGGATATTGATGAGGCTAGAGCGCCACACACGACGGGGATATCAACGGTATCTATTAGTGATGCGCGAAGCTCTCCTCAAGCAAAGCGGCAACTATGGTCGGATCTGCAGAGGCTGCTCTAGGCGCAAAAAAAAGAGTCGGTCCTCAGAGTCATTCAAAAGATATGCGAGGGGTAGTTATGAAATATTCGCGATTCCACCACTCTAAATCGAATCCGTCCGTTACTCCGACACCTAGAGATTATTTCCGCCCATTCATTCTCGCCTTTGTTCTTGCAGCAATCGGCTTCCTCCTACCTCAGAATGCAGTCTCAGAAACCCCAAAAAACTCGCAAAAATCTGAAAAAAATGTGAATGCGTCCACTTCAACAAAGGGCGCTCCTGCTGTTGCAACAGAGGGAAGAGTTGTTATGCTTCCGACCGAGATGCTCATTTTGCCCGGAACCGCTGAGTACATTAAGGGGGTAGTTGAAGCAGCTGCGAGCACCAACACTCGACTGATAATTATCGAACTCTCAACTCCCGGTGGAATGCTCTCCTCAACAGAGGAGATCGTAAAAACTCTCTTTCGATCCACTGTTCCGATAGTGGTTTATGTCTCTCCCGCCGGCGGAACAGCGACCTCAGCGGGGCTTTTTGTGACGATGGCAGCTCACATCGCAGCGATGGCGCCTGGCACCACGATAGGGGCAGCTCATCCTGTCGGTGGTCAGGGAGAAAATGTCGAAGGGGACATGAGAGCAAAAATTGAGAATGCAACTATGAGCATGGTTCGATCTATTGCTGACGAGCGGGATCGAAATGTGGTCTGGGCTGAGAAAGCGGTAAAAGAGAGCGCCTCAGCAACCGCGACAGAGGCATTGTCGTTGGGAGTTATTGATCTTATCGCCGAGTCACGCAGTGAGTTACTGCGGCTTATCGCGGGAAAAACTATAAAAACAGCGACGGGCTCGGTCGTGTTGGAGGACTATTCAGCCCTACCCATTACCGTTGAGCAGCTCTCACTCAGGGGCCGCATCGTTAATGTTTTGGCTAATCCTGCTGTGATTGCGCTGTTGTGGGTCGGCGCATCGGCGGGGCTTGGAGTCGAAATTTACAACCCGGGGTTAATTCTTCCCGGAGTTGTCGGAGTCCTATGCCTTCTCGCAGCTCTCACCGTTTCAGAGATAATTCCAATTACGATGATGGGAATTACCTTTCTTGTTGCGGGTGGATTGCTGCTTGCTTTAGAGCTTGTGCTGCCCTCCGGTGCCCTCGCTATAGGGGGAATCGTAGCAATTGCGCTTGGTGCCACGACCCTTATCGATGTAACGCGGGCACCCGATCTCTCGATGGCATATTCTGTTATCATCCCAATTTTGGCCGTTGTCTCTGGATTTATCTTTTTCATCGGATACAAAGTTGCAGCAACCCGTCGACAAAAACCCTCCGTTGGTTTTAGCGCGATGACGGGATTGGTTGGAACGGTACTGGAGGTCCTTGAGAGTGGGCTTCGAATTGAGGTGCGCGGGGAAAAATGGATTGCTCGCTCAATAGAGAGCGGCGAAAAGTTTGATAGAGGCGATTCAGTTGTTGTTGTTTCGCATCAGGGGAATATTTTGCTTGTTAAGAGGAGGGTGTAATGGCTTTTATCTCTGGATTGTTACCGATATTTATTTTCGCTATTGCTGTCGGAAGAATGGCCTTTAAGGTTATCGATCAATACGAGGCAGGAGTAATTTTTCGATTCGGACGATTAGGCCCTCTGAAGGCTCCAGGTCTTCGCTTTATTCTACCATTTGTTGACCGCTTGGTGATAGTCGATCAACGAACAATCACTATCGATATTCCCCAACAAGATGTCATCACCAAAGATAACGTCTCGGTAAAGGTTAGTGCGATACTCGCATTTAAAGTGATGGATCCAGTCGCTGCGGTGGTAAATGTAGATAGCTATCTTGCGCTAACAAGCCGCCTCGCTCAGACAACGCTTCGGAGTGTATGCGGTCAGGCTGAGCTAGATGAGCTACTTGTGAATCGCGAACAGATCAACGATCGGATTCAAGATATCATCGATCACCAGACTGCCGCGTGGGGAGTTAAAGTCACCATCGTCGAGATTCGGGATATTGATCTTCCGCAGGACATGCAGCGTGCAATGGCCCGACAGGCCGAAGCAGAGCGAGAACGCCGCGCAAAAATTATCAAAGCAGAGGGAGAGTATCAGGCTGCAGAAAAGCTTACCGAAGCGGCCGAGATAATGAGCAGAAACGATACAACGATTCAGCTCCGTTATCTTGAGACACTTCGCGATATATCGGTGGAGCAAAACTCGACGATCCTATTCCCCTTGCCGATAGAGATGCTAAAAGCTTTCGGCAAGCGATCTTCTGATAATAGTCAATAGCCGACAAGAACTTTCCGATGAAGCAACCATCTATTAAAAATTCCTCGACACTGCCTCCTATCTGGGCACTCGTAGCGGTTTTGCTGCTTGCCGGAGGATGGTTGCTTTTGCAGCTCAAGGAGATGATCGTTTTGCTTGTCGTGGGATACGCCATCGCGTATGTCATGCGACCAGCGCTTCTTTTCCTCGAGAAAAGGGGAGTCGGACGAACGGCGGGTTGCATCTTGATATTTGGGCTATCGGGAGCACTTTTTTTTGTGCTCGCTATTACAATATTACCAACGATCCTTTCCGAGCTTACTCAGCTGGCAAACCGCCTCCCCGAGCTCATTCCCACCGCGCGGGAGCGTCTCCTAGCCCACTATCACCGTATCCACGACTACATTCCAAAGACCTATCATCGGCAGCTCGATGACGCTACTAGCTCGCTGGTTCCATCATTTGGACCCAAGGCAATTCAGGGCATCCTCGGAGGAATGGCATCTGCGCTTTTGAGTGGCTACTCACTCACCCTAACCCTAGTCAACATCGCTCTTCTTCCATTTATTGTGTACTACCTTGCGGTAGATTTTGAGGAGATGCACAAAAAAGCCCTAGCTCTTTTTCCAAAGCACCTCCGAAAATCGGTGCGCGAGATGGCACAAGAGGTAGACATTCTGATGTCAGCCTTCGTACGAGGCCAATTCGTAGTTGGATTTCTCCTAACCCTACTATTTATGGTCGCTCTCGGATTGATCGGTATTGAGCTCTGGTTTGCGATCGCACTTATCTCGGGCTTTGGCAATTTAGTGCCCTATTTAGGTTCACTAATAGGAATCCTCCTAGCATCACTGATGGCGCTAGTTACCTTCGGCGATCTTCAACACCTTGTCTTCATATGGGCCGCCTTTGGATTAATCCAATTTATCGAGGGTTCCTTCATAACCCCTCATGTCGTTGGCGACAAAGTCGGCCTCTCCCCCCTAGCAGTAATCCTCGCCATCTTCGCCTTCGGCAAACTCCTCGGCCTCCTAGGAGTTTTCCTCGCCGTACCCTTTGCCGCAATATTCCGAGTAACAACTCGCCAGGGGCATCGTTGGTTGTTGGAGCAGATGGAGAGGTGAGGGGAGGGATTATGTTGAAAAAAATAAAATCAAGGACTGTGATCCCCTTACTGATGAATATCACGTCTTAACCTGAGACACGCTTAAGGAAATAAAGACTTTCCCCGCATTTATAAAAATTAGTAGCCGATCCCAACTATAAGCCATCTAAAAAATAGAGGCCAAAATGATGCAACAGATAGCATTTTCAAATAGGGAAGTTCAAAGCGTTCGTGCTGCAAACTCGTTTGGAAAAAGCGTGCCCTCAGGTATCCAGGCTCTAACCAGCTCCGAATTCTCCGAAATAAATTCGCAGGACACAGGAATCATAGTTAAATCGCTTGCGGAATTTTACTCTCCGTCGGACATCAAATCCATTAAGGATGGCTATCCTGAACCCGAGCACGAACGGAGAGGAAAAATTGTGTTATTTCACTCCGCGCCTGAGTCGAAATAATCTTTATATTTCCAATTACACGCAGATTTCTGGGATTTTTATGAAAATAATGAAGCTTTGAGAAGATTGTGCAATGCAATGGGCGATGAAATTTTGAACAGCATCCCCATTGAAGAGCGAAACTTATGGAACAAAAGTACATGGTACGTTGCAATGGAGTGGTCGGATGGTACTGGAGAACTTGCATATGACCACCGTCAACATGTACATCGTGATCAAATCGTAGCCACACTAACACTAGAAGGTAGCGGTACGATAGCGAAATCCCGCGATTAGATATCTCTGGGATGAGTCATCAGGAGGTTTACGATCAAGCAGACAGCATTGACGGATATATTTATCAAGCTGCTCCAGGTGAGCTTATGATCATTAATGGAGTTCACCATCCCAGTGGAGGCTTGCATGCTGCTCCTCAAAATAATTCGTCACGTCCCGAGCGTTTAATCATTTTCGTCTCTATTGAAAAACCTGTATCTCTTCCTTAGCCTTGCAGCAGAGATAAATACAGAGCTCCGTCTCTAACGAATCGTACTTAATAGTGAATTGTGGAAGCCAAATCGCAGACCTATATGCCCCTGAGATTACGAGAGGGGGGTCCGGCAGACGTCGATAGACGTTTGGGCGACGCACACAAAATCGGGCTAACAGCGATTTTGTGTGCTTGGAGCCGCCCTGGAAAAACCCATGGAGGGGGTTTTTCCAGGGCCAACTATTTAAGAGCCCAGCTATCAATATTCACCGTTTAGTTTTTTTACTATGCAGAGAATTTACGGAACCACTTTTCGGTTCTTTTAAAAAGCTCATTAGCCACACCCTCTTCGGAGAACGAGTGAGTAGCTCCAGCTATCGCTACAAGCTGCTTTCGCGATGTTAGGTGTTTGTAATACCTTTTGCTACTCTCAACCAGTAGTGCGCCATCTCCAGCGGCGTAACATATCTGGCTTGGAGTTTTAATATTTGAAATAAGGGTTAGTTCACAGGGGAATTGAATCATTCCTTGCTCGAATCTTTCTGATAATAACAGCTCAGACCCGCTGCCGATTAGGTACTTTGAATCTGAGGAGGTTGTCGAATGAAACGATGAATTTGGTGGATGTTCGATAAACGATGAACAATCCCAAAAGCTCAGCGCGGAAAATCTGTCCGTAAGAGTTTGCAAAAGGGTCAGACCTCCGAAAGAGTGGCCTACCCCATAAATCGTCTCAAATCCTCGGTCTTTCAATCGTCTAACAACAGTATTTACATCCTGAGAATGCTGTTTAAGATCGGATGTCATCAAGGTACGCGCACCTTTTTTTCAGTGGTACAGGTTAATCCGACAATACGCATATCCTCTTTTTCTAAAATACCAGCTACCAAGAAGCATCGGTGGCCATAATTCAGAACATGCGAGACCGTGAATAAATAAAACGATCCCTTTTGGTTTTTCAGAGGGATACCCGATTGTCGTGTAGATTCGCTTCTGATCGGGAGCAATAAAGATAACCTCCTCCTCGAGTATCTGACCTGAGCCGTGATTAACTTGTTTACGGGACATGAAAAAATAAATCCTTTAAAGAGCAGACTTGCTCGATTTCTGGGTGATCTGAAGATTTTTCTCAGGATTGTTGCTCGAGCTCCTGAAGACGTTTTAGAGCTTCGGCTAATTTTTGTTCATTTTCATCAGCTCGAGCTTTCTCCTGTTCAGCCCGTTTTTTCTCCCGCTCTCCTCTTTGTGAAGCTTCTTCTGCCCTTTGTTTTTCGAGCTCAGCGTTTTTCCTCTCTTGCTCCTCTCGTTGTAGCGCTTCCTCTGCTCGCTGTTTCTCATGCTCGGCCCTTTCCCTTTCATGCTCCGCCCTGTCTCGATGCTTCTGAATCTCTCTATCTTTATCCTCGAGCTCAAGCACAATATCATCTTCAACATCCATAGCGCCTCGAATGTTTTGATCCTCTATCGCTCTTCGAAGTCGATCTAAAAGAGGTTGATGTTGTTGAGGGATCTGGTCTTCATGAATGGATAGGGTGTGTTTATCTTCGATAGCGTTTGATTGATCAAAGAAAAGAAGAAGCTTTTCAAGCTCAGTTCTTCGTTTTTCTTTTAGGTGAGGGATCTGAATTATGAAGCTATTGTGGGTAAGACACTCGATGAACTGGACCTTTTTGGTAAATCTTTCACCAGTAGCGATATCGATACATTCACGATTTACCTTAATTACGGGAGCCGGAAGGTCAGAGATCGCTTCACCCAAGAAATAAATCGTTATTATCGGAATTGGAACAGTTCTTCCAGTTTTTGGATCGGTTGTTTGGTTTTCTCTATTTGCGTAGTGGTTCCCAAGGTATCTTCGAAATCTAAAAAGATCTTGAGCGAACTTTGCTTTTTGTAGCTCGATAAGAACAAGCTGCTCTCCAGATCCTGAGCGAATCTTTGCCGAAAAATCAATTCGATACACAGTCACCGGAGGTCTTTCAAGCTCGATAGAGTGCTCGGTCGGTTGAATGTTTATATCTAAAAGCTCTTCATCAAGAATCGTTGAGAGCAATAACTTTGCAACCCTCTTGTCCTCGAGAAGATACTTGAATACGGCGTCGTAAATTGGGTTTGCTATCTTCATGGTCTTTAAAAGCTCTCGGTGGTGTCGTTAGTTTATGTAACGAGCTTTAGCCGCCCTTTTCTGTTCTAGGTTTTTTCTAGTGCGGTAAGTGTCTGCTAATGCCGATCTTTTTGCAAGTCTAGATAATCGGAAAAGCCCCTAAAAACGAGATAATCGAGTGTCGACTGAAACGCGAGCTACAGTGATTCCTGAGGTATTAATTGTCAGAGACATTTATGTAACACGCTGAAAAAAGGGGGTCACTCCATATCGCTGGAGCTAGCTGAACCTAGGACCTGTATACTACGTAGCTAAAAAGGTCCGAGCTTGCTAACGGCGCTCCTTTACCCTGAACACACAATCAAGACACTACCCACACACACGAGGGAGCCCCACAAAAGTCGCCTTTTTGTCTCTTGCTCCTGAAAGAGCATCCGGCCGCCGATAATTGATCCGAGGACGGAGAGGCGCATGAGTCCGGTTACATAGGCTCCGGGGAGAGTGGCCAGGGCGAAGAGTTTGAGGGTCATGAAGCCGACCTCGAAGATGCCGCGGAGGTTGAAGAGTTTTGCTTCTCGGAAGAAGGCCTTGCGTCGGGTGGATGAGCGGAACACGGGGATGATGAAGGGGAGAGTTGCGGCGGCGGTCATTGCAGCAGCTGAAACAAGGCTTGAGGCTCGTTGAACGGCAAGGCGATCGAAGAGAGTATTGAGGGCGAAAAATACTGAAGCGCCGAGCGCCATGAAGATACCCTGCATCGCGGGTGAACCAGATGAAGAAGCGTTGGCGGAGCGGCGCGGAAGGAGTCCGATCGTACCGACGACGCTTAGAAGCACGCCAGTGATGCCCATAGGAGTGAGCTTGTCGCCTGAAACAATCGGTCCTATTACGAGGAGAAGAACGGGGGATAGGGCAAAAAAGGGAGCAATAAGTGAGATATCGGTCTTGCCGAGCGCTGACATTTTAAGCCACTCAGCGCATGCATCGGTAAGGCTGCGAAGGCCGACGAATATCCAAAATGGAGTGGAGAGATCGCCAAGGGGAACGCCGAAAATAAAGCAGAGGACGAGCCCCACCGCGTAGTACGGCAGCGCATAAGCAAAGCTTGCAAGGGTCGAGGTCGTTCCATCAACGCGCGACGCCACAGACTTGCTGACCATGTCTTTGCTGACGGAGAAAACAGTAGCGGTGAGGGCGGCGAGGGTATGAATCATGGAGTGATTTTTGCGATTGCGCCCAGTAAAGAATGCGCGGTTGTGGATGAGAGCGGTATTGGCAAGAAGAGTATCAGAACGCGAACGCCAAAAGTAGGGGGTGACAGAAGTGTCGACTAGACCACAGCCGGTGCGATCTGTTCTCGCGCTGCCCCGGCATCAACGGCGGGGGCGATCACATTTTTTCCGATAAGCGGAAAACTCAAAAACAACAAGATTGACTGCGACTTTAGCCGAGCAAGGAGTCCGAGGATTGTCGCATCTAATATAAGCAGGAGCCTCGGACCTCTGCGACTTTAAGCTAAATAGTTTGAGGCATCTCTTGCGAAAAATCGGCAAAATACAAAGATTATTTAAGCCCGATTGCCCGAGGAGCCGCCAGAAAAGCTCGATTGTTCACACTCTGCCGAAAAACCACCTACCTAAAAACTTTGACCACGCAGTTCCTAAAAGCTATCCTTTCGGCCCAGTAGAGCAGCAATTATTTGGCTTAATGAGCGTTAAGGGGCAAACGAGATGCAAATCGAAGGTAAACGAGAAGATGCCAAGAATATCCCCCGTGCTCGTATCGCAATACTCCACGCTGAGTATTACTTAGATGCGATTGAACGGATGGTTGAGGCGTGTGTTGATGTGCTCGGGCCGACTGGGTGCGAGAAGCCCGATATCTTTTCGGTTCCTGGGTGCGTCGAGCTACCTCTTGCAGCGCGGCGGATAGCGCGTCTTGGAAAGGGGTATGAGGCGATTATTTGTTTTGGGGTGATAATCAAGGGCGATTCGTACCATTTTGATATTGTCGTTGATACAGCGACGCGCGGGCTCGCTCAGGTTATGTTTGAGGAAGATTTACCGATTATTGTGGAGATCATCCCTGCGGATTCCATGTCTATCGTTGAGGCAAGAACGGGGCGAGATTCTAAGAATAAAGGTATCGAGGCAGCAGTTACCGCTTCAAAGGTCATAGCTTGGAGAAGGGAACACCAACCCAAATAGCGCTAGAAATCGTCAATTAATGAGGATTTAAAGATGTTCACCGGAATAGTGCGTGATCGATATCAGGTGACCTCAGTAGAGAGGCTCGGAGCGTTTTGCCGTGTGGAGATATCTCTCGATAAGCAACTTCTCTCCACCCTTGAGAGAGGTTCGAGCGTTGCAGTTGATGGAGTTTGCCTAACGGTCACCGACCTGACAGAGACGAGCGGCTCATTCGATATTATGCAGGAGACGCTGCGTGTCACAACTCTCAACGATATTGCGATTGGTCGGATGGTGAATATCGAGCCATCGCTCTCGACTCAGCGAGATATCAGTGGACATATTGTGTCTGGTCACATCGATACGACCGCCACCATTACCGCTATTGAATGGCCCGATGAAAACAATTGCACCGTGACCTTTGCGATCGATCCTAAATGGATGCGATATATTTTTCAGAAGGGATATTTAGCAATTAATGGATGTTCCCTGACAGTTGGTGTAGTCGATAAGAAGGTTGGACAATTTTCAGTGTATCTAATTCCAGAGACGATTCGTCGGACCACCTTTGAGTTACTACAGGTGGGGGACCGATCTAATATCGAGGTTGAGCGTCAAACTCAGGTTATCGTCGATACAATTTGGGCAAGTATGGAGGATTTTAGAGAGCAATTTGCAGAGGAGCTGCGGAGAGAGTTTGCGGCGATGTTAAAATAATAACTGGCCGAAAACTAAAAGCGCCCGAAAAAGCTTGGTGAAAAATCTTGTTATCGACAAATGGAATTTAAAAATAAAATCTACTTTAGAGGACGATTAAATCCCAATAACCAAAAGTTGCAAAATTCCAACCAAAAATCCAAGAACCCCTCCCAATAATTCGATGGTGCGAAGTTCTCTCGAAGCGACTCGATGGATCAGCTCCTCCAACCGATCAAGTTCTAGGGTTGCAACTTTACTCTCAACTATTTTTTGAAAATCGACCTTGTCTTCAACTGCGGTAATCACATGCTCAATGAGGCGGGGAGTGCGTTCTTCTAGTTGGGTAATCAGTGCGCTTCGCACCTTTAATAACGCCTCTCCCTGAAGAAACATACCGACCATCGGGTTTTGCTCTGCAAACCCTCGGATAAATCCATCTATTTCCTGCTCAATCTCGGAACTAATTTTGCCCTTAGTTTCGGGCAGCTTTAGAACGCTCGTAATATCGTCGTGACTTATCAAATCGCGAGCAACCACGTCCCCAATACTACGGGCGATCTCAGCTTGTCGCTTGGGTACAAGCCCGTGAAGGGTGCAGACACCAAGGTTAATCGGTGTTCGCGGCCTAAACAGCATCCGTATCGCGATAAAATTGGTGATCCAGCCTATAAGAGCTGCGATCGTGGGAATCAGAATAATCGACGAAATGTCCATAAACAGCAGCTATTTTGAACAAAAGACTGTGACAATCTTGGCGTGCAAATCAGACCGTGCAAACCCGTGCCGCTACGCATCTTCACCGATCAGCGCGCGCCGACCGGCACTAATTATGCTACCGCAACACCCGATCAACCGCCTCAAGGCACCGTTCTTTCGAGGGTAGAATAACTGCCTCGAGCGATTTTGCGTACGGCATCGGGATCTCAAGTGATGATACGAGTTCTACCGGGGCATCGAGCTCGTCAAATGCTTTTGTGCTTATCAAATGGCTCAAATAAGCGCCGTAGCTTGCGACCTGATGCTGCTCCTGAATGATAACGACTCGATGAGTCTTTGAGACTGAATTAAATATCGCCTCTTCATCGAGTGGACGAAGAGAACGCAGATCGAGCAGATCTGCTGATATTCCTCTCGATTGCAGCTCGTCGACAACCTGCAGCGCAAGAAATACGTTTTTCGACCAGGTAATGATCGTTACATCACTTCCTTCGCGCTTGAGGTCAGCCTTACCGATCGGAACCGTATATTCTCCCTCTGGAACCTCGCCTTTGAGGCTGTATGTGAGTTCGGATTCGAAGAACACGACAGGGTTGTCGTTTCGGATAGCGCTCTTTAGAAGCCCCTTCATATCGTAAGGAGTTGCTGGAGCAAGCACAATCAAGCCGGGGGTATATGCGTAAAAATGCTCGAATGAATTCGCATGTTGAGCACCGAGCTGATAAGCCGCTCCACCTGCACCACGAAACACGATAGGACATTGAAGCTGGCCCGCAGACATTAGACGGGCTTTAGCCGCGGTGTTAAGGATCTGGTCTATCGCGATGAGAGAAAAATTGAAGGTCATGAATTCGACGATCGGTCGAAGTCCCAACATCGCTGCGCCGATCCCGAACCCCGCAAACCCGTTTTCAGCTATCGGTGCGTCTATGACTCGCTGAGCGCCGAACTGATCGAGCATTCCCTTAGAACATTTATACGCACCGTTATAGGAACCAACCTCCTCACCGACTAGGAAAACTCGGGAGTCTCGTTCCATCTCTTCGGTCATCGCCTCCTTCAAGGCATCCCTGATAGCTATTTCTCGCATCGCCTTCGTCTCCACTTCGGAAAAAATTTACTATCGGCTCGCATCGCTCTGGCAGGAGGTGAGCCTAATCAACGCTCAATGATTTGCAACTAATACTTGTGTTAATAAATTTTTGATTGAACGTTGATCGATTCTTGTTTCATCAGGTCGATTCTGTTTTACACCATTACGTAGTCACCAGCGGTCGCAGGATCCGGCATCGGTGATTCCTCGGCAAACCGAACAGCATCGGCTATTTCGACCTCGATCTCGTTATCAATCTCCTCCCTCCTTACCTTTAGGCCGAGGGCATCGAGTTTGCCCGCGAGAGTTGTAATCGGATCTCGGGAGCGCCACTCTTCGACATCCGCCTTGGTCCGATATGTAGCAGGGTCCGCCATGGAGTGTCCCCGATATCGGTAGGTGCGTGCTTCGATAAGAGTTGGCTGTCGCTTGTCGCGCGCCCGACGAACAGCATCAAGGATACAGCTGCGCACCTTGAAGATATCGTGCCCGTCGACAGTGTCTCGTGCCATCGGGTATCCCATCGCTCGAATCGAGAGATCGGCGGTTGCCGCTGTTTTCTCCAGCGGCGTGCCCATCGCAAAATAGTTGTTCTCGATGATATATATTACAGGTAATTTCCAAAGCGCTGCGAGCGCGAGCCCCTCATGGAATGGGCCGATATTGATAGCACCATCTCCCATGTAGCAAAGTACAACTGCGCCCGAATCGTTCATGACATTTGCGAACGCCATTCCCGCAGCCACCGGTATCTGAGCACCCACGATACCCCAGCCACCGAAAAAGTTTTTCGATGCATCGTAAAAGTGCATCGAACCGCCTCTTCCCTTCGAACATCCCGTCTCTTTACCGAGCAGCTCCGCCATTCCCTCCCGAGCGTTACCACCACGAGCAAGGTAATGCCCATGACACCGATATGCAGTAATGACCTGATCTTTCTCTTCGAGCACAGATGCCGCGCCGACCGCCACAGCTTCTTGCCCGATATAAAGGTGCAAAAATCCCCCGATCTTTCGCTCAGTGTAGAGTCGGGCCGCCTCCTCTTCAAAGCGTCGAATCCGAACCATACTCCGATAAAGGTCTGCTAAAATTTCATTATCCATACCGATGTAACTCCTGAGCGCTCCCGCTGATTTTGAATCGGTCGCATCTATAGTGAGCGATAAACGTCCGAAGAGTACGGAACCTTTGATTTAAGGTCAACGGGGTACTAGCGCATACGGCGTTTGGGTTCTTGGCCATATGCAGGAGGGGGGCGCTCTGTCATCATGGTGACCAAGCCTAGTATCATTTTGATTCGCATCCACCCTTTCGATTGTTTTTTAGCCTTTAATCCATGCCCTATCCTCGCCATCTCCTCGCCGTTGATCCGAGTCTGACTTGCTCAGGGTGGGCACTGTTTCGGGTGATCGATTGCTCAATTATTGGAATTGGGAATATCCGTTCTCTTTCGGCCGATCACGTGCTTCCTGATCGATTGCGTGATTTACAAGGAAAAGTCCTTCAAACCCTTGAACGGTGTGATATTGGCTCATCCGATGTTGTGGTTTGCGAGATGCAGACGACGATGCGGGATCCTAGTGCAGCGACTAAAGTGGAGCAGGTTCGAGCGATTTTTGAGGTATTATCCCGTGTACGCGGTGCTCAGGTACCCGGTCGGATAAATCCCCGTTCAATTCATAATGAGTTACTAGGTATGCGAGGAGCGCAGCGATCAAGAGCGCTGGTCAAGGCATCTGCAGTTCAGGTAGCCCGCAGTCTCTTTGGTCAACAGCTCGCTGCGATCGGTTTCGACCCCTCAGTCCCACATTTGCAACGAAATCAGGACATCGTAGATGCTCTTCTCATCGGTCACGTGGCAGTAACCCGGGTCCGGTCGGCTGTGGTAGCGGGTGCTCGAATTACAGAGCTTTTTGCTCCTCGCACGACGAGACGACGTGCCGAAATGCGGCGTTAGTAGCACGAAAAGGAGCGATCTATCGATATTTTCGCAGCCGTAGGTGGTGTGGGCTTCGAAGCTAGAGTATCCTAGCATTTCTGTTATTGTGGCTATGCTCCCGAAGATTTAGCTGGATCGCTAATTACGGCCGCTTGCTCTACTTATGCCAATCTGACCTAAAAAACATTCTGTTAGAGGAGTTCCGTGATTATGCGACCGCGCGATATGTTTGAGGGTCGAGGCCAAGGGGGAGTTGAACCAGCTGGGCATCGGTTTTATCGAGAGGTTCGGGAGGTCCTTTTTTGTCTCTGCATAATGATAGGGGTCCTACTTATTGGGACTCTCGGTTTTTCGTTCATTGAGGGGTGGAGTTTTTTTGATTCCCTCTACATGACAGTGATTACTCTTGCTTCGGTCGGGTTTCAGGAGGTTCATCCCTTGACCGTTCCGGGTAGGGTTTTCACGATAGTTTTGATTTTAACGGGACTAGGTGTAATGACCGTACTGTTTACGACCATTGCACAAAAGGTCGTACAACAGCAGATTTTTTTTGCGATTCGGGATAGACGTATGGGTGAACAGATTAGAAAGCTTGAGGGCCATACTATCATCTGCGGCTTTAGCCGCCTTGCCCGGATTGCAATCAGAGAGCTTCTCGCCTCAGGTACTCAGGTGGTTATTATTGAGTTTGAACCCACGCGTGCAGCCGAGGCTCGGGAGCTCGGATATTTTGTTGTTCAGGGAGATGCAACTCACGATGAAACGCTTCTTGCTGCGGGTATACAGCGAGCCCGTTCATTAGTAACTTTACTTCCAAAAGATGCAGATAACCTATATGTCATTCTCTCGTGTAGAGAGCTATCGCCTGAGCTCTTTATCATGACCCGAGCAGAGGATGAGGCTGGAGAAAAAAAACTGCAACGGGCTGGTGCAAGCAGAATAATTTCTCCGTATAGAGTAGGTGGCCAAAAGATAGCTGAAGGTCTTACCCGTCCATATGTGACAGAGTTCCTTGATCTTGCAGTTTCAAGCACCGGTTCACATCTACAGCTTGAGGAGATTCGGATACCACAAGGTTCACCGCTGCACGGTCATACCCTAAGGGAGGCAGAGCTGCGACAAAGGACAAATGTGATCGTAGCGGCCATTATTATGCCGAACGGAAATATGCATTTTAATCCTGATGGAGCAACTGAGATAAAAGAGGGTTCGACCTTTATTGCGTTGGGGATGCGAGAGGAGCTTCATCTTCTTGAGCGTATGCTGCTCGGTGAGTTGGCTTAGAGGCCTTAAGTTTTTGATTGTTTTAATAGCTGGAATCTAGACGCTTATGTTCAGACAGCAGAGAAAATATCAGCTCCCAAGCTTCCCGCCAAATGCCAAAA
>JBIJBT010000082.1:0-11434 GCA_044345055.1 Bdellovibrionota bacterium
TGTCTGTCCCGAGAGGGTCCGGCCGGATTGATCGGTAATAGTTGCCGAGAGCATCAATGGCAACCGCTCTCCCCGTTCATCTCCTAGCCGCTGAATAGCGACTATCGCCGCCTTAAGATTCAGCGTATCAAAACTTGTCTCCGCAAGAAGAAGGTCTACCCCACCCTCTATTAAAGCTTTCGCCTGGTGATAGTACGCCGCCTCAAGCTGATCGAACGTTACATCTCGGTAGGCCGGATCGTGTACATGCGGCGAGAGTGAACAGGTTTTATTAGTTGGACCGATCGCTCCTGCGACAAAACAGATCCGGGAAGGGTCTTCACTGCGGATTACATCACACGCACGACGAGCACACGCTGCAGCTTCACGATTAATCGCCTCGACGATATCCTCAGTGCCATAATCAGCCTGCGCGATAACGGTAGCGTTGAAGGTATTTGTTTCGATTATATCGGCGCCAGCCCGAAGGTACGCCTCGTGAATCCTCTGAATCGCCTCAGGACGGCTGAGCACCAACAGGTCGTTATTACCCCTAAGCTCCTTGCTCCTCTCCCCGATTGCGGCGCAATGAAAATCCTCCTCCTGCAGCCCCAACCCCTGAATCATCGTCCCCATACCACCATCGAGGAACACCACCCGCTGGGCGAGCAATCGCTCGAGTTCAAGGTACCGCACCGACTTTTTCATGACGCTCTCTCCAAAGCACAAACGCCCGTATCGTCTCCCAGGAGGGCCGAAAAATCAATGTTTTAGAGGCGGTATCAATCGAGATTAGGACATGGGGGGTGGTAAGGTGCGGGTGGAGTTAGGTTTGTTGGGGGAGGTAGGATTCACAGAGGGAGGCGGGAAGTACAGCTGACCAGTAGCCCAAACCCGAATGACTATTCTTCTGTGTTTTTTTCGCTCAACCATTTCTTAATGGTTGTCTCAAGTATCTTTGTTAGATGCGATTTAACTTCGTTAAAAAGCTCGTCAGGATATCCATCGTGATCGCCGATAAAAAGACCAGGGTACACCCTTCCGTGTTCACCACTACGAATAGCTTCTTTTTTGCTCCGGTCCTCTTCGATCGCTTCATCAACTATTTTAGAAATTTCGCTCAATAAGGTGTTCAGAGCATTTTGACCATCTTGCACAAAATTTTTTACCAGTAATTCAGCATTTCTTACCAGTAATTCAGCAACAGCTGACGCATGTTGTCCCTCATCCTTTGCGATTAGAGCGATAGCCCTTGCCTCTTTTGGTCTATTATTTTCTTTATATTGCAACGCATCCAGTCGATAAGACTCGCGGGTAAATACCTCATCATAAAGAAACGCAACCAGAAATCTGAACGGATCATTGAGAGCATCCCCATACACACTACTGTCAACAGATTGAGCTGTAACATGCTTTGCATGGACTACGACCTCTTCTGCCGCCTTATCGCCCAATGATGACTTAATCAAATCTAGAATAACTTCCGCGTGCCTACTCTCATCCTCTAACCAACTATCGATAAACTCCGGAAATCCAACTAATTGGGACCATGCTTCGGGTATTCCTTCAAACAGCCTTTGCGCATGTGACTCGACTACATAATCGTCACAAAGAGTACGAAGTAGTCTACCTATTTTATCGCCAGACTGCAGCTCATTCGGAACGTCCGAAAATCTCCCCGACTGCTCTTGTTGTAACGAATACATCAAAATCCCTCTATTACCGAACCTCATTTACTATCAGCTATACTTATCTCGACTCTTCGCAGAACGCATATTCTGATCAGTGCCGACACCTTTTTTAGAAGCCATTCCCGAAGTTGCACGACGACCGGTATCCCAACCCCGAGGTTAATCCTAACACTCCCCGTTCTATTTTTGAAGTGTTTCTAAGCTTGTTCTGGGATGCCTTTGACTTCGCAATTACCCCTTACTCCGAACAAAAACAATCTCCTCCGAAAAACAACTACCCCCCACCCTAAATCCCATCACCACTCCTCTCCAATCCCCCCTCCCTATTACACGCCAACAACCAACGACCATAGGGGTAAATTAGCGCAGCGCTGATGAAACCACAGGCTAAGTAGAGGTTTGGAGCGCGAAATGCTGCGAAGCTAAGGAGAGGAACCGCCACGAGGCGGGCGGCTGTTAGGATTAGCTCTCGGGCGAGTATTTGGGTCATGGAGCGACGGGCATACCAGCGGGTTTCAAGGCCGATTGAAGTAAGAAATAATGCGCAGGAAAGAAGGGTCGTTGCAATCAGGAACGAGAAGATATGAGGACTAGCAAATATAAGGATGAGCCAACCAGAACATCCCAAAAAAGATCCTAACACGAACTCACGACCCTCGCCATTTGCGATGCTGCGATGCATTAGGGGCGCAAGAATCAAAGTAGCCGTCAAACGAGTTGCATAAAGAAATCCTACAGATTGAGGTGAGAAACCACGAACCAAAAGCACTATAGGCAGAAGAAAATTCGCTGATGTATGAAGAAATGCATCCAGGCCGACACCGCAATTTTGACGGGGATAGCCGAGAATGACATCGAGCAAAGGCTCGGAATGAACCTCTCCAGGGGCGCGAACTGAGGAATAATCGGCACTTTTAACCCGTGGGGAGATCACGGCAAGTGCTACCGTTCCGATGCCAAAAACCAGCGCTGAACCGAGAAATGATTCCCCAAAAGCGTATTGTTGGCCTACTAATCCGCCAAGAGATGCCCCGAGAATACCGCCGATTTGGGATATAATCTTCACAATCGCGAGCTCTTTTGTTCGCCCATCACTCGTGGTAACTCCCGCTATAGCGAGGTGATATAGTTGAAAAAAGCCCGTTACTATAAGCGCATTTTGTATTCCGATAAGGTACGGACTAAGACCGGAGCCCATGGTTTGCCATGCTCCAAAAAGACCGAGCCCGCCGGTTGCAAGTATTAGCAACAAAAAAAAAGAAGGGTGACTCTTTTTACACCATGTAAAGAGCGGAAAAAGTAATAAACCGCTTAGAAGAAACCAGCCAAGATAAAATCCTGAAACACCGCGCGGCCCGAACGTATAGAGATCTACAGCAAAAAAAATGCTCTGGAATGCCAAAGCACCAAATCCAAGGAAGCAGCCTAGGTACAGGACCAATAATTTTAGTTGCGGCCGTATCATGGAGGTTTTCCGATATATGTTTATTCGGTTAGGCAGAGACGATTAACCGAGTAGTACTATTGTCCAAACTGCAACGCATGCAACATCGCATACTCGCCACCTGCCGCGAGTAGCTCGGCGTGGGTTCCTTGCTCAACGATCGAACCCTCCTTCATCACTACAATCTGGTCTGCAT
Organism: Bdellovibrionota bacterium; assembly: GCA_044345055.1. Classification (GTDB taxonomy): domain Bacteria; phylum Bdellovibrionota_C; class UBA2361; order UBA2361; family OMIW01; genus OMIW01. Next base: position 3,311 of record JBIJBT010000082.1, read on the forward strand.
TGATAATCGTCGAGAGTCGGTGGGCTATGACAATTGTAGTTCTTCCCTCCATCAGAGTATCCAGAGCGTGCTGAACTTCTCGTTCTGATCGGTTATCAAGAGATGCGGTTGCCTCATCTAGAATGAGGATTGGAGCATTCTTCAAGATGGCGCGGGCAATAGCGAGCCGCTGTCGCTCTCCTCCTGAGAGAGCAAATCCACCCTCCCCCACTACGGTGTTAAACCGCTCAGGAAGGGCATTAATAAAGGCAAGGGCGTGCGCCTGTTCAGCGGCCCGAGTAATAGCCTCGGACGGAGCACTATGATTACCGTACTGGATGTTATTCCAGATAGTATCGTTAAAAAGGAATGTGTGTTGACTTACCATAGCTATACGGTGGCGCAGCTCTTCAAGGCTTAATCGCCGAAGATCGACGCCACCAATCGTTACTACTCCCTCGCTCGGATCGATAAATCTAGGAAGAAGATCGGCAAGAGTTGATTTCCCGGACCCCGAAAGTCCGACAAGCGCCACACGGCTTCCCTCTTTTATAGTGAGCGTTATTCGGCGGAGCGCGGGAGCTGCTGCGCCCGGATATTGGAATAACACCCTTTCAATTGAGATTGTATTACTAGCGGGGAGAGGCACTGGATCGGGAGGATCAACGATAAGAGGTTCGGTATCAAGGACCTCGAAGATACGCGCAGCGCTGGCAAGTGATTGCTGGATAGCGGCGTGAAGGCGGCTGATTTTTTTGATTGGATCGTAAAGAAGAAATATCGCGATAAGAAAACCGATAAATGCTCCCTGAGAGCGGACTCCATGAAGGACTGATGTGCCCCCATAAAGAATAACCGCTGCAACCGCAACACTCGCGAGCACCTCGTTTATTGGTCCACTAAGCGCCTTTACCCTATCAGATTTGACAAATACCGCAGTCAACGCGCCGTTTGCCTCTGCGAAACGATCCTTCTCGAATTGATCGTTGCAAAAAATCTTTACTACCTTGCTTCCAAGAATTGATTCCTGCAATCGAGCGGTTAGTGCGCCCACACCATCTTGTCCTCTCCTACCTAAATCTCGGAGCCGTCTGCCTAATTGATAAATCGGGAAAAACCCGACTGGAACAAAAACAATCGCAATAAGAGCTAGTACCGGATCCATCCAGATGGCAACCGCAGCAAGGGCAAAAATTCTAATTGAATCTCGCAATACTGAGGCAAGCGAATCGGTGAGTAGGGTCCGTGTGAGAAGGACGTCTCCCGTAATTCGGCTCAGCATGTCGCCGCTTGGATTTCGAATAAAAAATGGTGGACCAAGCCGAAGAAACTGAGCATTCATATCGCGACGAAGATCTCGCACGACCGAATGACCAACCCAGCTCATAAGATACTGCTGACCAAAATCGGCAGCAGCGCGCAGCACGCTAAGTGAGATAAGAATGACGGGGAATAGATACAGATAGGTGGCATCGTTTGCCCGAAAAACTCTATCAAGAACCTCCTTCACTAAGAAAGGAACTGCGCCATCGGAGGCTCCAAATAACACCATACAACCGAGCGCTGCGAGAAACGTTTTGCGATATGGATGGAGGTAGTTTGCAATCCGTCGATATAAAACAGAGCGAGCAGGTCGCGCAGGACGTGCCGTCGCCACGACAAGCTTAGCCGCTTCCTCTGCAGCGCTAAGAGGGGTGCGACCCGCCGCATCGCTCTCGATTTTGCTCTCTCCCCTTCGCTGGCTAAAGGTGGTGCGCACAGCGGCAAATCCCTCGAGCATCTCCTCTTTATAACGCGTATCCTCGAGAATTTTTACCACTTCTCGAGTGACAAGCTCACTCGTGCACCGCTCCTGAAGTAGCTCTTTAACGGTGCTCGGACGAACTATATTTACGAGCGAGACCTCGGTAATCTCGACGAGTCGCCGAGCAAGAAATGCAGATACCGGTGATGCTTTATAGATGCATACAAATGGAAGATTCCAAAAAGCGGCCTCAAGTGTACAGGTGCCACTTTTAAGAATCCCCACGGTCGCTCTTCGCATTACCTCCTCGGAACCACCAACCTGAATATTAAGCCCCTCGTAAGGGATTTTATCACGAAGGAGCGCGGCTAACTCCTCGCTCGGAACGACCGCAATCGCCTGTAAATTCGGATAACGCACCCGCACCCGATCGAAAGCTTCCCGTTGAACCTTCCAATGACGTAAAACTTCTGAACGGCGACTCCCCGGAAGGAGCGCTAGAAGAGGCTCATCATTAGATTTTCTAATGGGCTTGTCGGCGAGACCATAGTCTTTTCCTTCATCAGGTAGCTCGATGAAAGGGTGCCCTACATATACAGTTCGGTGGTAGCCCCGCTTAGCGTGGAAAGCGGGCTCGAATGGGAAAATTGCTGCAATCGCATCGAGGGTGTTGCGAAATGCCTTAACCCGTTTTGAGCGCCATGCCCAGACCTTCGGAGGAATATAATAGAGAGTCGCTATCCCCTCGTCGCGGGCCACCCGAGCAAGCCTGAGATTAAAATCGGGAAAATCAACGAGAATAACAAGATCCGGCCGCCATTCTCTTATCGTCCGCGCCATCAACCGGTACGCCCCGATGAGTGCACGCAATCTCCCCCCCAACTCCAAAAAACCCATCACACCGCCGACCGACTCAGCAGCCACTACCGCCTCAACCCCCTCCTCCCGCATCCGCGGCCCCGCCATACCCCGTATTCGAGCATCCGGCACAATCCGCCTAAGCGCCACAACAAGCTCCGCAGCCCGCTGATCACCGGAAACTTCCCCGGCACAGATAAGAATATTAAGAGGCGTCATGATGGTGCTTAGAATTGTGGAATAGCAAGCTTAAACGTACAGAGTGTACAATTCGGGAATGGAACAAGTAAGGCAAGAAATGCAAAGACGTTCAGTCCGGGCCATTTACTCAGATCCGCAGAGCCCCTAAGATGATAGAACGAACTGTTAATAGAAAAAAGTCGAGTCAGTTGAAGAAATACTACCTCACATCGCTACGTTGGCGAAACGGGGTTTAAGGTAGTTTGAAGGGAGTTGTGAGTTACTGTGTTTGCACTAAAAGAATCTGGACAATCATCGTCTCTTTTTTTCCCTGCGGTATAGGTCGAAGGTCTTTTAAGGGGCGAGGAAAAATTGCAGAAGATCCAGGGTGCAAAAACGATGAAGGAACTGTTCGATGCATTAGATCAATTCGTGCGGTCAAAACAGGTTGACTCGCTCGAAGAAGCAGCCTAAAAAGATCGCAATTACACCGCCCTCTAATTCAACTAGAATCGAGATGAATTTTTTTCTATGCCTCTGAGACAAAGAGGTGACGAGCGACTTTTGTGGGGTTCGGTGGTTTGTGGAGGGAGTGTGGTGATTGTGTGCTCGGGGTAAAGAAGCGGGGTAGACCCCATCGGCATCCCTACGGCATTGCACAAAGAAAATGACTTACCGGCATCGCAGATATCGCACTCTGGTGAATCTTTGGAAGTTTATACACCTGGTCACTTTTGAGATGAATCTGATAGACGAACGGGATAGCGATTTTTTTTAGGAGATAGGTGAGGCCACCGCTGAGATCCTGCTCAGAGCTTTTCACCTCGATCGCAATCCATGGTCGCTTATTTCGAAGGAGTATGAAATCGATCTCGTGCCCATCAACATCTTTGATGTATCGTAACTCGATTACCTCGCCATAAACATCTTCAAACCAGTGAACAAGGCGCAAGAGATGGAGGGCGACAAGATTTTCAAGTCGCGCTCCGGGGTCTGCGAGCCGGCCCACATCCCACAGGTAGAGCTTTCGCTCCTTTTTAATTGCCTTAATCTTTGGATCGCCGAAGGGCAGAACGTAAAAATTGGCGTACAGCTTTTCGAAGATACCGATCCACTTAGCTACCGTTTGATGAGCGACCTCGAGATCCTTTGCAAGGTTATTGATCGATAGATTATTTGATACGAGATCGGGTAACCGATCGTAGAGCAGACTCATCTGGTCGAGCTCTTGGGTCTGTTCAAGGCTTCTGACATCCTCAAACACCAGCCGTTGCCCGTACGCGAGTCGCCATCTTCCGGCGTAGCTCTTCGATCGGCTCAGGAACGGCTCGGGAAAACCTCCGAAGGAAAGAAGATCGGTCAGGACAGATTGCGCTTTATCGCGATCGGGCGGAGAGAAAGTAGCAGCCCGCTCCATTGTTCGTCGATAATCGAGCTCGGGTAGGCCAAGAACTTCAGCGAGAGTAAAGGGGTGGAGCCGATAATGAAAGTACCGTCCCTGCAGAGAGTCTCCCCCTCGAGCGTATTGGTCGAGCCGAGCGCTGCCGGTGACGAGAATTTTATGCTCTGCATGGTGAAGGTCATAAACTCCCTTCAACCAATTTCTCCATGAACGGAATTTATGCAATTCATCAAATACCCAATACTCCCGTGAGAGGTCTAGTTTATAACCCTTAAGGTTTTGGCGGTGTGTAGCAACGTCCCAGTTGTAGTACGCCATCGTCGAGGTTGGATCGCCGATCGACTTGGCAAGAGTAGTCTGTCCACATTGCCGGGGACCAGAGAGCAGAACCATCTTTCCTCGCGCGAGGTCAGCAAGAATGTGGGGGTTAATTGAGCGATTGGACATAGAGTAAATTTAATACCTGTCTAAAACAAAGTAAAGTAGATTTAACAGGTATTAACTTTTTAGCCTTAAGAGATGTGGTAGCTGCTGTGATTCCGGTAGAATCGCAGATTCAGGTGTCCTCAAATGAGGGGACAACCCCCGAGCCCTCCGCGCCTCTGAGCCATAGAGCGAGATTGTCGAAACAGGTTGACTAGCTCGAAGAAGCAGCCTAAAAGATCGCGACTACACCGCCCTCTATTTCAACTAGAATCGGGATATGCTTGGTTTTACTATTTTGGAGAAGAGAATTGTTAGACCTTCACTACGACCACCCCGTTCTCGCGAGTATCTACGACTTATCTTGCGGGTGGGGCGATGACCGTGAATTTTATCTGAACCTTGCGCCGAGAGACGCTAGCATTTCAATTCTCGATCTGGGCTGTGGGACGGGTCTTCTTTGTCGTGAATATGCGAAACGAGGGCATCGCGTTGCGGGCTTGGACCCATCTCTGAGTATGTTGGCAGCAGGGAAGAATGAGTCGTTTGGTGATAAAGTTACCTGGGTGAACGCACCAGCCCAGAGCTTTAAGCTCGACTCGACGTTTGACCTCATTATAATGACCGGCCATGCATTCCAGGTAATACTTCGGGAAGCTGATCTACGTTCGACTTTTACCAATGTTCACGACCATCTCAGCGAAGGCGGTACATTCGTTTTTGAGTCACGCAACCCCAGAGTAAACTGGCAAGAGAAATGGCATGGTAAAGTGGTCGAATATGATTCGCCCCACGGCCCTGTAAGAGAGTCATATACGGTGACCTCAAACTCACCGAATTTAATCGACTTTACAATCACGTACAAAATCTTGAATGAGACGCTCAACTCTTACAGCACTCTGCGCTTCTGGTCACAGTCTGAAATTGAGCGACTCGTCACGGAACAAGGGCTATGTGTGAAGAATTTTCACGGCGAGTGGAACAGTGACAAGTTTAACCCGAGTAGCTCAGAAGAAATGATTTATCACATTGCTCGTAGAACAAGAAGAGAGACTGGTAGGTAGATCCCCTTACCTCTATGCCTCTGAGTTGCAGAGGCCCTAGGAAACAATTTACAGAAGGAGCGCTATTACCCTCCAACGCACGGCAGCTTTGCCCAGTGTGCGAACCGTTATGCAGCCAATGGCTTTATTTTTTTGGAGCTACCAATCTGACTCAACTCCCAGTTGTTTTGCAGATTAAGCCAGAAATAGGGAGTTGCGCCGAGAGCCTGCGAGAGCATCAGCGCCATTTGGGCGCTGATGCCTCGCTTTCCCCGGCAAATTTCATTGATAGTCTTGGGCAGCACTCCAATATGTTGAGCAAGGTCGGATTGAGTGACCCCAATTTCTTCAAGTTCGTCGCGCAAAACAGCTCCGGGATGAACTGATGTGGTATGAATGGTTTTATTGCTCATATACCGTCCTCAACTCAATGATAGTCAACTATCTCCACATCAAAAGCTTGTTTGCCGTCCCACTTAAAACAGATTCGAAACTGGTCGTTAATGCGGATGCTGTACTGATTCTTTCTGTCTCCCTTCTGCCTCTATACCTCAGAGGTATAGCAGGGTGGTGAAAAACGATCGCGTAATATTGTAGAAAATGAGAAGCTCCGCATGCTGAGTACGAACAACAGCTTGAGCGGAGAGTAATGATGCGGGGCAACAAGCGTTCACAAGAAGAGCTATTTCACTTTTTCGGTATTGAGGAACGAATCCCGCAGGATCATCCGCTTCGACGTATCCGTGCTTTATGCGACAAGCTATTGAGTCGGATGAGCTATACGTTTGATACGATGTACTCTGATGTAGGGAGACCATCGATAGCTCCCGAGGTTTTGCTCAAAAGCACGATATTGATGGCGCTGTATTCAGTGAGGTCCGAGCGTCAATTTTGCGAGCAGCTGAACTACAACATATTGTTTCGGTGGTTTCTTGGTATGGACCTGAGTGAGGCTGGGTTTGAGCGAAGCGTGTTTTCGAAGAATCGGGCTCGGTTGATAGAGCATGAGGTTAGTCGGGAGTTTTTCGGGGAGGTAGTGAGCGAAGCACGCTCTAGAAAGCTTGTCTCGGAGGAGCACTTTTCGGTGGATGGTACTCTGATTGAGTCTTGGGCATCGATAAAAAGCTTTGTTTCGAAGAATAAGCAAGATAAAGACGATAGGAATGATGGTAACGGGTTCAAGCCGAGCGATCCTGACGTTAATTTTCTTGGTGAGCGACGGACAAATAGCACTCATTCGAGTACGACAGATCCCGAGGCTCTGCTGGCCAAGAAGGGGCATGGCAAAGAAGCCAAGTTGGCGTTCTGTGCGACTGCGGTCACTGAGAATAGAAATGGACTTGTGGTTGAGTGCGAGGTTTCCCCAGCGACGGGTACTGCTGAGGTACGTACAGCTATTTCAATGATTGACCGGCTGGTCGAGGATGCAAGCTTCCCAATAAAGACGGTAGGCGCTGATAAGGGATATCACCAGAAGGACTTCGTTGGAAAACTGCGTGAACGAGGGATAATTCCCCATGTTGCATGTATGAAGGACAGGAAAGTCGCTGGGCTTGATAGGCGCACCACAAAGAGAAATTCATACAAGGTAAGCCAAAAGAAGAGGAAACTGATTGAGCAGTGTTTCGGGTTCCTAAAAACGGTGGGCGGAGTCCGTAAGAGCCGGTTGATCGGCTGTTCGCGAACGCATTTTCTTACGCAGATGACATTCGCTGCTATGAACATTCTGCGTATCACGAGACTATCAACGGCGTGATTTCGCCCGTAGAGAGGGCATCGGTGGGGGTAAACGCCCATATTTTTACCTAATCTCCCCGGCGTCACCTTCAGAATGGGGCATCAAAACTTAGCTTAAGCGAGAAATTTAGAGGTTGGGTTAGCAAAAGGCGGCCCGGACAAAGGAAAAATTACGGGAGATGGGGTTTTTCACCACCCTGATAGAGGTCTAGGACCTTGCCCTTGTCGGAAAAAACTCCAAAATAGCCGAAAACGTAAATTAATTTAATGGTTTAGATGGGGTTCTTTTTTGATGTTGCAGTGGGAGATCCTTTGTAAACAAATATTTGACTACCCAGCGCTTTTGCATTTTAATTAAAGGGGAGATACGAACGGCGGTCATGAGTCAAAGTGTATAATTCAGTCCGCCAAGCACTGATAAATCTGAGGGGGAAGTTTATGTTAGAAAGACGCAACCAACGGTTAAAGCAGCCATCAAGGGCTCGGAGGATGGGCGGGACGCTCTTTATTGAGTTCGCGATATTGTTCCCCACTCTGTTGGCGGCGTGCCTCGCTCACATAAGCGTTGTGGATTACCTAGGCGAAAGAGCAGCGATACATAACACCGCTCACGCGATAGCGATGGCCTTACAATCGGACCCGAGCATGGATGCGACTAAACTGTATCACACAGTACTCGCTTCAAGTTCGCCGGCGACCACCTTCGTCCAGAAAAAACCGGACAATCATACTTCGCCCTGCAACCCTGGAGCGTGCAG
>JBIJBT010000150.1:0-3513 GCA_044345055.1 Bdellovibrionota bacterium
GTAAGTTTTGCTGAAATAGTCCCCTTGTTCTAAAAGAGTAGCCCGTGACACTAGTTGGGTCTGCTGAAAGGCTGCCGTTGGCTCTTGAAGCTATGGGGGGAGATCTTGGTCCCTCCGTAGCCGTTGGGGCAGCAATTAGAGCGGCTCGCGAGCTTGGTGTTAAGACCTTGCTGGTGGGCCAAGAGGGTGTATTAGCTGAGCTCTTGAGGGATGCTCCGAGCGATCTTCGCTCATTACTCACTATTCGTCATGCGCCAGATGTCGTGACGATGGAAGATAGTGCTTCAACCGCTATTCGTCGTAAGCCACAATCATCGATTCGGGTTGCTTTTCGTGCTGTTGCTGCTGGAGAGGCCAGCGGTTGCATAAGTGCCGGAAACACAGGTGCGATGATGGCCGCCGGAATGTTTGAGTGCGGCACTCTCGCGGGAATTAGTCGTCCCGCTATAGCGACGATGATACCCCGGCGAGGATCTTTAGGACCGTGTGTTCTCCTTGATGTAGGGGCGAACGTCGACTGCAACTCCCAACAGTTACTTCAGTTTGCCGTCATGGGCGGGGCCTTTGCGTCAGTTGCGAAGGGTATTGAGCGGCCTCGGATTGCTCTTCTATCGAATGGGAGTGAGGTAGGCAAGGGGACTGATACGGTTCGCGCGGCAGCCGAATCGTTGCGGGCTATGCCTTCGCTTAACTTCATCGGCTTCGCTGAGGGTAAGGATATCGTTCGAGATGTTGCCGAGGTAATTGTTTGCGATGGTTTCGTAGGCAATGCCGTTCTCAAGGCGATGGAGGGAACGTTTGAGTTAATCGTTGGTGCGGTTAAAGATGAGGTTAAAAAGAGCTGGATTGCTCAGGCGGGTATGCTGCTGGCGCGACCGGTTCTAAAGAAAGTTCTCGCAGAGCGGTTTGATCCCGCAGTTCATGGTGGAGCACCTCTCCTAGGGCTAGCAAAGCTCGGAATTGTCTGTCACGGCTCCTCAGGTGAATGGGCATTTTTTAATGCGCTACGCGTTGCCGACAACTTTAATCGTGAAAAGTTGATAGATCGACTCGAGTCGGCTCTCGGATTGATGACAGGTCCAAGTTCTGAGACGGCTCAGTAGCCCGGCAACCAGCGTAGCCTAATTTTTCAACTTTATCGCGCGACTCGGAGAAAACGTCGGGTCCCGGCTGTTTTCGCGTGTTGAGCAATAGCGTCTCGATGCGAGAAAAGGTACTCAAGATCGGTGAACCCATTTAGAAGGCAGTGTTTACGAAAAGGATCGCAAACAAAAGATAGCGGCTCGTCGAGTAGGGAATTCGTTATCGTTTGAGTGGCAAGATCAATAGTTATTTGTCCAGCTACTTCCCTTGGCGCTTTCCACCACATCTCTATAATTGAGCGCGGAACGGTTATTGGGAGCAGGCCGTTTTTCTCTGCATTGTTCCTGAAAATATCAGCAAACGATTCGGCAATAACCGCCCTGATTCCGTTCTCCTGGAGCGCCCAGACGGCATGTTCTCGCGATGATCCACAACCGAAATTATTTCCGGCAACGATGATCGAATCTCCCGAATACGAGGGATGAGCGAAGGGGAATGATGGGTCCGCATTCCGCAAATTTTCGAAAGCATGCACACCATAGCCCGTTCTTCCCGTATTTCGGAGATGGCGAGCGGGGATAATCATGTCCGTATCTACATCATCAATCTTGATTGGGATGTAGTTAGAGGTCAGAGTTGAGAATGTTTCCATCGGGCTACTATCTCGATAGTTGATTGGTAATATTTTTTTAGTTTTTTTGCGTATAGTTTTTCACTCCGCTCCGCAGATAGCTCCTGCAAGAGCGCTCGCGGCAACCGTTGCGGGGGAAGCAAGGTGAGTAATACTTCCTGGGCCCTGTCGGCCAACGAAATTGCGGTTTGAGGTGCTAATGCACCTTTGTCCTGCAGGAACGATATCATCGTTCATTCCAAGACACATTGAGCATCCGGGCATTCGAAACTGGGCTCCTGCTTCGGTAAATATCTTATCGAGGCCCTCTTCGATCGCCTGTTCTCTTACTGCCTCAGAACCAGGGACAACGAGCATCGTTACGCCCGATGCGATCCGTTTTCCCTTTACAATTTCTGCTGCGATTCGAAGGTCGGAGATGCGGGCGTTGGTGCATGACCCCAAAAATGCCCACTCTATCGGCGTTCCCTGGAGTGAATGTCCAGCGCGTAATCGGGTGTAGGCGAGGGCCTGTTCCTGGGCGAGACGGTCAGGGGGTGTTAGGTTTTCCGGAAGCGGTATTGGCTCATCTATTGCGACCGATTGAGCAGGATTTGTGCCCCACGTAACCATAGGTTTTACGGTCGAAGCATCAAGAAAAATTGATGTATCGAAGTGAGCATCCGTAGCGGATGATAGAGAACTCCAGTAAGCAACAGCATCGTCCCAATCCTCTTCTGAAGGGGCGTAGAGACGGTCTTTGAGGTAAGAGAAGGTAACCTCATCGGGGCCGACAAGACCACCCCGCGCACCGCACTCTATCGACATGTTGCAAATCGTCATCCGCTCCTCCATCGAGAGTGCGGAGATTGTGCTTCCTCGATATTCGATGAAGTGCCCATTTGCACCACCGACTCCGAGCTGTTGAATGATTCGCAGGATGATGTCCTTTGCAAATACTCCACGGATTAGCTTTCCGTCAACGGCAACCTCCATTGTTTTTGGACGATACTGGAGAATGCATCCTGTCGCCATCACATGGGTAACTTCCGAGGTGCCAACTCCGAATGCAAGTGCTCCAAAGGCACCAAGAGTTGCGGTGTGAGAATCGCCACACACGAGAGATAATCCCGGCTGCGCGATGCCGAGCTCTGGTGCGATAACGTGAACTACCCCTTGATGCCCACTCCCGTAGTCAAAAATGGTAAGACCGCGCTTCTTCGTATTCGTTCGCAGAAGCTCAACCTGTGCTCGGGCAACGGGGTCATGGATTATGTGGCGGTCTTGTCGTGTGGGGATGCTGTGATCGAGAGTGCCAAACAGGTACTCCGGAAAGGCGATTGGAAGGTTATTGTCCTCTAGAAACTGGAACGCTTGGGGTGAAGTGACCTCGTGAATTAGCATCGCATCTATCGCCAAAACGGTTGGACACCCTTGGTCGGTTGCGACCGAGTGGAGTGACCAGAGCTTATCGATGATGTTTGGTGGATTTGTGGTCATTGAGATCGGCGCTTTCGTGAAAACCAGGTTATTTTTATCGACAGCGAATTATCGCAGCACCACCTTTTTCAGGCAAGTCGCAACGAGGCGATTGAAAACCGAGCCGAGGTGTGTGAGGGTATGGGGCGAAAGTTATTCGAGCGTGGGGGACTTTTTGGTCTCGCGGGATTTTTTTGGGGGAGTGGTTTCAATGACAAGTTTGTTGGCAGGAAAGGTCGCTTTGGTGACCGGTGGATCGCGTGGAATTGGAAGAGCAGTCTGTGTTGAGCTTGCAGCTCAAGGAGCAACAGTTTGGATTAACTATGCATCGCGGTCGGATG
>JBIJBT010000113.1:0-7610 GCA_044345055.1 Bdellovibrionota bacterium
ATTGTGCGAAGAAAAAGGAGCGGTGGCGAAGATTGTGCCGTTTCAGGTTGAGGATAGCGAGGCGGTCGACAAGGCAATCGATCGAATAAAAGCAGAATCTGGTCGACTTGATATAGTCGTAAATAATGCGGGAATATCTCGGGATGGCCTTTTTGTTCGGATGAAAAATGCCGATTGGGAACAGACCATTCAGACCAACCTTACTGGAGCATTTTATGTTGCGCGGGCGGCTGCTCGGTTGATGATGAAACAGCGCGAAGGGAGAATCATCAATATCAGCTCGGTCGTTGGTGAAATGGGAAATGCAGGACAGGTACCTTATGTTTCTTCGAAAGCGGGGATGCTCGGATTGACTAAGGCGATGGCTCGCGAGCTTTCGTCGAGAAATGTAACAGTCAACGCGATAACGCCGGGCTTCATCGATACGGAGATGACACAGGTGCTTCCTGAAGCTGTAAGGGAGGAACACTTAAAAGCAATTCCGTTGGCACGATTCGGCCAACCTAGGGAGGTTGCTGCTCTGGTTGCATTCCTTGCGTCTGAAAATGCTGCCTATATTACCGGTCAAGTTATCGGGGTAAATGGTGGAATGTATATGTGATTAACGGTTCCAGAAAAACCCATCCAGTATTTTTCTGGAACAGCTCGCAAGAGGCTCGGAAAAGCCGTCTGTGATAGGAAATTTTCGAAGTTTATGTACCTAAGAGCACCCGGCTCACCATCTGTTGAGGATAATTTACCCTGTTTGGGGGTGACTTTTTAGTTGCTTTTGGGTACGGTTGGAAGCTGGATTTTGGGCTGCTGCTTGACAACTTGCTGAAGCCTGGTGAAGGATTGCACTTCACGGATAGCAATTCGTCGGATAGTTCACATTTTTTCCGAGCAGGAAGAAACAGCGGCCGTCGATTTTTCGCACATGACTGCAGCCCGGATGGTGGTTGCAGCCAAATTATTAACTTGTCGGGAGACTATACATCATGGCATCGGTCGAAGAGATTTCAGAGCGGGTAAAAAGCATTGTTGCAGAACAGCTTGGGGCGGCTGCTGACGATGTAACCTCAAAAGCATCGCTCATAGAGGATTTGGGTGCCGACTCCCTTGACATCGTTGAGCTCGTGATGGCTCTCGAAGAAGAGTACGAGATGGAAATACCTGATGAGGATGCTGAAAAGATCCAAACGGTCGAGGATATCGTTAACTACATCAGCAATAAGCAGTCATAACGAAGTTTCTCGCGCAGAACTTCTGATAGAGGATATCGAAAGGGGTCGTTCCGGCAGCAGCGGAGCGACCCCCTTTTAAATTATGTGTCCTCGGGTTTTCGTCAAACTATCCTCTCCTGGGGGTTGATAAAGAGATAGGTTCAGAGTAAAGAGGTTATGAATTAATCCTCTTTGTACCAAATCTCGGAGGCCTCCCCATGCATTGTCCATCGTGCGGCTCCGATCGCCTTTCGGTAGTGGACACTCGCTCTGAGGATGGTGCGATACGCCGTCGTAGAGAGTGTCAGGCTTGTGCTCAGCGCTTCACAACGATTGAGCGCATTGAGCTGTTCCTTCCATTTGTCGAGAAAAAAGATGGACGGCGAGAGCCGTTTTCGCGCGAAAAGCTAAGAACCGGTTTAATCCGTGCCTTCGAGAAACGTCCCGTCGGAGTTGCCGAGATCGAAAATCTTATACAGTTGGTCGAACAGCGGGTAAGTGAGCTCGGTGTGCGCGAAATCTCAAGCCAACGGATTGGCGAGATCGTTATGAACCTACTCAAAGATATCGATCTTGTCGCGTATATCCGGTTTGCTTCAGTATATCGCGAGTTCTCGGATGTGACCCATTTCGCAGAAACAATTAAAGGGCTTGCGGCGCGGGAACCAAGTTGAGGATATGCAGGTTTTTCACTTCTCTAAGAGTTCCAGTTTCTTAAAAAAGCCACTCGTTGTCTTTTTAATCTCTCCTCATCCTTTGGTCTGAAATTTTCATGAGCTCGTTTTTCTCCGCACATTGCAGCTCTATCGAGGAGGTTTGTGCTCAACTTCTGAGTGGTCGAGGTATTATACTCGTTGATGATGATGATCGCGAAAATGAGGGCGATCTTGTTTTTCTCGCTGACCGACTCGATGCGAGCGCTGTCGCCTTTATGATTCAGGATTGTGGGGGGCTTATCTGCGTCAGCATGGATCGCAGTCAGGCAATACGTTTGGGACTTGGTCCACAAACAGAGGATAATCGCAGCTCGTTTGGTACTCCATTCGCCGTTACCGTTGGTTTGCGTGAATTTGGTCCAAATTCTTCCTTAGGTGCCTCCTCGAGAGCTCAGGCGATTCGGCACTTAGTTGCTGCTCATGCGCAGCCTGAGGATTTCACCGTTCCTGGTTCGGTAGTGCCTCTTATCGCTAACGAGCGAGGGGTTTTTGGTAGACGTGGTCAAACAGAGGGATCTTACGATCTTGCTCGATTGTGCGGAGCAGCACCGGCGGGAGTTATTTGTGAAATCCTAAATCGAGATGGGACAGTATCTCGGGGCAACGAAATACTTGAGTTCGCTAGATCTCATCAGTTGATAATTACCTCAATCGAAAAAATTCGCGAACATCGATTACGCAAGTTTCCCTTTGTGCGCCGCACAGCCGAGGGGATGAGAGAAACAGCTCATGGCCTTTTTCGAATCGTCTCGTTCGAGGATGAAGTTGATCTTAGGGAACATCTTGTATTTATGCAGGGCGATATTGCATGGGGGGATTCGCCTCCACCCTTGATTCGGATTCACTCAGAGTGTTTAACGGGTGATATCCTTGGAAGTCGCCGGTGTGACTGTGGATTGCAGTTTGGTGATGCGATGGAAAAGATCGCTCAGGAAGGCTACGGGGCGCTTCTCTACCTTCGGCAGGAAGGAAGAGGTATCGGTTTGGGAAACAAGCTTAAGGCGTACCAGCTTCAGGATGCCGGGCTTGATACAGTCGATGCTAATACGGCTCTCGGTTTTGCGCCGGATGAGCGCGATTATCATGTGGCTGCCGGTATATTGCGAAATTGCGGAATCGATAAGGTTCGGCTGATAACGAACAATCCAGATAAGGTCGCAGCGCTCGAAAGCTATGGGATAACAGTCGTTGAGCGAGTTCCTACCGTTGTTTCGACCGATCCATTGTCTGCGCGGTATATTGAAACAAAACGGTCGCGCATGGGTCATTTACTCGAGGATTAAAGAGAGGTTGGAATAGGAAGGAGGCTACAACCTATTCACTCGTCAGCAATCGGATACTCGTAACAGACCAATCGTTGAGCGCCGTTCCGGTTTGTCTCAAAAAGAGACATCGCAGCTCTTTTTGTTCTCCAAAATAGAGCGGCATATGGGTAAGCGGCCCATAATAGGGCAGACCAGTTTGAGAGATCTCAATCGGACCAAGCCAGTGATTAATTTCAATCAAAGGTGTGAACTGCGAATTTTGGGGAGCTTTGAGCCAATCCTTGTTACATTGTAACGAGCCAAAAACTTCAATCCCACGGGCAAAATCGAGGACATAGGAGGATGAATCAAGCACTATTCCGACCAGTTTTTGAGGGTCTTTTAACCTCAGTGCAAGCCACTCAGAGCCCTGTTGAGAACCACCGCCTGATGTCCATCGACCTCCATTAATCTCACCGTAGAGAAGCTGCTGCGCGTCTGAGCTGTTATTAGATGCGGCTATCTCTGCGCGAAAGTCAGAGAGTGGGTGTGCATTTGTCTTTTTATAACGAAGCAAAGCATTGAGCTGCAATTCACTCGCTTTTACGACGAGCCTCGAAGGAGTAAAGAGAGCTTGTGGGAGTTGGCGCTCAATAGACAGCTTTCCAAACGATGGAACCGATGAATCGGGAACACCTCCTGCAAGAATTGCTATTGCGCCGATACCGAAGATCCAGGCTATGTGGAAAAAAATTCGATGTGCCTGAATAGCCACAATCGAGAGGATTAGCGGAATAATAGCTGCAACTAGCCACGTAATTGGATACATCGTGTGATACGGCAACAGTCTTGAGAGAGCCTGCAAAATGGAGGATTCATGGATGCGACGAATCGGAATAAGATCCCAACCAATTAGTAGGGAGCCGACTAACGCAATTCTTGCGAGCCGCCGTGATGAACCAAAGATACTCCCAAAAGCGGCAATACTACCAAGCACAATTAATGGCCCAATGATATGCGACTGCATTGAGCGGATATCTACATACCGAATCGGTGCAGATGGGCCGATAAGGGGAGGAGCGAGCTCGGCCGCTTCCTCCCAATCTACGACCCGCGTATGAGCCGGGTAATCAAGATTTGGAGGAGAAGGCGAAATTGTAGTGGTCGCAATGATTAGCGCAATTAGAGTAATCCCCGTTATTGGAGCTAGCTCGCGGTGTTTGTAGGGAGGAAGAAAAATAAGGGCAACAATAAGTGCAAGAGGAAAAAAGTGAAGAGCGAGTCCCGCACTCATGATGAGTAGAGCGGTCGATAAAATGTTTTTGATCGTATTTTTTGAGAGGATGCGTTGAAAAAAACTGCTCACACCTTTAGAGGTATCTGTATCAAGGCCTTCTGAATTTTCGATCTGTCGAGGGTTTGAAATAATAGGCTTTGAAATAAGAAGTCCCACCGCAAGGGTCATTGTTCCAGCAATCCACGACCACACTATCGGATCTCTCCCGATAAGAAACGCGGTCGCAGAGACTCCTCCTAGTAACCATCCAGCAACAGAAGTTCGGTAACGCCCCTCACTCGAAATCCACACAAAAAAGATTGCTGCGATCCACGCTATAGCCGCGGGAATAAGTACCTCTGCCCCCTGAAATAGATCGCCGTATGGTGCGTCTCTCCAAACAAACCATCCGTTGTGAATAAGATGAACTCCACTTCGCCACGAAGAGCCGTTGGCCAACGAGTCGGGAGAAAGACGAATGTATTGCGTCGGGTTATTGCCGATCCAAACGCCGACCCCAAGGGCGAGGCTTATGATTGAAACTACCGAGATTAGATTTATGCGGCGCATAGAATGACGAAAAATGTGTGTTCTTTTGGGGGTTTTTGCAAAGTAGGTCGTGATCCATCAAGAACTGGTCGAATTAAGCAATATTTCTCTAATTGATAATCCGCAAAAGGCGACGAATTATCGATTATTAGTACCATCGAGTTGCCAACCGAGATGATACTTCAAGCGGTTTAACGGTGATACCGCTGAAACGGTAACAGGGCGACCAGGGGTGCATTCCGTATACCTAATAAAGGTAAGCTCCTCAGATATTTTCTCAGGAGAGAGTCTGCATTGATCGCTCTTAAGAAATGGAAACCAGCTAAATGAAATGACTCCTTCAGCTGATGTTGGAACAAACGTTACGCTGTTGGTGCGTTGTGCTACTACACTACCTGAGCCCTCAATAAAGTACGATTCCCTCTCGCGCCGACGAGAGAATGCCCCAAAAGGCGGCCCTTTAAGCACTGACGAATACGTTTCTGGCCGCTCTTCAAACCACCTTTGCCACTTAGGATCGTGCGCAAATACTAGCGATATATTCATTAGATCAAAGTATCTCTCTATACCCTCGTCGCCCTGCGCGACAAAGGAGAGTGGAACTACCTGTTTATAGCTCCATATATTATGAAACGGACTCGAGGCAACGATTGGGTGACCCGATAGTATGGTGAGTGGAGCGATATGTCCCTGATCGAGTTCGTGCAAAACCTGTCCAGAAAAAAGAGCTCTACCATTATGTGCGTGCGCACGAATGGTCTGCACGATTGCATCGTTAGCCAGTGAGGAAAAATGAATCGGCTCAATCGAGCGATTCTGCGCGATGTATGAACCGTAGAGTGGGGTTAGAACCACGAAGGAGAGAGCAAGTAGCGCACTCATTTTTTTTAGAGAAATAGCTGATACCAATGCTGGGTGTCCAGGCAGCGTTTTCGGGCAGCTTCTTACACGCGATAAAGCGCGTAGCGATAGGGCAGCGGGAAGAGACCCAAGATGAGCTAGAACGACGAGCATGCGATCGAGCTCAAGCTGCGGTTTTAGGGAAACAAGGAGGGTGCCGATGCCGAGGAGCCATCCTCCTTGAATCATCATCAGCAGCCGAAGTGGTCGATGCAGCAAAAAAAGCCCCAAAGGTGCAAATATAAAAATAAGGGGGTTTGCAGATATCGCCCAGGTTCGAAGGTGCGTTATCGCCTGATGCGCCGACACCGTTCCGCTGCGATGCCGAAATGATGAAGGAGTCGGTGTAGTTGATTGAGTAGGTGTTACTGTTTTTATTAATGGAGAATTTTTCGATACCTCTTTTGCCACGCCTTCGTGCGTTGATGATTGCTCTGCACCTAAAAAAGAGGTAACTCTCGAAACGGTCACAAAGAGCGCCATCCAGGGGAGATTCGTGATGGCCAGTGCCACGATTAAAGTAACAAGACGGACTCGACACAATCCGCGCAATCGACCAGGCACAAAAGCAAGTACAACGGGGGCAATTGCAAGGGGCGCGAGAGACCAGAATGACACGAGAGTTGTGACGAAATAAGCGAGTATCCACAGCGGTGCGGAGATCCTCTCGTCAGGTTGAGCTATTCGATACCACAAAGCCCAACAGAGTGGTGCTAAGGCCGTTGCAACAACAAACCCCATCGTCCCGTAAGATAGACTCCATCGATACCAAAAAAGTGATGACCCAAGAGAAAGTGTCGCTGCGATTGCACACGCTGGGAGGCTCCACCGAAGGAGCCGCGCCGCTACCGCCATAGCGAGGGGAGTTATCCCAAAAATGGTAACAGCAACTATTGCCGTATAGCTGCTCCACACATCGACAAGAGCGATAATCGGATAAAAAAGAAGAAAGAGATTAAGAGCGCCACTTGCAAAAAAATCACGGGCGTCGATACCGCCGTTCCAGAGTGGATAATAGAAGGGAATCGAGGGAAACTGCTCTTTCAGAAGCTGTATCCGATAGAGAAATACCGCATGATCATCCGACACCAACGTTCTTCCATCCCCGTACGCGAGAAAAGATCCAATACAGATGACAGAAGCTACGATCGGCATCACGATTACTGCGTACCGATGGATCCGTTGCCCTCTATGAGCGAGATACAAGAGAGCACCACTAATGACTAGCGCCTCGGGCCGCACGAATGGGCCCTTAAATAGCGAATATCCACGCGTTAGCCAGTCAGAGATAAAAAGTAGAGCAAACGTTATCGCTCCTCCCGAGGTAAGGCGTGTAGAAGCATTGACCGCAACATGGCGCGCAGGAGCAGTATCCCCAAATACCCCTTTTTGTCGGGTCCACCGCACCGACACCAGAACCCCAACCAACCCAATAATTACCAACGCCGAAGTAGCCCCAAATAACGCCGTCGGCCCCCCAATTTCCCAAAGCCGCGGCCGCCCCCCCAAAAGCCCAAAGATTGCCAAGGTCGCGGCAGCACCAAAGAGAGTAGGGAATCGGAGGGTGATTGGAGGCATGTTGGCGGGTTTTGTGGAGGGAGGTGATATTCGGTTCAGATTTCGGGGAGATTTCGCGGGAACTGTTGAGAGAGAGGATAGATTGAGTTTGAGGGAGTTTGCAAAGGGTGGGGGATTAGGTTTTGGGAGTGGGGGAGAGTGGTTA
>JBIJBT010000024.1:0-34795 GCA_044345055.1 Bdellovibrionota bacterium
AAGAGAAAAGGTGTGTTCTGGAGCTTGAGAGCCAATAGAAATATAGTTTGTATTGGTCCTATTTTAGCACTAATTGGCCGATTCTTGATTGATAATATCAGATAAAAATCCTCTGAATTGCAGCTATCTTCGCTCGGGTCACCTTATTTTAGATCCTCTTATTTCGAAATTGACCCTCAGAGTTTGGTTGTTATGAATCAATTTGACATTGCCGATACAAGCGATCCTTCCTCCTCGATGTTAAATCGACTGAGATCGACCATTTTATGGGTAGTACTTGGAGTCGGCATCCTTTTTCGAGCTCGTGAATTTGGTGCAGCTCGATCACTCTGGCTCGACGAGATAGCCCTGATTCTACAGCTAAATGAACACAACTTTTGGCAGCTGCTTACTTCTGGCATACAGGGAAACCAGGGTGCTCCCGCTCTATATCTCTGTATTGAAAAAATCGCGATCGCGCTACTGAAGCCAATAGAACATGGCTCACGGTTAGTAGCACTATGTGCCGGTGTGGGGACACTTTTCCTTGTTCGATCTCTAGTAAAAAATGCGCGAATGTCTTTTTACTCGAAGGTTTTTTTTCTGCTGTGTCTCGGAACAGCTCCATTGCACGTCTATTATTCAGCAGCTGCAAAGCAGTACATGGTGGAGACTTGCGTGGTTTTGATCATCTTATTGAGTTACGAACGATATGCAACCAATGCTCTTTCGCTCGGGTGGTTGATTGCTATTTTAACTTTCGCAGTGTGGCTATCCCATTCTGCAGTTTATGCCATTTTTGCCTGTGGAACGGTATCGCTCTTGTGGGCTTACTCCAATAATTCTTACGGAGAAATTCGAAAACTTATATTTGTCTCTTCATTGGCAGCACTGAGCTTTGCTCTTCATTTTGTGGTCAATATATATCCGCTTTTAGGTAATAAAGCACTTTACGGATATTGGTCGAATGGAATAGCGCCTCTCCACAAAGGTTTTATCCCAACTCTTTTATGGAGCTTTGGATCGCTGCATCACCTCATTTCCTACACATTTATTCCTCAGGCGATAATCAACGATTCGAGATTTTCCACCCTCACAATTGCGTGGAGTGGCATACTAATGCTCCTATTTCTTCGGGGTGCTTTCATCCTATGGAGAAGTGATAAACTGATATGTATGTATTGCCTCGGGACAATAGGAGCAGTTTTTTTAGGCTCACTTCTGCGACTTTCTCCCTTTCGGGATCGGCTCATTCTCTGCGTTACCCCTCTAGTGATGATTTTTGTTGTCCAAATTCCTATTCGAAAATGGACCTCGCCCAAATTGTCCCAACTTCAAACTTTTTTCTCTCTATGTGGGGTTTTGTTGGTAGCTGTGCCTCCTTTGGTTATTACGTCAGATCGGTTCTTTAAACCGGCAGATCGGAATAATATGAAGCACATAATTAGGTATCTTCAAAAAGAGCATAGTGCGGATGAACCTATATTAATGCGTTCCACTGATCTCCATGCGTTTTATCTTTACAAAAATAAATACAAAATATCCTCCCTTCCGGTAGTAAACAGCAATTGGCAGATATCATCCGCAAAAAGGATGATAGAGGATCTGAAGAAAAGAATAGAAGCATCTCCAACAAAATCAGTCTGGATTATCAGTGCATTCCGTAGTGCTGAAGTAGCTGGTGCGATTCAACTGCTAGAGGAGAAAGGCTTAGTTGCCAAAAAGAAAGACATAAACGACGGATATGCGTCTGCGCTTTTTGAGGGACCTAATCACGGCCAAAAAATCGGCCCATGATTCAGATCAAAAGAAGCGATATTCAGTGATCGATAACTGTAAGGGCGAGTTGCCGAGCGGTTCGATATATGAAAGTAGAATTTAGAATTTGTGTTTCGTCGAACTTCAGTCCTCAGATGGACAAGAGGTCTGAAGTTGCCACCTTTTCGCTGATTCGGGCGATGCACCATTGGAATTATCCTCTTCTGTGAAGTGAAGAGGAGTCGAATGTAAACTGAGCTCGAACACCTGACAGTTCTTCGGTTTCTTTCGGGGCGCTAGATCAGTGGGTTGATAAAGCTCTTCGAGCGCGGCCGCAATACACTCCTGAATAAACTCTCCGTGGGTAAAGACCAGAATTCTTTTACCCTCATATTTGGAATGAATTTTCCTCAGAAAATCATGAGCTCGAGCGCGTGCCTCATCGAGACTCTCTCCGCCCGGTATCCGCCCACCGCGTCGGTCTCTTCTCAATATATCTATAAAATCTCTTTGCTGACCAGTATGAACATCTAGAAATACACCCCAGTCTCGCTCACCTGCTAGAGATTCAAAGATAATATTTCCAACATCCCAACCAGCGGCTCTACAAGCAAACTCAGCTGTTTTTTTTGCCCGCAGAAAGGGTGAAGATAATATTACGTCGAATCCCTCCGGATACGTTTTAGCCAACCATTCGCCTGTTTTCGAGGCTTGTATTTTTCCGCGGTCTGTCAAAGGCAATGTTTCGTCGGTCATACCGTGTGGAAGATAAAAATCTTTTCGCGGCCGGTGTGAAAGAACGTTTCCAGCACTCTTTCCGTGACGGACCAGGACGATAGTTTCTGCCAAAGATGGCAGTGGTGGTAGCTTTGGCTCTTCCAGCGGATTCGTATGCTCATTATTATTGCCTGCTGCGAGCGTTGAGGGAGTTGGCATTTATTAGCTCCGTGGGCAAATTCGTCTGGGAAATTTACCGTAATTAGTTTTTAGTCATGGAGGTTTTTTGTAAATTTATCGGTGCTGTTGTAATCCTATAGTTACCACTGGTCAATAGCCGGCGTAATTTGCGGATTTAATAGCGTGGACGCGATGTTGAGGAAACACTGAAATCGTAAAGCAAGAGATGTGGCGTATCATTTTGCTGCTAACATCCTCTAAAAATCTCTTTGATCAATGGTATAAACAGCAAGGGCACCCTCTACCTCTACTCCTTAGGGGGAAAGAGGTAGAGGGCACTTCGAATTCCAGGGGCTGATCTCGGATGAGGATATCTTGGGCGGCTGGAGCTGCCTCGAGGATGACGCTGATTTTCGAAAGTTGGAGAGTTCCGAATCTGTAAGATCACCCGTTTTCGGTTCGATGGCAGATTAACTCGCACAGTTTTTTAAAAACGAGACCTAAAACTAGGAGATATCTTTCGTAATCCTTCAGCAGCTGTGGTTGATTTTTGGGCGGAGTGTATTCAGCAAGCCAATATTTTGACGCCCACGGAAGATACTCCGTAGCCACTTAAACGAAGTTTATTGCGACCAATGGAGTCGTTGTTCGGGCTAAAATTTTTTTGGTGCGTTCAGATAATATTCGGTGATATTCTCGGCGTGTCTTTTTTGTTGTTGAGCGGTACAGTATCTCGAAATTAGGCTCGCAGGTATTTTTGCGGCCAAGCCCAGCCATTATTTTGGGGCACTTCATGACGGACCGACTTCCTAGAGATTTTCTCCCCCTTGTTACCTACGCTGCGGGCACCGATATTGGTCTGCGCAGGGAGGAGAACCAGGATTCTTTCGGGCTTCTCGATACGGAGCTCTTTCGCTGCTTTTTTGTAGCAGATGGTATGGGGGGCGCGCAGGGTGGGGCTGAAGCCTCGCAGCTTGCGCTCGCCTCGATACGTGGATTTCTCGCGGGTGAAGTTTCCCTTAATGTCGATGGTGTTCGAGAGGCAGTTGAGGCCGCTAATAAGACAATTTTTGATCGAAGTTCGGTCGAGCCTGATTTGGCGGGGATGGGTACGACCCTCGTCGGTTTAGGATTTGGTGCAGAGGGTGTTCTCGTTTGTAATGTTGGAGATTCTCGTGCATTCAGAATTCGGCGCGGGAAAATCGGGCGAATAACACAGGATCATACTCTGGTTCAGGAGCTCGTTGATTCTGGGACGATTACTGAGGAGCAGGCTGAACGACACCCCGTGGCTCATATGTTGACTCGCTCTCTGGGCCCGGCAGAGTCGGTCGCAGTTGACTGTTGGATGTATCCGCAGCGACCAGAGCTCGGGGATGTGTACGTTTTATGCTCAGATGGTCTTTATAATCTCGTTTCGCCGCTCGAGATCGCTGAGGTGGTGCTCTTTAATGAAGGTCACGATGCGATAGGTAAACTCATAGACCTCGCCAATAGCGCCGGCGGCACCGACAATATAACAGTTGTTGTAATTAGAGTTGGTCCAACAAATAGAGTGCCTTTATCCGAAATAGCAGTCGAACGACTACCACAGGGTCCCTACATCTCAGAAAGAGGAGCAACTACTGAACATGATGAGGGGATCAGCGATGAGGAATCGGGCTATGAAGGTCCTCACGGCGACGACTCTGCCCTGTTTGATGACGGCCGAAAGAGCTCTGGCAGCTTCAAAGCGCTATCCGGTGCATTTCGAAGTCCAGATCTATGGAGTTTTCGAACTGCAGCCCGCGATTCTCGAAATATCATCATTGGAGGTGCGGCAGGGCTCTTCATTTTTTGCGCAACCTGGTTGGTGAAGCCTGAGCCCTCTCCAGTAGCTCCACCCCGTGTTGCTGTTTTGGATAGAGCCTTAGGCTACTCAATCGGTGGTTTGGTGAGCGCATCATTGAAGGCCAATCTTCCCGAATTCAAGGAACGAAGAAACGGAGAGCTGAGATCTGAGCTTGAGCTTGTCGGGGGGCTTTTGTCTAAGCGGGGAGGTGAAAGGAGCTCCTCGTTTAATGAGCAGATGCTGGCGCTCCGAACGCAACAAAATCGTCATCGCGCTGCAATCTTGCAGCTACGCCAAGAGCTGGTCGCCCTTCTCGAACTTCGCAAACAATTGCCCTCATCGCCAGCACTCTTATTGAAAGAGTCCGAGCAGTTCGAAGATAAGAGTCCAGAAGTTAAAGCTGCGCGTGCTGAGGCAAGTATTCCGGTTTGGAAGATGCGCCAGATTGCTCCAACCTTTGTCGAAGCAAATGGTCGAGGAGATGAAAATATCGAGAATTTACAAAAAGAGGTAAGCGAAGCCGACAAAAAATTGCGAATGGTTTTGCAAGCAGAGCTCGAGCGGCGGATTGCTAAGGGGCTCAGAGATATGCGTTCGCAGCTCGGGGGAGAGGTTGCCGTAAGAGGTCATAGTGAGCTTCTTGAAAGGTTGGTCAAAAGAGAGGGGGGTAATGATCAGGGCGAGGCAGCGCTCGGAGCATATCGAACAGAGCTTGTAGCCCTTCTGCAGGATTCAGCCCGATAAATGGCGGCCTTGCGATGCCGTACGATTGAAGTTGCCTCTTGAACGAGAACCTGTTTACCATAGGCCGCGATACTCAACGGTATATCGCGAGCTCCAAATTTTAGAGAGATCCACTCTCGTTCTTTGTCCTTTGCCGACAATATTCGGAAGCGACGTTTTTGAGCCGATTTTTAAGGTAGCTTTCATGCAAACGAAAACGATAGCAGACATTAATCTTTCAGGTAGACGCGCCCTTATTCGGGTTGATTTTAATGTGCCGTTGGCCAACGGTGTCGTTGGTGATGATACCCGAATTCGCGCCGCGCTTCCGACGATTCGGTACTGTATTGAACAAGGTGCGAGCGTTGTGCTCATGAGTCACCTCGGGCGACCGAAAGGAGTTGGTCGAGAAGAATCGTATAGTTTGCAGCCAGTGGCCCAACATCTTGCCTCGCTTCTTGGACAGCCTGTTCAATTTCTTAATGACTGTATAGGACCGGAGGTCGAAGCGGCGGTTAGTTCATTAAAGAAGGGCGAAGTGGCACTTCTAGAAAATGTCCGGTTCTATGCAGAGGAGGAGGGTAAAATAAAGAAAAGCGATACCGCATCCGCAGAGGAGATTGCCGCGACAAAAAAAGCGATGAAAGAAGCGCAGCGGTTATTTGCGCAAAAGCTTGCGGCGCTCGGTGATGTTTATATTAACGATGCGTTTGGTGCGGCACACCGAGCTCATGCATCGACCGCCCTGATAGCCGAATTCGTGAAAGAAAAGGCAGCGGGCTTTTTAATGCAGCGTGAACTTGATTTTCTCGGTAAGGCTCTCGCTGCGCCGGAGCGTCCATTTGTCGCGATATTGGGTGGAGCCAAGGTGAGCGATAAAGTCGGAGTTATTGAGAATCTTCTCACGAAGGTTGATGCCCTGTTAATAGGTGGTGCGATGGCGTACACCTTTTATCGTGCAAAGGGGATTTCAATTGGTCGATCCCTCGTTGAAGAGGATAAAGTTGCATTGGCGGCTGAGCTGATTGCGAAGGCTCAAGAGCGAGGTGTATCGCTTTTATTGCCCGTAGACCATGTCATTGCTTCTGAGTTTTCAGCCACTGCTGAGGTGAAGATCGTTCCAGAGCGGGGCATCGAAGAGGGATGGATGGCTCTGGATATCGGGCCAGCGACCCGGGAGCTTTTTGCTCGGACAATCAGCACGGCAAAGACAGTCGTTTGGAACGGTCCTATGGGATGTTTTGAGATGGCTCCTTTTGCTGCCGGTACGATGGCGATAGCTGAATCTCTTGCAGAAACAGAGTGTCTCAGTATTGTAGGGGGCGGTGATAGCGTCAGCGCTATAAATCAGAGCGGTCTTGCTGATAAAATCTCACACATCAGCACCGGTGGGGGAGCAAGCCTTGAGTTTCTCGAGGGTAAGCCGCTTCCCGGTGTTGTCGCGCTTGCTGGATAGAACGTTTACTCGTGCTTCCTGGGAGCAGCTTCGTGCAGCTGCTCCCAGAGCTTTGATACCTGCCTGATTAGATCCTTCTGAGAGCCATTATTATCGATCACTAACGTGGCTCGAGCTACTTTATCCTCTATCGGCAGCTGCGATCGATATCGTCTCTCAATATCTTCTCGCGACACTCCATCGCGTCGTGCTGCTCTCTCCAAGGCAATATCTGGATCGGTTGCAACGACTATAACCTCATCAAACATCGAAAGATCTCGTCCAGTCTCAAAGAGAAGGGGCACTACATAGACGATAATCGGCACCTCTTTGGCGGCACGAAGCGCGGTGAGTTGAGAAAGAAATTCGGCGTTAATCCGGGGGTGTAGTATCGCTTCGAGCTGACTCTTTAGGAGCGGATCTTTGAAGATTCGGCTCGCAACTGCCCTTCTGTCTATCTTCCCCTCAGATGTGACCACTTCGGGTCCAAAAAGGGCCACCGTTTCGTTGTAAGGGAGTGTGCCGGGTAAAAGTACCTCGCGGGCGATTTGGTCAGCGTCGATTATTGCCGCTCCATGTTCCCGTAGGAGCTCTGCCACCGCACTCTTTCCCCCTCCGATAGAGCCGGTTAATGCTACGAGCTTTTGAGGCAAGAGGGTCGTCATTTTTAAGAAAATATGTTATCGTTTAGAGCTTTACCGCAAGTTATTCCTTAACTTATCTAACTCTTTGGCAGTACTCCACATGAAGCATACTACACCCTCGGGGGTTCACAACGTCAACATCGTCGCTGGACGGGAGCTTTTTTCTCCCGATGAATTAAAAGATCAGTATCCGTTGACAGAGCGAGGAGCCGACACGATTCGTACGGCCCGTACCACCATTTCTCGAATCCTCTCCGGTGAGGACAAAAGAATCTTTGTTGTTGTTGGTCCCTGTTCGATACATCGGGTTGCTGAAGCGAGGGATTATGCCCATCGGCTCGCCCGCGTTGCTGAGCAGGTATCATCGACGATGGTGCTCGTGATGAGGACATACTTTGAGAAGCCTCGAACAATAGGTGGATGGAAGGGATTTATTAACGACCCACATCTTGACGGAACGTTTGCTATTCAAGAAGGGCTCGCGCTCGCACGGCAGCTCCTGGTTGAGGTAAGTGAGTTGGGACTTCCTACAGCAACAGAGATGCTCGATCTCATCAGCCCCCAGTATCTTGCTGATTGCATCTCCTGGTCAGCAATTGGAGCGCGCACTACCGAGTCGCAGACGCACCGTCAGTTGGCGAGTGGTCTCTCGATGCCGATAGGATTTAAAAATGGAACCTCTGGTGATATCGAAGTGGCCGCCAACGCAGTGATGGCTGCTGCGCAATCTCATCACTTTTTGAGTGTCAGTGATGCGGGTCGGGTATCTGTTTTTCAGACCCGGGGCAATCCGCACGGACACGTCATTCTGCGAGGTGGTTTTCAACCGAATTACGAGCAGGAAAGTGTCGAGGAGTGCATTGCGATACTCAAGGACAAAGGGCTTGCACCTTTCGTTATGGTGGATTGCAGCCACGGAAACTCTCGCAAGGATTTTCGGAATCAGGCGAAAGTATTCCGCTACGCGCTCGATCGGCTCAATGATCCCGCTTATCCGGTGCGTTCATTTATGATCGAAAGCAACATCCAGGCAGGCAATCAGGTGTTCTCGTATGGAGAGCCACTCACCTACGGAGTTTCGATTACTGATGGGTGTATCGGCTGGGATGAAACCGAGGCGCTGCTTCTTGAGGCTCATGACCGATTGAAGTAGGGGAAGCGGGTCAGAGGGCCGAGCTTGAGCCGATAAGGTTGACCACAAACGTTTAAGGAATACGACATGCAAAAAGCGGCGTTACTCAGTGTGAGCGATAAGACCGGTTTGGTTGATTTTGCGAGAGGGCTTGAGCAGCTCGGATTTGTTCTCCTTTCGACGAGTGGGACGCTGAAAGCGTTGCAAGATGCAGGAGTGCCGGTTCAGTCGGTTGAGGACTATACCGGGCAGGAGGAGATTCTTGATGGACGGGTAAAGACCCTTCATCCGAAGATTCATGCAGGTATCCTTGCGCGAGGTGATGATTCAAATCATCAGAACCAACTTGCTGATAACAAAATCTTGCCGATCGCTCTTGTCGTTGTGAATCTTTATCCTTTCATTCAAACACTCGATGAGGCGCGGCGCTCCGGAGGTGACTGCTCGCTCGCTCGAATGGTGGAGAAGATCGATATTGGTGGTCCGACGATGATTCGAGCAGCGGCGAAAAATCACTCTTCAGTAATTCCGGTTATTGATCCTGCCGATTATGGTTGGGTGCTCGATGAGCTTCAAAACGGTGGAGACATTTCGGCGGAAAAACGCAAAGGGTTGGCAGCGAAGGTATTCACCGCGATGGCGGGGTATGATCTAGCGATTGCTGAGTATCTTACCGAGGGCGAGCCGGGGGAGCTTTCTCAGGTTGTTGGGGTAGTCGGGCGTCAGCTGCAACCGTTGCGGTATGGAGAAAATCCGCAGCAACGCGCTGGTCTCTATGGGAAAGTCAACGACCGTCGAGGAGTTCCTTGGCGTCAGCTTCATGGCAAAGAGCTTTCTTATAATAATCTTCTCGATGTAGATGCGGCGATTAGTCTCCTTGCGACCTTTCGCGAAGATCGCCCGACAGTTGCGATATTGAAGCATCTTAATCCGTGCGGAGTTGCATCGGGCGCAACTTTGAGGGAAGCGCTTAGGAGAGCAAAAGCGTGTGATCCACGAAGCCACTTCGGGGGGATCGTTTGCTTTAATGGCGAAGTTGGTGCTGAAGAGGCTGCTAGTGTGCAGGAGGATTTTGCAGAGATAGTGGTGGCGCCCGGGTTTGCTCCCGAGGCATTAGCCATTCTTCAACAAAAAAAAGCGCTTCGGGTTGTTGTCGTCGATAGCGCTTGGATTCCAGGGGTTGAACTTCGCACTGCGGCCGGAGCTCTCCTTGTTCAGGAGCCAGATAGTGCGCCTCTGATAATCTCGCCAGCAAGCTGTGTCACTACTAATCGCGCATCTGAGATTGAGATGGCGGACCTTCTATTTGCTTGGAAGGTATGCCGTCAGGTGAAATCAAACGCTATCGTCGTTGCTCATCGTGAAATGACGGTTGGTGTTGGCGCAGGTCAGATGAGTCGAGTTGATTCGGTTGAGGTTGCTCTAATGAAAGCGGATCGTCATGGGCACTCGCTTGCGGGCGCGGTGGCGGCATCTGACGCGTTTTTCCCGTTTCCGGATAGTGTTGAACTTCTTGCGGAGAGAGGAGTCGTCGCGATAGTTTCTCCAAAAGGGGCTCGTCGAGACGAAGAGGTTATTGCGGTGTGTAACCAGCGAGGAGTAGCCTTATACCTGGTGGAAGACCGACATTTTCGTCACTAAGGAAAGGTGAGAGGGGCTATGAAGGTACTCGTAATTGGTTCGGGAGGGCGCGAGCACGCCCTCTGCTGGCGGCTTGCTCAATCGCCGGAGGTGGAAAAAATATGGTGCGCTCCCGGAAATCCGGGGACGAGCGAATGTGCTACGAATGTAACAATTCGGGCTGATGATATATCGGCGCTCGCCGATTTTGCATCGCAATTTGGTATCGATCTTACCGTTGTCGGACCGGAAGCTCCACTTGTGGCAGGAATCGTCGATCTGTTTCGGCGAAGAGGATTGAGAATTTTTGGCCCGACTGCATCCGCAGCGCGACTAGAGAGCAGTAAGGCTTTCGCAAAAGAAGCGATGACGCAGGCTGGAATACCGACCGCCGCGTATCGTCACTTTGATAATCGAGTTGCAGCGGAAAATTACTGTGCTGAGGTCGGCGTGCCTGTCGTGTTGAAAGCTGATGGGCTGGCTGCGGGGAAAGGGGTTGTTGTATGTCGTACCGCTGAGGAAGTTCGGCAAGGTATGGTACATATCTGGGAGACCCTTAAGAGCGAAACGATGCTAGTTGAGCAGTTCCTGCACGGACCAGAAGTCTCTTTTTTTGTCGCCACTGATGGGGAACAGGTCATTCCTCTTGGATCGGCCCACGATTACAAACGGGTAGGGGATGGAAATACCGGTCCTAATACAGGCGGCATGGGGGCACTCTCGCCGACTCCCTATCTGAATGAACGAGATGAAGCAGCTGTTGTAGAAACGATTGTGCAACCTCTTCTCGCTACGATGCGGCAGCAAGGAACCCCTTTTTGTGGATTTTTGTACGTAGGGTTAATACTTCCTGAGGATAAACCGCCGCACGTTATCGAGTTCAACGCACGATTTGGAGATCCTGAGTGTCAGGTCATGATGCGTCGCCTTCAGGGAGATCTTTTTTCATTGCTGTACGATCTTGCCGATAATGCGCCGGCTCGACCTCTCTCGCTTTCGCCTCGAACGGCGCTCGCGGTGGTTCATGCTTCGGCTGGATATCCGGAATCGAGCAGAAGTGGCGACCCAATTCAGGGATTGCAGCGCGCCGAACAGGTAAAGGGTGTTGTGGTGTTTCATGCGGGCACTGCGATTGATCGTGTTGGTCACGTCGCAACAAATGGCGGGCGGGTATTGGCGGTAACCGCTGAGGGGAGCTCACTCGAAGAGGCGCGTGAACGTGCCTATGAGGCTTGTGAAAAAATATCTTTTCCGGGCAGAGTGATGAGGACCGATATCGGTGGGCCGAATTTTTTATGAGGCCAGAGACGATGCTCAAAAGGGTCGCTGTTAGGCCCGGGGTACTCCGAGCGAGCGGGCGCTCTGTAATCTTGCGAGCGATTGTTTTAGCTGGTGTGTTTGTCTGTTCGGTGCTCAGTTTTGAGGTCGCGCGCGCCGATTGTATCGTTCAAGATTCATCGGGGCTCATCCGGAGTGCGAGGCTTGGGGCGGGAACGTTTCGGGTCTCGGTCGAGCTTTGGGGCGAGGCTCCGGAGACTAATCAAATGTTGCTGCATCGGGTTGCTGGTCTATCAGCGATTGTTACGGGCCGGTGGAATAAGCCATCACTTGAGTTCGACGGAGTCGCCGAGGGCACCTGGAAATTGGAAATAGGCCCCGAAAGAATAGCTACGGTCAGGATAGCCGCAGCTCCCGAAATTAGCCCCACGGCCACGCCTACCGTCACACCCGAAGGCTGAATATGTCCCTCATCTCGTTCTACGAGCAATCCTCAATCGGTGATGATCCCCCCTGGACTGCCCAGTTCGACAGCCGCGAAGCTATTCTCAAAAAGCTAGAGGGGGAGCCCTTTTTTGATATTGTCATTATCGGCGGCGGGATTCACGGTGCCTGCCTTGCCCGCTTGGCGGCATTCAACGGTCTGCAGACGGCCCTTTTTGAGATGGATGGCTATGCGAGTGGGACCTCGAGTCGAAGCTCAAAGCTCGCCCACGGCGGATTTCGCTACCTGCAGATGGGTGACATTCAGCAGGTGCTCGAGGGAGTACGGTGTCGGGAAGACCTCTTCGCGATTGCTCCACATCTGGTGAGACCACAACCGTTTCTTCTACCGGTTTATAGCTGTATCGGGCGAGCAGTTGTCGGTCTCGGAATGACTATCTACGATCTCCATCTAAAAAAAAGTGAACGCCGACATCGTTGGCTAGGGTCCGGCGAGATACCGCCACTATTTCGGAACAAACCACTCGGCGGCTATCAGTTCTCGGATGGGGTGATGGACGATACTCGGCTGGTGATTGAGCAGATTATTGCTACTCGTCAGGAGGGTGGGCTCTGCCTCAATCATGCGCGGGTAGATTCGATGACTCACCGGTACGACGATCGGGTTGAGGTTGGAGTTTCGGACCGATTGTCGGGGGCTCGCTATCAGCTTAATGCGGGTATAGTGGTCAACTGCGCTGGCCCCTGGGCTCCACTTGTTGGCCGGGTAACGCCGCTCCCCAATCGGGTACGGTATAGCCGAGGAACTCATCTCCTATTTGACACTCCCTGGCCTCATCCGGCGATTATCATGCCGATGGCCGAGCGGGGCAGATACTATTTTATTATACCGTACCGTTTCGGAGGTACCCTCGTCGGGACTACTGAGCGCGAAGTCGCGATTCTTGAGGAAGATCCACAACCGAGCGAAAGCGAAAAGCAGGAGCTCCTCGATCGGCTCGCTCTGGATGTGCCAGAGGCAGCGTTAAATGCTGAGCATCTCATCGATTCATTCGCGGGATTAAGAACGCTCCCTTTACGTCCGAAGCAGGAGGGAGGGGCGACAAGTCGATTGTCTCGGCGACATCGGTGGGAGTTTGCCAACGGAGTGTTAACCCTCTATGGAGGGAAATACACCACTGCTCCTATCGTAGCCGAAGAGGGGCTACGGCGGGTTTTTAAGCTTGCTAGGCTTGCGCGGCGTCCCGTGTCGTTGTGGGGGCGACCTCTTCCGGGGGCAGCGGGAAGGGAGGCGGCGGAACAGCAAATGGCGCCGCTGAAAGCCTCTGGAGAAGAGGGCCGGCGGTTTGCCGACCAGCTCCTTACTCGATTCGGTGGTCTCGCTCGACATCTGTGTAGCGGTGAGGAGTGGTCACTCCCGATCGGGAATATAGCGCTCACCGGTGAGGTCGATTTTGTAATTCGGGTTGAGCAAGCCTGCACCGTCGCGGAGGTGCTTAGGCATCTTGGCGCAGACAAGGGGGTGACGGTAACTGAAGATGAGCGATTACGGATAGCTGAGAGGCTAAGGCTTCACGGGATAACCCCGTAAGGAGTGATCCATGAAGAAAAAAGGGGTTGAAACTAAGGCTTAAAGCTGACGGCTCTCGACATATTCATTAATTCGATCTATCCCCTAAATCGTCCTACACCATTGATAAAACAATTTTCCCCGACTGCTCGCCCGACTCTAATCGCGCCATTATCTCGATTCCACTCTCAAACGGGGCTACCGTATCAATAAGCTTATCCAAAGTGCCGATTGGCTCACTCCAGAGCGCCGTGGTAGCGCTCAGAAAATCTTCGCGAGAACCCATCGTTGAGCCGATGATGGAAAGTTGCTTTGCAAATACTAGTCGATTATCGATAGAAAGGATGGGCCCTCTTGTATTGCCAACCGTAACGAGGCGCCCGCCTCGGCGGAGCGATTTTAAGCTTTTATCAAAGGTCGCAGCTCCCACGTTGTCAATTACGAGATCCACCCCGCGGCCCCCCGTCAAGCTGAGCACCTCATGGTGCCAGGCACCTTTGTCACGGTAACACACCGTCATATCTGCGCCGAGCGCGGCAGCAAATTTCTCTTTTTCCGGCGTTCCTGCGACGACGATTACAGAGGCTCCGTGTCGCTTAGCAAGGAACACCGCAAGGGAGTTGACCCCGCCACCAGCCCCAACAATAAGCACCGTTTCACCTGGAAGGAGCTTCCCCCGGGAGAAAAGCATCCGCCAAACTGTAGTGCCGGTCAGCAAAAAAGCGGCTGCGAAAGCATCGCCTAGCTGTTCTGGCACTGGAACGAGACACTCGGTCGGCACCGCCACAATCTCCGCGAGCCCCCCGCAACAATCTTCGCCGATAATTCGATAGAGCGGGCTTTCACTCTCTTCGCCCTGCGCGGTCCACTCATCGCGCCCGAGAAGATATCCGGGGTTTACTGCGACGCGCGTTCCAAGAGCTATCGATGATTGAGGGGGAGCGGCAGGGTCGAGCGCTATCACCGAACCAACGATGTCGCTTCCGGTCCAGTGGGGCAGAGGAAGGGAAAGTCCGGGCCAACCCCGTCGAACCCAGATATCGAGATGATTCAGCGCAACGGCTCGCACCGAAAGTATAGTCCAGCCCGGTCGCTCGCACGGCTCTTGAACCTCCCTGAACGAAAGGGTAGAGAGATCTCCATGAGCATCGAACGCTAGTGCTTTCATTCTGATAATCGACGATAGTTGCGGGCAACCCATCGCATCCGCGATTCAGCAGGATCGGAGTGAGTGGGTGATTCCCATCGGCGTTCGAGCAAAATCGGAAGCTCCGCGAAAGCAGCTGCAACCTCATCATCCTGGTGAGCGGCTATCCCCGAAATAAGGAGCGTTCCTCCCGGCGCGAGCAGCGAAAAAAGATCGTCGCGTAAGCTTATAAGAAGCTCAGCATAGAGATTTGCGATTACCACTTCAGCGGGAGCAGGGAGCACGGGAATCGAGGTATGAAGGAGCGATACGCGATCTGTAACTCCGTTGAGCGCACAGTTCTCCGCTGCATTAGCGAGCGCAGCCTCATCTATGTCGGTGGCAAAAATAGCAGCCTCCGGAAACGCCATAGCTGCTGCAATCGCGAGTATCCCACTGCCGGTCCCTACATCGACGATGGTAGGTGTTGAGTTTTCCCACGTCCCCGATTTTGATCGCTCGGAGATGTCGCTGATCATGCCTAGCAGAGCGTGTGTTGTATCGTGATGACCCGTACCAAATCCCATTCCCGGAATTACATTAATTCCGCCCTTTTCGGGAACGGCTTCAGAGGCTGAGGCGCAGGGACGAATCGAGAATTTTCCTGCCTCGATGGGTTGGAGAAGTTCGGGACAAAGCACCGCCCAGTTGCGTTCCTCTATCGATTCACGGCTTATTATCGCGGCACCTAGCTGCTCAATCACCCCCATAACCGGCGATTCCTCGGTCTCTGGTATAATGACACGGAGGGAAAGGTTCTCAGCTGCAACTTCGACAGAACCAGCACCCGCGGTTATTAGAAGCTCCCCGACCGATTCAGGGTCAGCGCTATGCTCGGAAATCTTGATGATAACAACAATATGATTCATCGTACTTTACTGGAGTTTATTGGTGAACCCTTCATGAATTGAGGGTTGATTTGGATTGAGAAGATAAGGGAGCAGGGCTCGGAACAAAATCACTGCGAAAACTTTGCAGCCACTCTCTAACAATGAACGAGGATGAGCTTTCTAGCTACCACCACCCTCATCAGAAAGAGAAAACGATTTTTTACGCTTGTCTACCGCTTTTTTTACTCGAGAGCTCGCCCCAACGTAAACCTCAACTTTTTTCGGAATTACAGGAGGGACTGGGAGATCGTCGAACATGCTGATCGCCATCTCATGATAAAGCTCGATCTCATCTTCGCTAAGACCCTTTAGTACCGCAGCAGCGGACCTGAGCTCCCGGATAGCCAATCCCGCGGGTTGGGCGTTACAGTAATTGTACCATATCGCATCGAGCTTATTGATTATCTCATCAAGCAGAATTCTCAGAGCCTGTTTTTGACGAGCAAGTGCGCGTTGCTTTTTTACCGAAATCGAGATCGTTATAACATTCGATAGATCCTCGACACTGAATGGAGCCATTAAGATACCATTGGCACCACTGAGTAGGTTTTGTGCGACATTCCCTACCGACTGGTCCTTGCTGTCAAGAACGACTATAAAAGCTGCGTCACGAGAATACTCGAGGACTAAGCACTTTTCTATGAATTCCTCGCTCTCAACAGGATCTAGATCACTCGACATGAAGATAATATCGCACGGTGTCTCGAGATTCTCGATCCGAGCCACCGCTTCACGGAATGATGCGGACTGGTATACCCGCTGAAGCTCCGACATGAGGGTCGTCGCCTGCTTTAAAAGCATCCGCTTGTAGGCATCGGGGTTTAGTATTATTGCTGAAACTGACATCTGCTTCCTAGCGCCCCTCGAGTGCTCTATGTCTACTTTTGAGGTCTGCTTTTAAGATTCACACGGTGCGATGCGCGAGCGTCGCTAATCACACCATCCGAGATATCGAGCGTATCAAGCGACAATAGACACTATAAACGCTCAACTCCTCGGCAACCTTCAACCACCTCGTAGCCCTGTTCGAATGAAGCCCTGGATGTTGTCTCAACAACATTTCATGATCAGTTACACCACCTTCCTAATAGCGGCATCCAGAGTTTCTTTCGGTACTGCTCCAACAATCTGTTCCACAACCTGGCCCCCTTTGAAGAAGACAAGATTTGGAATCCCTCGAACATTGTAATGTGGCGGCGTACGCGGATTATCATCGACATTCATCTTCACAATCTTGAGCTTTCCCGCAAAAGTAGCTGCCAATTCCTCAAGAACCGGGGCTACTGCCTTACACGGGCCACACCAGGGTGCCCAAAAATCGACAAGTACGGGGGTGCTTGACTGCAACACATCTGCCTCAAACGACGAATCTGAAGTTTCTCCGACCTGAGCCGCCATATTACGCTTCTCCTTCGATTGATAACCACGCCCTCTTAGGCCGATCCCTTAGAGAAGTGATGGTTTGGTTGTTTGCTTGAGTCCCGCCCCGATTTAGGTAACGTCTTGTATGGTGGGAGCTCTTCCCTGAATACGGAATCAAACCTTCTATTCTGGGCAATCCTCGCTCGCTGTCAATCGTGGACCGGAGTAAGCATGCCAAGGTTGGGTTGATCCTTTTGAAGCTAGTACCGTCGATCGTCGTATCGACTTCCCCGAGAAGGTGTATCGTAACGATAGTCATCTTCGTAAGAACGCTCTCCTCTGCGAAGCTCTTCAAGCTCACGACGCTGACGCCTCAGCTCCTCCTCCTGTCGTCGCAAACGCTCATCCTGGCCCTCGCGATCCTCCTCCTGCTGGTCCTGCGCTTCTCCGACAAGTGCCCCAGCAAGTGCCCCCGTAGCTCCTCCGATAGCAATACCTGCTCCCGAGCTGCCGACCTGGTTACCAACTATTGCCCCAAGCCCTGCCCCGAGAGCTCCACCTGTCAGCGCGCCTTTTTCTCGCATACCTAATCGAGGAGCACCCGATTCACATGCTGAGAGCGCGAACGCTATCGTCAATAAGCCGATTGAAACGAACCGTTTCTTTTCCATCGCAACATCCTTCAAAAGTTTCGTGGTGACGTTAAGTTGTCGTAATGACGTTAAGTTAACTGTTACAGATTTACCGTCATTGCCTTTCTTCGCCGCTCCCGTTGCCTTTGAGGAGTAATATCCTTGTGCTTACGGGTTCTCGAAGTCGCTCCTCAGAGTGCGGTACGTGCACAAATCGGAGAGACGCTGTTTTTTAGCGTTAAGGCCTCTTGTGCTGAGGATAGCTTGAAGGTAGGGGAAGCGCCAGTGGGACACCGTTAGCTTTCGCCAAAAACTCGTACGAAAAATTTTTAGAGAAAATGCTTAAGGAATTTTTTTAGTGTGCCGTTAGTACCTCTGTAAGGTTTGGGTTATCGCCTACAACTTCTAGACCTTACTGCTTTGGGCATAAGAGACAACTGATAGAGGTGAGAGAACAACGCACTTCGCAGTAGCTCGATCGGATGCGGCCTGAGGTACAACTTACCTTCACGGAGGAAAAAAATGGCTATTACAATTGGAAGTAACATCACCTCGCTGACTGCGCAACGAAGATTGGGCGCATCGACGGATAGTTTGAATAAAGTGTTCCAACGATTGAGTTCGGGGCAGAGAATTAATAGTGCAGCTGATGATGCGGCGGGTTTGACAATTGCTGACAGCTTACGCGCTAGTCAGAAGGTGTCCGGTATCGGAATGCGAAACGCGAGCGACGGATTGTCGTACATTGGCATAGCTGATGGTGCGATGGCCGAAGTAGGAAACGTTCTAAACCGTTTGGCAGAGCTTGCTCAACAGTCTTCAAACGGAGTTTACTCGCCAACGCAGAGGTCTGCTCTTCAGGGAGAGTTTGCATCGCTATCTTCGGAAATCGAGCGAATTTCGGCTACTACTATCTTTAACGATGTAGTTCTTCTCTCCGGAGGAGCAGCTACCTCGCTACAGGTCGGTTTTGATGGTAGATCAACAGCTCAGATTTCGATCGGGAACGTTCAGGCAACTCTTACCGCACTGGGGCTAGCTGGGTCTGGATCGTCAGTTCAGATTTATTCGCTGAATGCCGTATCGAGTGATGCGGGCCAGTCAGCATCTCGCGCAGCTCTTGATGCGGTCAATAGAGCGATCGGTTCTCTATCGGCGACCAGAGGTGCTCTTGGAGCCGTAGAATCAAGACTAAGGGTGAGTATCGGCAATCTCTCAACCATTCGTGAGAACTACGCAGCAGCCGAGAGCCGAATCAGAGACACCGATGTTGCTTCAGACGCAGCCGAGCTTACTCGGTTGAACATACTGCAGCAGGCAGGCGCCTCAATTCTTGGTCAGGCAAACCAGCAGCCACAGATCGCGCTGGGTCTGCTCCGAGGATAATAACTCGCTGTTTCAATAAAAATGGGTGGCTTCTGTTACTGTGCGCCATGAAAGCGACATGTTTCGGAGCGCCCATTGCAAAACGAAAACAGGTGATAAAGTCTAGCGGCTGGGTGATGTTCATCCTCAAGGGATTTAGAAAATCATTCTAGTCGTGTAAGGCGAAAGGAATGGAAACCACCGACATCCTTTTGTTCTCGATCGCTACGGCCGGTTCTTGCTGAATGGTGTCGCCCTATTCAGCGACGATAAGCGATCGAACCGAGTTTCTCCGGTAGGCGATACCCGGTGGGTTGTACCAATAGTAGTACCAACGTAGAGATTGAGAGATCATCTCAACCGTTGTTGCAGTAAATCAGTTGTTCATGGGCATCCGGGGAATCTCGGATGCCCATCCTTTTTTGTTGAGGTGTTTTAGGGTGTTATAAGAAACGAAGCACTTTTTCCCTCCATTCAAACTTCTCCTCTCAAGAATTGAGAGCCTTTTGCCGTTACTTCATTTGAAACGTTGATGTTGTGACGGTGTTCACCTCGGGAAAGAGAGGTTGTTCATCGAAGTGAGGTTAATGTTTCACCTGGAGTGGGCTAGTCCCATGCGGAAGTACAAGAGGTTCTTTCCGGAGCTTCAGGGAGATTTTTCACGGAGGAATTAGTATGGCTCCAATATCAATTGGTAGTAACGTTCAATCGCTAAACGCACAACGTCGTCTTGATAGCACGTCGAATAACCTTACAAAGGTTTATGAAAGGTTAAGTTCTGGTAAACGGATAAATGTGGCCGCTGACGATGCTGCTGGTCTAACGATTGCCAATCGACTCAGTGCCGATCAACGACTAGCCTCAGCCGCAATCAGGAACGTAAATGATGGGATTTCAACGATTGCGATCGCAGATGGTGCACTCGAGCAGATAGGAAATGTTTTGGGAAGACTTGCTGAATTAGCGGAACAGTCTGCAAGTGGAGTCTATTCATCCACTCAGCGATCGGCACTCGATAGTGAATTTTCTGCTCTTGGGTCAGAAATTGAGAGAGTCGCCGTAACAACGCTTTTTAACGGTACGGCCCTCTTATCAGGCAGTAATGCGATCTCTTTGCAGGTTGGGTTAAGTTCGGCCAGCACGAGTCAGCTGACCTTGCAGGGCGTTAACGGCACGTTGCAAGGGTTAGGTCTAGCTAGCACAGGTTCGTCTGTGCAGATATATTCGCTCAACGGAACGACGTCAGCAGGTGGTCAGTCCGCATCCCTCAATGCTCTTGATGCGGTAAACCGGGCGATAACATCTTTGGCGTCGCTTCGAGGTTCTCTTGGATCGGGTGAATCTCGTTTGCGAACTGCGGCAGCAAATTTAGCGTTAACGCGCGAGAATTTCGCGGCTGCTGAGAGTCGAATCCGAGATACTGATGTTGCTGCTGATGCTGCCGAGCTGACTCGGTTGAATATCCTTCAACAGGCTGGTGCTTCGGTTTTAGCTCAGGTGAACCAAATACCCCGGCTTGCCCTCAGTTTGCTAGGTTAGTTTTAGAGAGGAGTTGGTTGTTTTCTCAGGAGCGTCGAAATAGAATTATTCCGAACGCTCCCCCCAGGAATCCTCCGAGGTGAGCCGCATAGGCGACTAGCGATGTTTCGGTAGTCGCGTTAGCTCCGAACTGGCCAACAACCTGCATTAGAAACCAGACACCTAGCACGATATATGCGGGCAATTGAATAAAAAATCTTAGTACCAGTACTGTTACTCGGTTGCCTGGATAAAGAATGAGATAAGCGCCCAATATACCCGCGATTGCTCCCGATGCGCCGAGGCAGGGTATCAGCGATTTAGTGTCAGCCAGATAATGAGCTGCGGTTGCAGCGACACCACATCCAAGATAGAAAAGCAAAAATCGTATCTTACCAAGGCGGTCCTCAATCTGATCGCCAAATATCCACAAGTACACCATATTGCCCAAAAGATGTGGCCACGAACCGTGCATGAACATTGCGGAGAAAATAGTGAGCAGGAGAGGGTGGGGACTCGGGTAGAGAGAGTATGATATCGGTTCTTTACCGACCACCATGCGGATTGTTCCAACTAGATCTTTGCCCCTGGTTATTTCTGCAGGCACGAAAGAAAATCCGTTCGTGAGAGCGTCGCCCCTCTTCAGCTGAAGTATCCACACAAAAATATTGATAGCGATAATAAGGGGGACAATCACCGGAGTTGCCCGTCGATTAGAATTATTATCGCCGATGGGTATGAACATACCGTAATGACCGGAGAAGGCGTAAAGATAACGAGCGAGTTCGCGTGACGGATTTACTCACGACTAGGCATGTTACTACTACTTTTTAGATTGAGATGATACAGACAATTCTTCGAGCAGGCAGCTTTGCCATGAAGATTTACGCAGCGGTCGCAGATCGATTCATGATTACCGCAGTAATCGCATCCCCGTTTCTCTGTTGTTGGGTCGCCGCATAGGTGACAAAGATAATTTATTTTCGAGGGAGCGAGATGTTGATCTACAGAAACTCGATGGTCAAATACAAAACATTCTCCCTTAAAGTGCTGGTCAGGATATTGTTCAAGATAGGCGAGAATACCTCCATGAAGTTGAAAAACATCCTCGTATCCTTTTTCCTTTAGATCAACGACAACCTTTTCACATCTAACACCTCCAGTGCAGAAGACGAGCACTTTTTCGTCGCGGGGAGGTGGGTTCTGGTCGAGCCAAGGACCGAGCTCGCTGAATCGTTGAATCTGTGGATCGTGCGCGCCGCGAAAAGTTCCGAGCGCAACCTCATAACTGTTTCGGGTGTCGATGAGCGTAAACCGTTCTCCAGAGCTCAGGATCTCGTGCCAGGCTGAGGGAGAGAGGAACGAATTATCTGTTTCTGAGAAAAGCGATGGTTGATTGCGAGAACTATCACCTCGGTAAGTTATAATTTCAGATCGACCATCGATCGTAAACCGATTAAACGGTTGAGTCGCCGCACTGTGGCGCTT
Organism: Bdellovibrionota bacterium; assembly: GCA_044345055.1. GTDB lineage: Bacteria > Bdellovibrionota_C > UBA2361 > UBA2361 > OMIW01 > OMIW01. Next base: position 21,753 of record JBIJBT010000024.1, read on the forward strand.
AATCGGCGTATCTGACAGATTAACCTCCTTACGGCACCTATCGAGCACAGCTTCGGCTCCCGGACCATCCGAGGCGACAGTGATATTTATGCCTTCATCGCTTATCAGCACAAGTCCCCCCAATGATGAATCCTCGCGGCCTATCGTTTCAAGGTCCGAGCGAAAAAGCTTCTGGTGAGCAGAATCAAATGGGAAAAATTTATAGAAATTGATTATCGAGAACATGCAAGTCTAAGAGATTGGAGACGTTTAGCAGAGTATTATAACGGTTTTTGCAGAATTCATCCAATAAATCGAAAAGCCCTTATTGTGAATCTCTCAAGTTATTTCAATCGGTTGCCGACAAAATAAGTGAACAGAAAAAAGAGGGGGATACAAACTCTTATGGGCCACACACAAGCACTGATTGAAACGGTTCTTCAGACAAAGTTGGGTATACCAGCGTCAATGGCGCGGTGGGGGAATGAGCAAAATCAGTGGCTTTTTATTCTTCATAGGGTTTGGCTAAAGCTCGATCTTTCGGGTGAAAGCACCGGAGACCTTGTTGTCATAACAAGCCCGTTGGGGCTTCCTCCGTCACGAAATATTGCTCGATTTCATTCGTTTCTTTTGGCGAAAAACTTTCATCTCCCCGGCCCATCACTCTGGTGTCAAGGAGGGATTTTTGGTTTGCGCGAGGTGAGGTACATCGATGGTCTACAGGATGTAGAGCTTGTCGATATGTTGGAGCTTATGGCCGAAGTGAGTATTGAAATTAGTGAAGAGGTCGCAGCATTTAAGACCGATGGGCTTAAGATGCTCGGCGAACGAGATGAGAGGACGATTCAGCGAGTCGCTGCGTCACTCGGCTTCGGGCTGTAGCTCGCGCTGAGCTGGTCCTTTAATCACCAGTATCTATAGCACCCTCTTGAATTGGCATATACCGGCGTTTTCCCGGTCGAACTGTTGGGGAAGAGTGGGCTAGATTCCGTGCAGATCCAATCTGTTCCTCAACTGCTCCGATTCCAAAGTGAACCCGCCGATTTCTCGCCCACGCCTCTTCTGTTGATTTTGGATCAAGCGGAATGTTCTCGCCGTAGCTAATTACCGCTATCCGCGATGTCGCAATTCCAAGGGAGCTCAAATAGGCAAACACAGCCTGAGCACGACGCTGTCCGAGCGCTAGGTTGTACTCGGCTGTTCCCTGTTCATCGCAGTGACCCTCAAGGGTAATTGATGCAGAACCGTCACCGAGCGCCTGAGCGTTTTCCTCAATATCTCGCTGCGCTTCGTTGGTGAGCTCCGCAGAATCAAGATCAAACAATATATCCCGCAAGAAATCTTCACCCTCTGCTCGAGGAATTGTTCCTTCACCATACCGAGAGTCCCGAAGTCGTTGTGCCTCTTCCTCGGTCATTGACCCTAGGACATTTTGCGAAGGATCTACTTGACCAACTGAGCGATGGGAGCCACATCCAAACAAACTGGTTAACAGTGCAAGTGTTGCCGAGTATCTGATCAACGAATTGCGTCGAGTGCTTGCCGACATGAAATATTTTGGTTGTGAGACTAACATGACACTATCGAAAAATAGAGGCTAATTTCTCACACGGTGATGAGAGCGTGGTGATGCAGTTTTCTAGATGCTGCTAAATTAAAAATCTAGGCTGGATACTACTCTGTTGGTTTTATGTCCGCAAATGGGCCATTTGTGGGAGAGATTTTGATTCTTATTCATTCGGGCGTTCTCAAGTTGGTATTGAGAGCTTAAGAATTAATATTTGCAGGCACTAAATCACGTTCCGTGATATCTTCATGACTATGCTAAATAATGAGGCTCCATGAGGGACGCGCAGCTATAGACTTGCATGAGAAAACCCTCAAAAAAAGATTAGAGGAGAAAATATGCGATCTATATGCTGGTTAAACCGTTTTCGATCCAATGGTTTCCGACTAATTCCATTCGCACTCTCGATAATTTTTTTCAGCAACTTGCTATCGGTTGTGGGGTGCTCTTCTCGCCGCTCAGTTGAACCAGCACCTGAGCTAATCGGCCAGAGCTTGCCGAGCTTCCGTGGCGAATCACTCGACGGTCTAATAGTTCAATTTCCGGAAGAAGTTCGGGGTAGATCACACCTGTTGTTAGTAGCCTATGTTCAGGAGGCGCAGTTTGATGTGGATCGGTGGGTTCTTGGCGTTCTCCAGGCGAAAGCCCCCGTCAACGTGCTCGAATTACCAACCATTTCCAGCCTCGGAGCGCGACTCGCAAAAGGCTTTATTAATCGAGGGATGAAACAGGGGATTCCCCGAGAAGATTGGGCTTCAGTTGTCACGGTATATGGCGATGCTGATGTACTTCGGTCTTACGTGGGAGAAATTCCCGGTAATAACGCATGCGCGTTGCTAGTCGATAGTAAAGGAATCGTCCGATGGGTTCATCGCGATGGGTACTCACCGAGAGAATTGCTCGAATTGGTTTCAGTTGCTCAGGATCTTGGTTCGGAAACGAGTGAGCACGGCAAAAAATGAAGAAACCATCTTTAGTCGTGACGGTCGATGGAACAGGGGGAAATTAGCAACAATTGGCGCCAGGGATATTCCCCAAAAATACGCTTTAGGACTCGCCTCAGATGTGGTCCTGATCGTCTCTTAGCTTTTTTGCCTGGCACTATGACCGAAGAACAAACTCCAAAATTCGACCTCACACTCATTCCCGCCGCTCAGCCAATCCGCTCCGGATATAGCATAAAACTCCAATTCCGAGCAGTATTCCGAAAACAACGACCGCTAAAAAACGTCGTGGATCGTCCTTGTCGATACCGTGCGAGAGATTCATGCCGAGAACGCTGGCAATTGTAGCAAGGGGGAGGAAAAGGGCGACTAGAAGATTTAGTCTATTCGTTGCGATTACAGATTGCTTGGCGAGCTCCATGTGTTCTTCTTCAATTCTTGCAAGATGCGAGTCTATAGTGTGACGAATATCATCGTAGAGGAGATCTAGGCCACGCTCTGTTTCGTAGGCGAAATTAATCCATTCTGCTAGCTCCGTGTCTTCGCGAAGATGCTTTCCAGCCTCAGCTAGTACGGCATGAACGTTGCGGGCTGATCGACGAATTGGAACTAGTCGATCGAGGAGGGCAAAAAGAGCTGAAGGGGTGGAAGCATCCTCAAACTCCTCATCGAATCCGCAGGCAACCGTCCGGTATGACTCAAGTAATATCCTAGCTGACCGTTCTCCCTTGGTAAGCCATGCAGTATTGGGTTTTTTAAGAAGGAATACACCTTCCCGTTTCCAGTAATCATCGATGGGTGGGCGGTGAAGCACGATAAGAACGGCTCCTTCATCGGTAATGACCCGTTGACGACCAACTGAGCGACCCACATGGTGAGCAAGCGAGGGTGGGACTTCAAAAGTTGATGAGTTCATGGCGTATTATTAAGAGTTTTTGTTGCATTTGAGGAATTTCTTTCTAATAGTTGCTAGCGCATGTAACCGCAACAAATCCAGAGCGGTTTGCCTTATTAGCTTAGCATCTGCAAGCGAATTTGTTGATGAGCTTCCTTTAAGGACCGAAAATGTTCGCAGTCCTACGGAGATTCTGGATCAGAGAGAACTTACGTAGTCATCTTTTCGAAAACACCGAAAGATGGACTTCGCGAATTTTACCGGTGTTAACATCCGTGGCCCCCAAACGTCTATCGACGTTTACCGGACACTTCCTTATGCGGAGCGCTTCTTGATACTTCCACCTTACCTCCAAGCCTTCAAAACGATTCTTCTCTTCACGAAAAAATAGTTCGCACCGATCTTGATACTCCTAGTTGGCACACCCTTTGCCAGTAACGGTAGGGGAGTATCAACCTGACGAACCGTTGACGGTTCTTTGACGGAGGTGGCGATGGGAATTGACAAACTATTGGGCCCCACAATTGAGGGACTAGAGCGGCTTCTTGACCTGAGTTGGCGTCGGGGTCAGGCGATTAACGCAAATATTGCGAATGCGGAAACGCCTCAGTATCGGGCGGTTGATCTTGATTTCGGTCGGGAGCTTGACGAGGCGTTTGGATCAAAGAGCTCCTCTCTCGAGAAAACAAGCCCGCTTCATCAAGATATTGGCGGAAGCTCAGATGCAAAGCTTGTATCGGATCTTTCTGGGGCCACCAAGATGGATGGCAACAACGTTGATCTCGATCTGCAGATGGGACGACTCGCGTACAACACCCTGACATATACGAGAGCAGCAGCATTGACCCAGAAAAAACTCGGTGGTCTCTCGGAAAAAATTCGGCAACTTGTTGCCTAAAGGATGACCTATGTTCGACACGATGGAGGTGCTCGCAAGTGGATTAAGTGCCGCCCGTCTTCGGGTAAATGTGCTCGCGAGTAACGTTGCAAACGCTGAAACAACCCGCACCCCCGAGGGTGGTCCGTACAAAAGAAAAGATGTTGTTCAGGTAGCGCAGCCGGTCCCGGGAAGTTTTGGAGCAGCGCTCGATGGAATGAGTCTTTCGCGGCCGCAGGTGCAGGCAGTAATCGAGGATCAATCAGATCCTCGGATGGTATTTCAACCGGGTCATCCTGACGCTGATGAAAATGGGTATGTTGGATATCCCAACATTAGTGTTGTGACAACGATGACCGATCTGATGTCGGCAACAAGGCTGTATCAGGCAAATGTGAACGCCCTTGATTCGGCAAAGCAGATGATGGCGGCAGCAAATCAGATATCTCTTAGAGGTTAGCGAAAAAAAATGAATGGACGCTCACGAGCTCGTGTGCTGAAACCAGCGTAGACCAACGCAGTTTTTTGAAAAAAGAAGTTTTTGAAAAAGGATACACACTATGAGTATTGACGGTATTGGGGGAAAAGGCCCAGGAATTGGAACAATTCGGCAGCTGCGCGAGCAGATGAAGCCTCAAGATGGCCAATCGGGAACAGCCGAAAAAGGTTCAGGCTTCCAACAGGCTCTCAACGAAGCGCTTCAGGAGATTAATCGATTATCGGGCAATGCTGACGCCGAGGTAGAAAATCTCGTATCAGGCAGATCTCAGAGCCCTCACGGTGCGATGATTGCATTGGAGAAAGCTGATGTTGCTTTCCAGCTAATGAATGCAGTACGAACAAAGATAGTTCGGGCGTACGAAGAGGTGATGAGGACGCAGGTATAAGGCGTAGCTGATAGTAGGATTTAGCAGGGAGAGCGGCTTAAGGCGGCTTTTTCAAGGATGATTCAGTATTCAGTTTTGAGTAGGCTTCATGGCAGCTTTTGATCCCGGTGCAGTATTCGCGCAGCTTCTTGGGGCGTTCATGCGGTTGCCGCTGAGCCAGCGGATACTGTTTCCGCTTCTTATCCTTGGATCGGTTGCTGGAATAATAGCCATATCTCGGTGGGCAGGTCGGCCGGAATACTCAGTGCTCTTTTCGGATCTTGAGCCAGCAGATTCAGCCGCAGTTGTTGAACGACTTCGGGCGCAGAATGTAGGTTACGAGCTTCGTGGGGATGGACGAACTATTGCGATTACTCCCCCGAGTCTAGTTCATGAATTACGTATTACCCTCTCAGCAGATGGGATTCCAAAGCACGGCTCTGTTGGATTTGAGCTTTTTGATAGTGCAGCTCTAGGTTCAACAACATTTGATGAAAAGGTTAAATGGGTTCGTGCTCGACAGGGCGAGCTTGAAAGAACTATCGGTGCAATAGATGCAATCGCCTCAGCACGAGTGCATATATCTGAGCCTGAAAAATCGATCTACTCAAAGGCAGGCTCAGAGGCGACAGCATCGGTGCTAATAAAGTTAAAACCCGGTAAAGAGCTCACCAAGGCGCAAACCAAGGGGATTATGAATCTCGTTGCGGGGAGCGTTGATGGACTAAAAATCGACAATGTCTCGATCATCGATACATACGGAAATCTTCTCTCACCAAGAGAGGACGAAAAGGAGGGCGATTTTGCGGCAGAAGCTACCCGAATCCAGTATCAGCGAGAGATTGAGCAGGGATATGTTAGACGGATCGAACAGATGCTCGCAAAGGTGTTGGGATCGGGAAGAGTTGTAGCGCGGGTAACTGCTGAGGTTGATTATTCGAGCAACGAGCGAGAGGAGGAGAGTTACGATCCTGGTGGGCAAGTTATTCGCTCTGAACGGAGTGTCTCGGAGGGCGCAGCAGGAGGCGCTGCACGGGGTGGTGTACCGGGAGTCGTGTCAAATCTCTCAAATGATCCAAAGCTTCTTGCTCCTCAGCAGGGCGCCGACGAAGCGGGTAATAGTAAGCGAAATGAGGTGGTGAAAAATTACGAACTCTCCCGCGCCATCATTAAGAGCTCATCTCCTCGAGGAACCCTTGAGCGTTTATCGGTTGCAGTGCTCGTTGATGGAACCTACGAAGAGATTACGGAGGCTCCAGCTGCGGAGGGCGCAGAGCCCGTCAAAAAGCAGCAGTTCCGACCATTGACGAATGAGACAATGGCGCAGATTGAGGATCTCGTAAAAAGCGCGGTGGGGTTTGATGTAACACGAGGAGATTCTGTTCGGGTTGAGAATCTCCAATTTGCTAGAATGCCGGAAGAGTTGGTGACAGCGCTTGAATCGAATACTCACCAATACATCATGACAGGCGGACAAATTGGGGTCTCTCTGATTGCGCTGATTCTTCTCTTTGTGATTGTTGTACGCCCTATCATGGGTCAGCTTCTGTTACCGGTAGAGTCAGAGGTGAATCTTGAGCGGCTTCTTCCCGCAGGAATTGAGGCGCTCGAGCAGGAGCTTACAACTGAAAGAGAACGTGCAGCTCCTACTCTTCCAGAAGGAAATGAGGGAATCGATCTAGAGCATCTTGAAGCTCTTATCGCAGACAACTCTAGGCTTGTTCGCGAAAATCCTCGACAGGCCGCATTGCTGATTCGATACTGGCTCGGTGAGGGGGCGAGCTAAACAGCATTACTCGCGTCTGAGTAGTTCGCAAAGAACCTTTTTTTCTTCTCTCTGATGATGAACGGTTTCAATGAATAATGGATCAGGTAAGTCCCAACCCGAATATCGAACACCTCCGTTTGCAGGATCGCGGCATGAAAATATCGGTGAGCGAGTGCGCCGTCCTGTGTTTGAACCGCTCAAGATAGAGGTTGTTCATGAAGCGGTTGAACGGAGCTCTGACCCGATGTTCGCCGATTATGGAGGAAGGGTTAATGCCGCACGACAACCGCCAAAAGAAAAGCTTGTCCAGAATCAAGGCCCTTCACAACAAGCAGCTTCACATCAGCCACCAACTCACCCACCCGAGGAGCTGCAACGAATGTTAGAGGAGCAGTTTCAGCGCGGAATTTTAGAGGGCGAACAGCGTGCCCACGAGCAGATAGCTGATCATACCGCTGGGCTGCAACAACGATTTGAGCTGTTGTGTGGAGAGCTCTCGGATCAGATGCAGGGTGACGTTGAGCGGATAGAGCGTCAAGCACTCGGTCTTGCAATCTTGATATCTCGGCGAATCATCGCTGAGGCAGTTGAAATTAATCCAGAGTATCTTCTTCCGGTGATTCGCGATGCACTCGGATATGTCGGTGGTGCTGATGTTCAGCGCGTTCGGATTAGTCCAGCAGATCTTGAATTTGTCGAGATAGAGAAGATTCGAGATAGATTCGATGGAAACTGGTCTTTTATTGCAGATCCCGCGATCGTTTCGGGATGTATAATTGATACAAGTGCTGGTGAGGTTGATTATCGACTTGATGCGGCGTGGGAGCGATTAAAAGATCAGGTAATTCGGAGCACCACAGCATGAGTTTGATGGAACAAGCCGCAGCGATTGCATCAACAACGAATCTATTTGAGCTTCGCGGTACGGTCACCGAGGTTGCAGGACTAGTGATTGAGGCGACTGGTCCTCGAGTGCCGGTGGGCTCGCAGGTTGACATTCGAATCCCCGGAAAAACGATATCAGCCCAGGTTGTCGGTTTCAGAAATGATCGCACATTAATAATGCCTTTTGGTGAAACTCAAGGGATTGCTCCTGGGGTCGCTGTTGTTGGGAGCGAAACAAGTGCTGCGGTTCCGGTTGGAGACGATCTTATCGGACGGGTCGTTGATGCACTCGGTAATCCGCTCGACGATGGACCTCGACCGATATTGAGTGATCTATCTCTGTTATTACAAACACCACCAAATCCGGTGACGCGAAGAAGAATTGAAGAGGTTTTTGAAACTGGAGTGCGGGCAATCGATTCACTCCTTACTCTTGGATCTGGGCAACGAGTAGGAATAATGGCGGGCTCCGGAGTTGGAAAATCAACGCTCCTTGGCATGGTCGCGAAACACTCTTCAAGCGATATCGCTGTTGTGGGTCTTATCGGTGAGCGTGGTCGCGAAGTGCGGGAATTTATCGAGCGCGATCTTGGTCCCGAGGGGCTTGCTCGCTCGGTCGTTGTCGTGGCGACAGGAGATCAATCCGCTCTATTGCGGCTTCGTGCAGCGTATCTTGCAACAAGTTATGCGGAGTATTTTCGTAGTCAGGGTAAACGGGTTGTATTGATGCTCGATTCTGTCACTCGATTGGCGATGGCGCAGCGTGAGATAGGACTAGCGGTAGGTGAACCGCCGAGCACTAGAGGATACACGCCATCAGTGTTTGCGATGTTGCCAAAGCTTCTTGAAAGAGCGGGTACAGATGGGGGAGAGGGTTCAATTACTGGTTTGTATACCGTTCTTGTCGAGGGTGACGATATGAACGAACCGGTTGCTGATGCAGTACGAGGTATTCTTGACGGACATATTGTTTTGAGTCGAAAACTCGCTCATAAAGGACATTTCCCGGCGATTGAGGTGCTTGAGAGTATTTCGCGGGTGATGAGCGATATCGTTGATGATGAAGGAAAAGCACTCGCGCGAGAAGCCCGAGAGGTGTTGAGTGAGTTTCGTGATGTCGAAGATCTGGTTCTTATCGGCGCATACAAAGAGGGTACAAATCAACGAATCGATCGAGCGATAGCTCTTCATCACGGACTTGTGAAGTTTCTTCGGCAATATGCAGGTGAGCGTACTCCGTATGAGGAGACGAGACAGGCGTTGCGAGCGATTATAGGTAACGGGTAATGTTGGTAGCGGTTCTCAGCTAATATGATAAAGTGTAACAATTTATCATGAGTAAGAAATGCTCCTTTAGTATTGAATTGGTGAGGTTTTAAGAATAACAGCCTAGGCGTGTTACATTGTAACGGAATAACATGAAGCGATTTCGGTTCCGTCTTGAGCGAGTTCTTCGGTTCCGCAATACACAGCTTGATGAGGCAAAGGCAGCTCTAATCCGTGAGCGGTTGGTTCTGTCAACTCTTGAACAGGAGCGTCGAACTATTGAAGAGTCAATCGATCTCGCTGGGCCTATCATTGGTACAATATCTTCTGAGGAGCTTGCGATTCGAGCCCTTTTTGGCGAGGGCGCAAAGATTCATATCGAAAAACTGACCGATCAGATCGCCGAGCAGGAACGGGTTGTTGATGAGTTGGTCTCTGTATATCGGGAAAAACAACAGGGTGTGAGAGTACTTGAGAAGCTAAAGGAGCGATACCGAGAGGAATATAAACAGGAGGTTAGCCGCCAGGAGATAGCTGAATTGGATGAATTAGGTGTTTTAATGAAACTAAGAGCAGGCGACGATCGATAGGTTTTTTATGGGATGGAGGTTGGTGTTCAGAACAGGCACAGCCTTTGCAATTGTCCTGAATTAAATGCGCTGAACGGTAGTTTTTTTGTCAGGGGGTAGCGATTATTCTCTCGGCATCGATGTTTTGGAGATCGGAATGGCCACCACGAAAAAAAAACCTACCATGACACGAGAGGAGGCTGTTGAGCTTTACGGTCAGATGCAACAAACGATGCGTTCAGTGTTGCAAGGTGCGGGGGCCGCAGAGAAGGATAAGCTACCACCATCGACTCAGCAGTTGGGTAATATTCCGGCGATTGCAAAGCGGCAGCGGGCTGGGCTCGATAGGGGACAGATCGCTGCGGCACTTCTTGTTGGAGCCTGTGCGATGGTGCGGGCGTTAGTAGGTGGAGCTGAGTTTGCGGGCTGGGGTGCAACGCTGCCAGCGCAGGCAACGATTATTAAAGAGGTTGGACCCAAATATAGTGAGAGCGAACTGACTCTTCTTAAAAGTCTTGATAGCCGAAGAGTTGAACTAGAAGATCGGCGCCGTCGACTCGATGATCGAGAGAAAGATCTTGCGGAGCGTGAGCGGGAATTTGCGGGTCGTTTGGCGCAGCTTCGTGAGCTTACCGGTATGTTACAGGCTGATCGAGAGCAGGGTGATAAAAAGCAGCAGGCTCAGGTTGGACAGCTAGCAAATGTATACGGCTCGATGAATCCTCCAGAGGCCGCTGCGCTTCTTGGACAGCTCGATATTACAACGACCCTCGCGCTCCTTGAGCGAATGCCGGAGAAGCGGATGGGGCAGATATTATCGCTGATGCCCGCTGATCGAGCTTTGACGATAACCAAAATGTTGACGGGCAGAACGGGGGATCCGATGGCGGAGGAGGTTGAGCGCTAGAGTCGTTGGTTGAGTACTTCACGATAAGTTGAAATCGTTTCTGCAATGGTGGTGTCTATTGAAAAGTGTTCGGCTATTCGGGCCTGTGCATGTGCGCCGAGGCTTGCCGCGAGTGGTTTATTTGTGGCGAGTGAAATAATCGCATCAGTGAGTTGGTGGGGTGATTCCGGTTCAACCACAATGCCGCACTGATTGTTGAGAACCAGCTCTGGCATTCCGCCGATCGAGGTCACAATCGGGGCAACACCCTGCGTCATCGCCTCGATAACGGCTTTTGGTAATCCCTCGCGATCGCGCGATGGCATCACAAAAAGATCGCACTGTCTAAGAAATGGAATTGGATTTTTTTGAAATCCGAGCGTTGTAATCTGATGCGTCGAGCGGACCGCTTCAATTAATTTAGGAAGTCTTTGATCTCTTATTTCACCGATCAGAACCAGATGTAGCGGGATAGATTCTGGGACACGAAGCATCGCTTTAAGAAGAAGGTCGACCCCCTTTACGGGCCGCATATTTGCAGTGCATCCGATAACGGTTGTGTTCGGCGAGGGTGAAAATTCGGGTGAGTGCTCTTTTTTTGGATCAACATCATCGTTGTACCACGAGAGACGATGGCCCTTGTATATCGTGCGCAGTTTTTTTCGAGAGACTCCAACCGAGGCAAGGTATTCCTCAACGGCCTGCGATACACAGATTATTCGGTCCAATCGTGGATGCAGATAGGTCATCCATGAGAGCGGGTCCCATCGACTCACATTCCCCATCGCCCCCCGATAAGCAACGTGTCGGGCGGGAAAGCCACGAAGTGCAATCAGTCCATTCGAGAGGGCGCGATTTGAGAAGTAATGGACAATATCGGGCCGATATTGCTTTGCCGTCGCGCGAATGGTTCGGATAACGTGAGGCGAGATTCGGCTTGGCAAAGGAAGAGGTATGATGTTGACACCCGCTGAAGAGAGGATCTCGGTATGAGCAGGTGAGAGGTTTCCAAGGATAGTGACGTTGATGTCGGAAGATTTGTGCATTCCGGCAAGAAGATGAGCCTCGGGTAGATCGGTGGTGGTGGTGATGGCGAGGAGGTTCATGCGGGTGGCGGGGTGTGGGGGTATAGGGTACAGGGGATTTTGGTGCCTGAGGGTATAGCACGGGTTTAGGAGTTAGGGGAGGGGCGGCGGGAGGACTAAGTCGGAGAGATTCTTCAGGCGTGGAGTGTAGACTATCGCCAAATCTTGCGTACAACTTGTGGACACACTTATTTCCCAATCCTTCGGGTGCGCTGAAACCATCTCACCCCGGTTTTCTTTGTTGAATTTTATTATTAGTTTCTGAAATTTTTTTACGACATCGGGCGGCCAATCAGCTTTTGGGTCCTTGGCACCCCAGCCATTTAAGATTGGCCCTCCACGACTGCTTTTATCATTTATTGACGGCAGAGGTAAAATGAAGTTACGTCCTTCATACTTATCGTTATCTAATGAATTTGTCTGAGCCATTTGTTTTGACATTCCACTCAACATTGACTCGATACCTCTGCAAAATTGTATTTAATATTAGTTTGTGGCAAGCAATATTTGCTTGCTTGAAAGGGTATCACCGAACAACCGCAGTGGTGAGAGACCTTTGATAGCCCATGTCTAGAATTAGACATGGGCAGCAATTATTATCCGATGATGGGAAAAAGTTCGCCCCCCTCCTTTGCTCAGAGGTGTAGAGGTTCTGGTGTAAAGGGGTTTAGAGGTCCGGTAGATTTCTTCTCAATTATTAAAAAAATTACCGATTGATTAGCAACTCTCCTCCCCATTGTGTCGATCACAGAGAGATCTTTTTTCTCTCTTGGAGGACAACACAGATGGGCTGCCATCCGCGCATAGAAACAAACGAACACTCAGACTTTATCACCAGTCGAACCAGAGATTCTCGCCTCTGGTTCGTAAACAACGAATCGCTCGAGCATCGTATCCTCGGACTAACCGCCAAATACGCCACTCGGCGCACAATCACCCTCTACGGCTTTGCTATCGAAGGAAACCACCTACACATCGTTGCACACAACAACAAAAAGAATCGCGCTCATTTTCTGCGTGATCTTAAATCCACAATAGCCCGCGCCGTTCCCCGACACACACCCTCATATTCGGGCGGTGGAGTCTGGGGAAGGAGATACTCAAACGAGTTTCTCGGTGGTCACTCTGATATCGAGAACTACTTCTTTTACACCGTCCTACAGCCAGTAAAAGATGGTCTTGTTGAAAAAATCTCCGACTACCCCGGCTACAATTGCTTCCACGATGCGGTGTGGGGAATAAAGCGAAAATTCAAGGTAATGAACTGGACCGCCTACTACAAAGCCACTCGGTGGGGTCAAAAGGTAAACAAGAAAGACTTCCTCGAGGAGTTCACCCTCGAATACGCAAGACTCCCCGGCTATGAACATCTCTCTCAAAGAGAGTACGCCCTATTGATGACCCGTCGCCTAGAAGAGCGTCGTCAAGAGATTCTCAAAGCCCGAGACGCTGAAGG
>JBIJBT010000156.1:0-3056 GCA_044345055.1 Bdellovibrionota bacterium
GAGTCCTACGCTCCAAATGACCGTGCTCGACCAAGTACGATAGCATTCGGGGCGACACCCCCACCCGATGAGCCTCCGCTGTAGAGAAGAGAGACTTCTTTATTCGTTTGAGCTTGTTGATTGTTTGCATCGAGTATATGTAATAATCATTATTCGGTTATATCAACCGCTACTGTTATATTACATGTGTAAGTATGGAGAATCAATTTAATTGATTGAGTAATAATAATTACATATTACAAACTGGGATAGGAGTCTAGATCTCTATGTCTCTGAGATAAGGAGGTTCGGATCGAAGGCTTACAGAATTGCAGAGAGGGGCTTACTTAATAAAGCGTTGCAAGTCTTTCATAAGAAGGAAGAGATGAAGAGGGTTTGTGGGGGAAGAGATAAAATCAAACCGTTCATAAAAAGATCGTGCCGAATCATTTTTTGCATGAGCAACAAGAGCCCGAGCTCCAACAATATCGGCAGCAGACGCTGCCCTTTTCATTGCATCCTTGAGAAGGGAGGCTCCAACTCCTTTTCCTTGCGAAGCTTTCGCTGTAGCGATTCGAGCAAGAATTATGATTGGCACAGGATGACGGGCAAGTCCCTTTATTACTCTGTCTGGAGCCTCATCGTAGGCTACTGCCCCAGAGACAAGTGTATAAAACCCGACAATATCACCATTATGAAGACCTACATAGGTTTTTGAGGCATTTGCTTGCTGGTTTGAATAGGCAAAACCAGAGAGAAAATTGTTAAGCGCACTTTCCCCACAATCAAAAGAGGCAACAGGATGGAGAGGGGAAAGCTTTTCAATGGTCGAAGTCATGGAAAAATTAACTACTTTTCAAAGAAGGTTGTTTCTTGGAAAAGCTTTTTCAAGCGTGGAGTTTCTCTAGGGGGCGCATCAAGCGCAACCATAAAAGCCTCCCACTTTTCGGCATTGAGAGAAAAGAAGCGTTTTTCAGCATGAGTTAACTCACCCGAGATTAAAGCATCAAAATCTTCTGGACAAAGAACGATGGCTACGGGCTTACCGTGGCGCTCAATACGCACAGGCTCCCTTTGAGCTTTGTTAATCATTGTCCCAAAATTCTCTTGGGCATCGGTTGAGTTCATTATGATAGCCATATTACCTCGATAATGGTTATTTTAGCTTTTATACACAATATCGACAGAATACACAAAATTATGATGCTTTTTTGTCGTGATGTGATTTTTTCGTATCTAAAATATAGCTATGTTGTTGATTTTAGACATATCGCACTCACCTTTCTCTACGTGATAATCCGGTTTATCGAGTGGGGGTATCGTCTTTTTCCCGGACATTTACGCCTCTGAGCAGAGGAGGTTCGGGGTCGCCGCTTGATTCGGTTCTTGAACACCAGATTGGACAATAGCTGCTCTCGCCTCAGCGTAGCGGCATCTCTTCCTCTGGGGCAATGTCGTTTCGATCTCGAGCGACTAAGCGCTCTATATAGTGAGTATGAGTAATCCCCTCCTGCCGAGCCCGCTCCGCAATGATTCTTAGTGTAATTTGAGAAAAGCGGTACGTTTTACTTAATCGCCGATCGCTTGCCATCTTTCTTCGCCGGTCCTTTACCGGGCGATTTGCTGCCTCGAGCAGCTTGTCAAAGGGAATGGCTCCGAGATATGGCCCCTGATGTCCCAGTCTTAGTGCATTAACAACTGCGATGAACGCCTGAGGCGCTTTGTCGAGGTACAAAAAAGAACGAGGGAAAGAGAGCGCGGCAGCGGGGAGGACCTCAAGGATTCTGGGTTCAATGGCGCCAATCTCAAGGGCCAGAGAGATGCTCACCTTTGAGCGAGGAAGTGGTTGGACGCCTGGTGCTACCAGGAATCCAAGACCAGAGAGTACCCCAACGACTCGCTGATACTCGTTAGACGATCTCGTTAGATCTGCTTTCCTGCGCAGTTGATCGGCCTTTTCTTTTATATCTTGGTGACGATTGTTCACGGGTTGGGTCCAAGAAAATAGTCAATGTCTGCGCCGTACTTTTCAAGAAGCTCGATGAGCGATTCGCCGAATTCGCTGATTGAGTCGATAACGAGTTGCTTGTTTTTCTCGGGAGCTTTTACGGCTTTGCTCACGATTAGATAGACGGGCTGAGGGCTCGTTACGCGAATTGTCTCAGAGTCGTACAGCTCCTCATAGGAAGTGTCATCCGGTAGCCATATGTATTGGCTTTGTTCGTCGTAAGTGAGGTCAGCATCGCGCAGACAAACCTTAAAGATGTCCTCAGTGGGGACCTCGCCTCGAAGGAGACCGTCAAAGTCAGTCGTGGCGAGTAAACTAAGATTGGGTAAGGAATCGCTTCTCACCAAAAGCCCCTGCTGGCCGAGCACAGTGACTAACAGCTTGGAAAGAGGACCAGAGGCTCGCTCTTTGTTTAGCTTCGCCACCTTCGCCTCGTAGGCCTGTATTACCTGAAAAAAAACTTTCTCCATAGAAGTATACTACTATGTTCTAGTAGTGTATGTACAGTACTATTTTATTGTTATCACGCATATTTGTCGAAGTGGTTTGCATCGATTTGTGTCGTGACAACTCTCAGTCCAGCGAAAATAAGACGAAATGAAGAAAATAGACCTTGGGCTTCCTCTATTGCTCAGAGGTATAGAGGTCCAAGCTTATCGGTCGGGGAGGAGGGGAGAGTTAAGAGGTATCCTCGGTGACATGCCGTAACGGCCGTGGTCACTGCCCTTGTCGGGTGGTGCCCGATTACTCCGTTGGGATCGCTGAAAAAAGCGGAGGAGATTTAGCAAGGCATAGGAGCATGAGTAGGCTTCCGGCGTTGCCTCGTCGGTTATGAGGGATGAATTAGTGACCACCATGCAAGACGGAGGGTTCGAGGCTTCAATCGCTCGAAAAAGCAGCCTAAAACAGTGTTTATGAAGGACGAGAAGCTCATTCCGGTTAGTGATTCGTCGTCGATTTTGCGAGCAGCTCTTTTTCGAGCTGCGTGTGAGCGAGTAGCGGGACCTCTAACGCCTACATGTCAGATTCCACCTGAACCGTTACACGATGGCGTCGCTTCGCTCCGTCC
>JBIJBT010000157.1:0-3033 GCA_044345055.1 Bdellovibrionota bacterium
CTCATAATCCTCCCAAGCCCTAAAAAAAGCGCCTTTTCTCTGTATTAATTCATCAAACCCACCAAACTCTTCAACCTTCCCTGCGGCTACATAAACGATCTTGTCAAAAAGCTGAACCAGATTTAACCGATGCACCGCTGCGGCGATCGTTCTCTCGGAAAAATGGGACATAATTCCGACAAATATCTCTTTCTCGGTGCGGGGGTCCAAACTTGATGTTGGCTCATCGAGCAGCAATATTGCCCGACTCTCCGCTCTTAATAGGCCGCGGGCGAGTGCGACCCGTTGCTTTTCTCCGACTGAGAGATTCAGGCCGTTCTCCGCGAGATCTGAATCAATACCGTTATCGAGCTTTTCAATCACTTTATTGAGTCTCGCCAATCCAACGAAACGGTTGATCTCCTGAGCTGAGAATTCTTGCCCCATCGTTAAATTATAGTGGAGCGTTTCGCTGAATATCTCAGGTTCCTGTGGCACGAGCAGCGTTTGATGCGCTATGTCGTCTATGAGGACCTGTTCTTGACGATCGGTGCTCATCCGATATGAAGATGGAACGAGCAGCCCGCCGAGGTTTTTGAGAAGGGTTGATTTTCCGCCGCCACTTGGCCCAACGAGCGCAATTTTTTCACCTCTTCGAATCGCAAGGGAGAGCTCTCTTAGTCCGCTGTGTTCACCGGTAGCGTACGAGAAGGTGAGGTCCTCTATCGCGAGGGTCGACCAGTTTGGATCAAACTCCTCGGCTCTTTGGGGTGGTTTCATGCTCGCCGCTTGATGAATCACGGCGTGTCCATCTTCATAAGCAACCGACGATTCGATAATGCCGCCGTAGTACGCGGTAAACGAGCCGATTGCCTGGAAAACCTTATCGAGATAATCGAGCAACACATAGGCCTGTTGCACATTGAAGGGCTGCGTTGGGTCGCGATGGCCATAGAGATACATGAGCAGCGAGGTGCCTATGACTAAGCTGTAGCCGACCGAAGTTGAGCCCCATTTCAGCTCGCTGAAGCGGCTGATCCGTTTTGCGTGCTCGTATCCTTCGTCCTGTTGCTTCTGAAGGTACTGGGTTGCAGAGCTTTCAAGGGAGAGCGTTTTTACGGTTACCACATGAAAGAGGTAGTCGACGCAGATGCGGTTTATTTTGTTCGCAAAGGAGTTGTTTCGGCGAATCGCTTCGGCGAGCCGTTTATTAAAGTAGATCATGCTGAGCACTGTCACGATGCTCATCAGAACGACGGTGCAGGCAACTTTCGGGTCGAGCGCAAAAAGGTAGCTGCTCGCAACGACCAGCTTGATGACTCCCTCTAGTATTTGCCACACATAGGTGCCGATCATCTGATCGATCGCGCCGGCGGCCCGATTGAGTTTGCTCAGGTTGTCCCCGGAATGGGTTCCGATATGCCACGAAAGAGGGAACTTCATCAACGACGCGAAGATCCGATTTAGTGTGTTCATCCGCGAACAGTACGCGGTTGTCGTTTGGAGGTAGCGGGCAAAGTGATGAGAGAAGGTGTGGAGAAGTCGAAGCGCTGTGTAAGCAGCAACTCCCCAGAGACTGTCCTGAAACGCCTCCTCCGAAAATCCGCGGGTGGTGAGGGTCGCGAAGGTGTAGCCAATCGCAAAGGGAACAAGGAGCTGGCTGATCGTTGAAACGATAAAGAGGATTACAAAAACAGTGAAACGGAGACGCGCTCCGATCGTCGACTCCCACGAACCGAGCAATAATCCCTTTAAGGGGGATGGGGTGGAGGAGGAGGGGCTTTGTGCCATTTTCGCTCGATTCGGGTGGGTAATCGGAGAGTAGTGGTAGCGGCTAACACCTTCACATCGGCGAGTGACGCGCGCCATCGTCGTGCGTTACTCGCCGATGGCGTAATCGACTCGGTTTGCTGCGCCGATTAGTCGTTAGCCCGCTTCAGGTATGTACCTTCTTCTGTGTTGACCACGATTTTATCGCCAATCTTTACAAATGGTGGCACAGAGAGACTTAACCCGGTATCTGTTTTTGCTGGCTTCGGTGAATTGCTCGCCGTTGCGCCCTTCATCTCTGGTTCGGTATCAACGACCGTCAATGTTACCGTGGTAGGAAGGCCAACGCCGATCGGCTCGTTGTTATAGAGCGTTACATCGACCACCATCTCATCTTGCAGGAAATAAACCGCCTCGCCGAGCGTCTCCTTGCTGATGACATACTGTTCATAGGTGTCAGCGGTCATAAAGTGATACCCTTCACCATCTTGATAGAGGTAGGTTGCCTTATAACTCGACACATCCGCTTCACGGACTTCTTCGGTCGAAGCAAATTTTGTTTCGGTTTGAAGGCCAGTGATAAGGTTTCGGAGCTTTACTTTGATATGTGCGCCGAGATTCCCCGGAGTGTGGTGATGAAAATCCATAACCCGCTGAGGGGCGTTGTTAAAGATGATAACGGTGCCTTTTCGGAGATTAGTGGCTTTCATACGTCTTTTTTACCTCGAGGAATAGCTGGTTCTAAGAGCAAAAAAAAGCTCTTCTTTAGAGTGGTTCGGCTCGTTACCGATTCGGGAAAAGGTAACACAAATTTTAGTCATCAGGTAGCAGCTCGGCGCCGGAGGGTATTTGTTGATTGGTGGGTGCCATATTCTCTCCCGGAAGGGCGAATTCATGCGGAGTGCGGGGCTGATGCGAACGCGGTGTCTCCCATATCGGTGGAGGATAGGTGGGGTTCGGTCGGTAGCGATGGTGCGGCTGCGTTAAGATGATAACTGAGGTATTTGATTGTGGAGGTGAAGGAGGAGTTGGTGGCGTTAAAGGGGCAGAGGAGGACGCAGAGAGAGCAGTAACCTGTTCCTGCAACCGTGCTACCGCCTCTTCGCACCGATCGAGTGAGCCGGAACGACAGAGCGATTTTGCAAGCTCAATATCGAGGTCGATCCCCGTTTTCCTTTTAATCCGATTTCTCGTTCTCTCCAGCTCTGCAATCCAGCTCGTGCGACGGGGATCGAAGGGGGTGGGTTTATTTGGGGAAGAGGGACGCGATTCTGGGGGCGAACC
>JBIJBT010000084.1:0-10819 GCA_044345055.1 Bdellovibrionota bacterium
AATGCCGATTAAACGTTAGGGGCTCTCGATTTATCTCTCTTGAGTTAATCACTCTTCAAATTATGACTCTTCGGCAAGAGTCATAGTAGTTTTCGATGAAGGGGTCCAGCTACCCAATGGCATTGGACCCCTGACATATATTCACTTGAATTTATTACTGAACGCTTTCTTGGTTCTCTTCAGTTCCAAATAGGAGCGGGGGGTTTCTTACCTGGATACCCCGGTTTTTCAACCGCGTCCATATATCTTTGGCAATTTCCTCTGATTCGGGTGTCATCAGCTCGTAAATATCAGCTCGATTTAGGACCAAATTAATCGCCGCCAAGGTGTAAATTGGTGGCGATGCTTCTTCGATCATCTTTTGACGCACCTGTGTCAAAAACGTTTTAAGATCTTGCTGAGTTTTCAACTCCGTCACGATCTCTTCAGGGGGTTTTTCTTTGGGCTTTGATTCCTTTTTTGGGGCCATACGAATTACCTATCCTTTACTATGAGTTCAACTGCTTGACTGTATCTATCAGGAAGATCGGAGGGATCTCGCGATAGAGGTTTATCTATTACGACCGCACGCGCCTCAATGCGACGAGGCTCAATACCCGCCCGAATAAGAGCTTTTGCAATCTCTCGAGCTCTCTTATCCGAGAGCCTTCGAGCATAAACAGAATTGGGGTCTGATGATTGGATGTAGCACGCGACAACCAAACGAGACCAAGGCATTCGCTCTTTATTTAAACGCGCAAGACCTTCAACCAGCGATTTACCTTGCTTCGAGAGCGTTCTCTCGTCACCGAAGAAGAAAAGATCTGCAGGGAAGATATCGCGAGCTGGAAATAATCCAGCCCTTTTCTCGTAATGTTCGCGAAGCAGAGACCATGCTCTCTCTTGACTCTCTGCTCGCTCTATGTCATATGCGAGCTGACGCTCTGAATCTTGCTGAGCATCTCGCATCGCTCCTTTTATGCCCCCTGCAACGGCCCCCAATCCCGCTCCCGCGAACGCGCCTGGGCCTGCCACTGAGGTCAACTGAAAGCCAGTCAATGCCCCAGCCGCAGCCCCCGTCGTAGCGCCGACGATCATCCCCGATCCCTGCTGATCAGGACCCTGAACGCTCTGGCGAGCGCACGCAGTGAGGGCAAGCGTTGCACCCAGCAACACCGATGACACCGAACGGAACCTCATCAACTCGCCAAACATGTCACCATTTCCTTTGCCGAACTCGGATTCGTTAACTAATAACGCCCGCCCTCATCACCTCTCAACCGTAACATACTGACTCGATATCGCGCGAGCCCTCGATACGGGAGAGACCACCTTTTACCGTCGAATCCCCGGACCTGCCCCGATTTCGCGAAAAGTAAGATCGGTTATCGGGATGCGCCGCTGAGATGTTTCGGTGCGCTCTTTGAGAAAATGAGCATTCGCCAATGACTCACGAGCTGCCTTGTCTCCAACAACAACCACAACAAGGTCCGAGAGATCCCATCGCTTCTGCGCCACCTGCTGGACACTCAACGGGGTTACTGTCGCAAGCTTGTTGAGAAAGTGGCTATCGTAATCGGCGGGATATCCCTGAAGCTTGAACGTTGCTCGACGGCTTACGATGCTTGATGGCGATTGATTCGCAAACACAAATGAGTTGGTTATTGCACGTTTTCGATCGCTAACCTCATCAAGCTGCGGAGCTCCCTTTTGCATCTCTGTAAGCACACCGACCGATGCATCAATTGCTTCCCCAACAGAAGAGGATTTTGTCTGCGCGTAGAGATAATTTTTTCCCTTAACAACACCGGGGGAGATTCCGCCGGCCGCAACATAAGCTAGTCCACGCTTTGTGCGAACCTCAGCAAAGAGTCGAGAGCTCATCGAACCTGAGCCAAAGATATCGTTAAAGACTAGAATATCGAACAGGTCGGGCGAGAGTCGCGGCACCCCTAAATGCCCAATCAAGATAGTCGCCTGCGAGAAGGGGCCCTCAATAAAATATACTCCTGGTCGAGGTTCCCCTTTTACGGCTGGAAATGGTGATTGAGCAATCTCTTCTTGTGGCTGAGGTAGTCCTCCGAGAAGCTGTTCAACGAGCCTCTCAACTTCTTCCCTTGAGAGTGCTCCTGATATCGCAACTATCGCACCAGAGGGACTTAGCAATCGTCGATGCTCAGAGATTATCGTCTCTTTCGAAAGCGCATTGATATCAGCAACAGTGGCTGCATCTGAGTAGGGCGAACGAGAACCATAAAGCAGCTGCCCAAAAACAAGCCCCGCTATCGTATCGGGATCGTCTCTGCGCCGAATCACCTGTTCACGCATCTGCTTTTTCATGAGGGAGAACTCCTCTTGAGAAAAAGTTGGATGCTCGATCATCGCGCGCGCCAGCGCCACAACTCGACCCTCATCTCCCTTGAGACAGTTAATTGAAACCGAAACCGCCTCACCATCTGCCGAGGTTTCGATAGAGGCCGAGCGCTCACGAAGCTCTTGATCGATCGCATCTCGCGACATTTCGCCAGCACCACCTCTCCGCAGCAACGCCCCCATCACCCGCGCCGCCATAGGGCTGCGCGCCCGATAGCTGCCACCAGGAAATGCAACAGAAAGCGACACAAGAGGAAGCTCTTCATCGGGAAGATAGAAAACGGTCGCGCCATTCGGCGCAACCCAGCTTATTGGCTCTACTGGGATAAAATTAGTTGGCTCAAGACCAGAGTTAGGTGGCGATTGAATTGGGTGATTTGTCGAGCATCCGAATAGAGTAGTAGCAATTAGAAGAGCAAATACCGAACGTCCCGTGAGATTGAGGATGCGACATCGCGAAGTAAGCCGCGACCATGTGGAGCTATTTGTCATTTTATCCTGTTTCATCGCGATGCCACCTCCGATTCGATCGTTGCCACGGTCCGGTTAGTTCGCTTCAGATACTGTGCAGCGACTCGATTAACATCCGCTGGAGTTACCGCCATCGTTTCCTCGAACCATCGAAACATCAGTCGCCAATCGCGGTAGAGGGTCATCGATGAGGCAAGTGTCTGTGCTATCGATGAGCTCGAGCGAAGATTATCGAGAAAATCACGCGCGATACTTCGCTTTGCAAGCTCAATCGCACGGGGATCAATTCCTGTGCTAATCACGCCATCAATAATCTCATTAAATGCGGCAAGATTCGGGCTGTTTCCAACCTCTGATCTCGGAGAAATTGAAAACACGATTAAGTTCGGATCAAGCGATCCCGGCGCCTCAGAAACACTAACTCCAGTAGCAAGACCGCGGCGTTTAACAAGCTCCTGATACAACGGCGAAAGTGTGCTCCCCGCGAGCACCTCCTCGAGAACACTAATCGGTGGATCATCGGGATGGGGATAGGCTGGTTTATGATAAGCGATGGCGAGCTCTGGCGCCGCCTGAAGCCGGAGAGTTAAAGTCCGCTCCTCGGTTTGCGGTGGCTCTGTGGGCCGATTATCAACGACTCCCCCTCCTGCCGGAACCCTACCGAAATAACGCTCTATCATTGGAAGATCGCGCTCAGGATCAACATCTCCTACTACCGCAAGCGACATCCGATCTGCCGTGTAGTAGTTCCTATGAAATTCTGCAAGAGCGCTCGGTTTAAGATCCAGCAGATCTTTTTCATATCCAATAACCGGCTGACGATACGGGTGTTGCGTAAAGGCGGTCGCAAGAAGCTCTTCATAAAGCTTTCCGCTCGGATCATTTTCATACCGCATCCGACGCTCCTCGAGCACAACGTCGCGCTCCTGATAAAAAAGCCTCATCACTGGATGAATTAACCGTTCAGATTCAAGCCAACACCAATATTCAAATGCGCCCCGCGGCAAACTTAAAAAATAAGAGGTCAGCTCTTTGCTCGTCGTTGCATTTAATCCAACAACACCTCGCCTATCGAGCTCCTGGTCGAGCTGTTGAGGCAACCACACCTCAGCAAGAGCCGCCTCAACCCGCTCGAGCTCACCCTTTTCATCCGTAGTTAGAGCGCGGCTCTTGGCTAATTCGCGCAATCGCTCCTGTTTTTTTAATAAAGGTCGCTCACGAAGATAATCTTTCGTCCCAATTTCTGGTGTCCCTTTAAACGCCATATGTTCGAGGAGGTGAGATATACCGGTAGATCCAGCCTTTTCATCAACTCCACCAACTCGCACTGCAAGAACAGCAGAAAATACCGGTGCACTTCCTCGCCGATAAAAGGCAACCCGCATTCCATTCGAGAGGGTACGCTCAGAGACACGTTCAGCGATGGTGGGCAGAATCTTCGCAATCCGTGGATCGGCAACGGCGCTGGGAGACAATGGAGCCAGGCACATGGCTCCAAGAAGGGCTGCCAAGGCATAGGTTAAGAGTGAGGAAGAGGCGGGAGGCTGAGAGCTCATGGTGTTGTCCAGAGGAATGTAACGACAGTAATGACGAGAGCAGGTCGCGGCAGACAAGCGAATATCCACCCGTATCGATGAGTCGATGAGAGATTTTATAAGATTTCGTCGAGGTCCGCACTGGGGGAATGAAATGGGGGCCCTCATTCACCCGCACCCAACAAAAAATCCTCAAGTGTTACTCCCGTGCACCAACGGGTCTCAAAGCGTGATGAAGAGATAACGACGAGATGTTTTTTCGGATATGCTCGATGAAACCATACAAACTCATCAGCCGTCGCGCTGCCCCGCTTTACCTCGTAAGCAATATCATTAACGAAGAAATCGATCTCCCGATCGCCAGAAGAAATGAAAGGTATTGTTTGATCGAATCTATCGCCCCTAACCATCGCACGACGCCAAAGCTCTTGTGCCACAAGCCACTCGATCCATACTCCTTGACGGCTCTCAGGGAGTCGGTGCCAATCGCCGACCGAGCGGAGCCGCTGAGGAGAAAATGTGACGGCACCGAGTAGGTTTATGAAGGGAAATTTCGATTCCTTACGAGCAATCTGTTTTCCTCTTCCTAGATCAAAAGGATAAGATCGATGTAGAAAAAGGGCAGATTCAAGCAGCTCGATGTAGCCAAGAGCTACTGTATTATTCGCAACGCCCGCTTCTTGAGATACTTTTGTCAGACTGACGGCAGATCCTCCTCTTAAATGAAGTTCGTTAATAATGTGAAGTGCAGTACCTCGATCACGTCCAGCCCCTCCAATTACCCCGAATATCCAGTCTCGAACCAATTGAATAATAAACGGCTCAATAGTGCCATGCTCGAGGAGCGAGTTGCACGCAAGGGGCGAACCACCTGAAAGAAGATAGGTTGCGATACGATCGGCAATCGGAGGCTGCGTCTCGCTTGAAAACGCCGCATCGCAAAAGCTTCGATATGAAATGGGGGTAAAAAGGAAAGTGGAACGAGCAAGCTTTCCTTTTCGCCCGGGAAGAAGCTCACTTCCCTTCAAAAGATCGTGCGCGTGCGAACCTGTTGTGACGATGAGCACGTCTCGCGATAATCCCCGATCCCAAAGTCTTTTAATCGCACCTTGCCAGTTGTGGACAGACGATATCTCATCGATAAAGAGCCGTTTAACAGGGCCGCTTCCAAATAGGGAGACAATCTGAGCGCATTGCTCAAAGAGTTCCCCCTCATCGGCGATATCATCACCATTTAGATAGAAACACGAACCGGCACCATGCGTCTCATACGAGAGCGAAATCTGAAATTCGAGCCAAGTGCTCTTCCCGTACTGGCGAGGACCACGGAGGATAATTAACCCCGGTTCATCGGGTAGATCAGCAAGACCAAAGTTAACCGCAAATCGGTATTTCTGCCCCCCAAGCGCATCCCACACCGGAAGGTCCCCGCATTCAAGACCGCAGCCAGCCAACATTTTCCTGTTAAGTAATGAAAGTTCCATGGGATTATGCTCTTAACGTTACGAACGTTAAGAGCATAACGCTTAGAACGTTGAGGGGCAAGGGGTGTTTAGGAAGTTTGCTGAGGAGAGGGGTGGTTGGTGCATTTACAATGAGGGAGGTTTTTTGGGCAGGGGTTGACTTTTCGGAGCCGAATCTCTTGCTTTTAAGCAATGCTCAAGGTTCTCTTTTTTTTCCTCGTCGCCATCCTCGTCGGGAAGAGGGTTGGCGAGTCACAAGACCTCGTGCCTTATCTGTGGTCTCAGGGACGACGGATAGAGGCTATAGGGGTAGCGGGTATTACCACGGGGTTGGTGGTAGCTGTTGTTGTCTGCTCATTTTTGTAGCAGCGACCATCCTAAGGGGCAGGTTAACCTTCAAGGTTCCTGCCCTTTTTTTATCCCGCTCGCTCTGCTCCCGCCTGAGAATACTGAGCGCCCCCCTCGTCGGCTCCCACCGCCAATCATATTCGCCCAAAAATAACCAAAAAATTCTATTTCCACGAGGTCCACATTGGTGACTGGGATGATGTGAAGTGGTTGGTGCATTTATTCTTGCGGGATGTGCGGTTGACTTCAGGAGAATCGGTCAGTAGGGTTGCCGAGTTCTTTATTTGAGAGGGTCCATGGACCATCTCGATTTTCGTGATGAGTTTCTCCCAAGGGGTCTTCGAGGGCTGAATTTTATCAGCCTTAGTGTGGATCCGGAGGGGCTCGCCAAACTCGTCCCCCAAATCCCAAACAATTGGGATTTAGGGGAGTTCACCATAAAGTTGGTGAAAAAAAATCCGGAGCTGGGCAGGGACCTACTCCCACGCTTTCGGGAATTGCCGGACTCCTCTTGGGCGAAAGCCCGAATCCTCGCGGTTTGCGGGGAAGAGGAGGACCTGCATTGGGCGGTCGGACGGATCATATCCGATTCCGACTACGCGGCGGTTTACGCTGCCATCGACATGCTCTCGAGAGGGGTCGCACCCCAGCTCCGAGAGCATTTCGAGGAGGCTCTCCTCGCCGCTCTCGGAGAGGAATCTCTCTCTCTCGAAGTCGAGGGGGTAGATCCTAAATTCCTCCCCGAGGCGCGAGAGCGCGTGGCGTGGGAGAGATGGCCTTGGGCGGTAGATGCTTGGGAAGCCAAGCTATTCTCCGCCACTGGCCTCGTTCGCATAGCTTCTTTTCCTCACCTTCCGGTGAGAATAAGAGGCGAAGCACTCTCTCGATTTTTTTTGAATCGGGAGGAGAATGGGGCAGATGTCGCTTCGATTGTCCCCATCCTGAACGAGATGAAGGCACCGAGCGACGGATGGCTTTGCCAGCGCTTCTTGGCGCTAATAGAAGTCCTCCCCCCAGGCTCGGTCTCCAATGAGGTGATAGACCGCCTCGACTGGGAAAAGGCGTCTCCTCTGCAGAGGTTCCTGCACAGGTTCATGGGGAGACCTCTCCGCGCCTAACGCCGGTTTTTTTCGCGCACCAGCGCACTATAAGGGCAGGATAACCTTCAAGGTTCCTGCCCTTTTTTTATTGCCGCTCCTCAACCGGTCCCTCCGCTAATCATTCCCGCTGAAAAATTTGCAAAAAATTTTATTTTCCACAGTCCAAAATATTAAGAAAAATCTTGATCGTGCCGTTACCGATAGCGAAGGGTTGGAGGTTATCCGAGGTTTTGGACAGGTTTTGATGGAATAGAGGGGTGGTGGTTTTTTATTCAGAGGGCTTTGAGTTTATGGTGAAGTTAGTTGGGGTTCCAGGAGAAGCGACCAAATTTCTTTTAACCGATTTAAAGATGCCCAAAATTAGCGGTCTCTCAACAGCAGAGAAATCCCCGCTTATCGTTGGGATGTCGGTCAGCGAGCTTCTAAGAGAGATGAATCAGCTGTCTGGAGAGAATAAACGAGCTGCAAATAATATAGTCGCATTTAGAAAAAACCAGCTAGACGCAGCATTAGCAAAGCTGCCACCTCACCTTAAACCACCAGAAGCCTAACAAGAACCACCCCACCCCCAAGCGCAACACCTAGCACCGACTCCCCTCACCGTGCTACCATAAAGGTACACTCTAAACTTATCTTTCACTCAATCCTCGCGATCCCCACCCCCTGGGGCACTTATCCAAATACGGTATTTCAGCTCTTGCTGAACTACCCTCCTGAACCGATAAAACGGGGCTAATCTGTCCTCGAAAAAATATTTTTGTTGCGTTATGAGACCACTACCCAACGCTGCACCTCACCACTCACCTCGACTTACTAGCACAGACTATATCGCCCTTAATGACGAGTTCGCCGCTGCTAACTACGCGCCGCTCGATGTAGTTATCACCCGCGGTGAGGGGGCGTGGCTGTGGGATGTTGAGGGGCGAAAATATCTTGATCTACTCGCTGCCTACAGCGCGGTAAATTTTGGTCATAGCCACCCTCGGATAATAGAGCGGGGGATAGAGCAGCTGCGACGATTGACGATGACGAGCCGCTCGTTTCATCACGACCAGCTTGCGCCACTCAGCGAGGAGCTTGCAGCATTTTGTGGACTCGACAAAGTATTGCTGATGAACTCAGGTGCCGAAGCGGTCGAGACCGCGATAAAAGCGGCCCGACGATGGGGATACGAGGTTAAGAATATCCCTCAGAATGCCGCCGAGATTATTGTGTTTGCCAACAATTTTCACGGCAGAACGACAACTATCATCAGCATGAGCGATGCCGAATCGAGCCGGCTTAATTTTGGTCCGTACACTCCAGGTTTTGTATTAGTTCCTTACGGCGATATCGCAGCTCTTGAAGCGGCGATAACTCCCAACACCGCAGCTATTCTCTTTGAACCGATTCAGGGTGAAGGAGGAATTATTATTCCACCTGAGGGATTCTTGCAGGGGATACGAAAGCTGTGCGACCGCCACAATGTCCTCATGCTTGCTGATGAAATACAGACCGGGCTATGCCGAACAGGACGACGCTTTGCCTGCAATCACGAAGGGGTGATTCCCGATGCCTACATTATCGGCAAATCGCTTGGTGGTGGAGTTGTGCCGATATCTGCGCTCGTCGGTAAAGCCGCTGTTATGGATCGTTTTGTACCAGGCTCCCACGGAAGCACTTTCGGAGGAAACGCCTTTGCCTGCGCGATCGCTCGTGAAGTTATCTCGATAATGCACGACGAGCGTCCCGACCTTCGCTCTGCTGAGCTTGGAGAATTTTTCGCAGAGGGCCTCCGTTCGATGAACTCCCCCCACATAACCGAAATTCGCGCCCGCGGTCTCTTCATCGGGGTCGACATTCGCCCATCTTCGGGTAAAGCAAAAGAGTTTTGCCATCGCCTCAAAGATCGCGGAATCCTGTGCAAAGACACCCGCGTCTGCACAATTCGCTTTGCACCACCAATAGTGATTGAAAAAAACGATCTCGAGTGGGCGCTTGAGCAGATCAGCGATATTTTTACGCGGTGAGCAGCTTCGCCCCTACAACCCCTCGCGCTCAATAAAGAGGCTTTTATCAGTTTTGTAGAAAAACTCCTGATAAAAGCGGGGGTCTTCGATCTGATCGACCGAGGAGGGTGCTCCGAAATTATCTATCACGCGGCGCTGGAAGACTGCACGCACCTTCGTCTCTTCGCCAAATTCGGTCACGTTGATAGAAGCCTCAAAGGTTACGGCGCGATCGAAGCGAGGTTCAGCACCGCCCCACATCTGCACCGGAAAGCCACCACCAAAACCACCGATCTCCTTTTCCTTTGCTGCCGTTACAAACCCGAGCTCTTTGTCGGCGTTGCGAATAATAAAACCATCATCTTGCAACGCATTAATAACGGCCTATCCCTTCCTCTAAATCTCAGACTTATAGAGGTTCCCCCGCATAAGCACAGCCGCTGGAAGAGGCTCTGAGGGGCGTTTTACCGAAAACGCGGGATTATCGGGCCAATTCACCACTTCTCAGAGACGAGCGGCGAATGACTGGGACTTCTGGTTAGGGACGAAGCTTACTGTGCGCTGAAAGTATCTGTTTTTGGAGTGCCTCAGGAAGCTCACTCCACAAGACGATCTCGACCCGAAACGGGAGGTCACTCTCTTCGAATGCACCCTCTATTCGACTGCGAGCCTCCTCTGACACAGATGGAGGATCGATTATTGCGAGGTCGAGATCGGAGTGAGGCTTGTAATGGATCCCAGCACGCGACCCAAACACCCAGACCTCGTTGAATGGAAGCTCCTGTTTACATATATCAAAAACGATCTGAGCCTGCTTGGCGTTCACCCCGGGCGGTTTAGCTCCCATTCCTCTCCTTTAGGGCTCGGTATAGAGAACGCGCAACAGGTAGTAGCTTTACCGCAGAGCCAAAGACAACCCTCGCTTTTCCCTCATCGTAAGTGTGAGCAACAATATTGCGATGCGTCCTGAATAAAAACCACGCCTCAGGATCGTCGATATACCCGCGCTCGAACCCCTCCCTCATCAGCTCCTTGAAAGACATCGCATCAACCTGCGCAGGAGTTGGCACCTCCTCCTCAAGCTGTCTCTTGAGCATTTTCCAGCTCAATTCAAAACAATACTCAAACCTCTGAATAGCGGCGTCCCTTAGCTCCTCATCCTCGAGCGAGTCTTGAGCACGCACAATTGCACGCTCAAGACTTTTAAGTGCCTTATCAAATGATGTCAGATCGAGCATAAGCGAAACCTTTAATCCTCCGCACTCTCCCGTGCCCCCTCCTACAAACCCTCGCGCTCAATAAAGAGACTTTTATCAGTTTTGTAGAAAAACTCCTGATAAAAGCGAGGGTCTTCGATCTGATCTACCGAAGATGGTGCTCCGAAATTATCTATCACGCGGCGCTGGAAGACCGCACGCACCTTCGTCTCTTCGCCAAATTCGGTCACGTTGATAGAAGCCTCAAAGGTTACGGCGCGATCGAAGCGAGGTTCAGCACCGCCCCACATCTGCACCGAAAAGCCACCACCAAAACCACCGATCTCCTTTTCCTTTGCTGCCGTT